>NZ_JAACYW010000150.1 GCF_015356825.1 Catenulispora rubra | reverse complement strand
CGCCTCGAGTCCCGCCGCCCCGCCGGCACCGGCCTCCAGCTCCAAGCCCGCCGCTCCCCCGGCTCCGTCCAAGCCCGCGCCGCCGACGCAGCAGAAGACGACCAACATCCTGAACTACGCGGCCAACGCCTCAGTCGACCTGAACGAGGACAAGTTCAACGACGGCCAGCAGGTGGACATCTGGCCGACCAACCATTCCCTCGCGCAGACCTGGACCGTATGGACCTATTCCGACGGCACCACGGTCATCCAGTCCAACGACAAACCGGCGACCGCCGGCACGAAGGTCCTCCAGGTGGACCCCACCAACGCCACCGATGTCGACATCTCCGACGACTTCAACGCCGTGGCCGGTCTCCAGGCGCACCTGACGGCGCCCTTCCAGCTGTGGACTGTGACCGCCATCCCCGGCAACACCGACTACGGGGTGCTGAAGAACAAGCAGACCGGGACCTGCCTGGCCGGCAAGGGCAACCAGCAGTGGCTCTCGATGGCGCCGTGCAACACGGCGGACCAGAGCCAGTGGTTCTGGTTGTTCGGGGTCTGATTCGGGGTCTGATCCGAGGCGACAGCCGACGGCCCGCCGTCACGCAGTGCGTGACGGCGGGCCGCGTCGTATCAGGGCACGATCAGTCACGATCAGTCGCTCGCGATCAGCGACAATCACCTCAGGTAGCCGGCGCCTCCTGCAACCTCGCCAACTCCGCCGCGACCGCCTGCTCGTGCGCCTCGGCGTCCTCGCGAGCCTTACGAGGACTCCACCGGCCCCGCATCATGACCGCGAAGGGCAGGAACAGGATCTGCCCGCCCAGCGCCACCCACCACCAGGTCTGCCACTGCTTGGGCCCGTCCTTGACCGCCTTGGCCACCGACGCGCCATGCGCCTGCAGGATCGCGATGTCCGGCTGCGCCTGCTGCACCGTCTGCAGGTTCGCCAGCCCGACCTGGGCCACCGCCTGCCCGAGCACGTCCGGCGGGATCGCGGCCGGGTTCGGCGGGTACTTGGCCAGCTCGGCGAAGATCGCCGGGTGCGCGCCGATGATCGCCAGCGCCGGTCCGGCCTTGGCCTGCGCGGCGGCCACCTCGGCGCCGTGGTCCACGATCGGCGTCACCGACGTCACCACCACCGGCACGAACGCCGCCGACACCGCGACCACCACGCGCAGGATCCAGCCCCACACCGCCAGGCCGGTCGCCGTGGCCGCCGGGTTCTTGTCCTCGACGGTCTCGGTGAACGCCGCCATCCACGGCGCGTAGGTCACCCCGGCCAGCGCGCCGCCGATGAGGAACAGCACGGCGAAGGTGTAGTAGCCGGTGTGCGCGTGCGTGGCCAGCAGCGCGAAGATCGTCGTGGTGGTGATGGTGCCGACACAGCCCACGATCATCAGGGGTTTGCGGACCTTGAGCTTGTCCGAGATCAGCCCGGCGGCCACCAGGGAGACCGCGTTGGAGGCCCAGTACCAGTTCGCGACCGCGTTGGCGCGCTGCTCGCTGTAGCCGTAGACCGAGGAGAAGTAGATCACCAGGTTGCCGACCAGCGCGTAGTACAGCAGCAGGTACACGCTGACCGCGAACGCCGGGCCGGCGATGCCCGGCCGCAGCATCTGCCGCCAGTGCCCGGCCAGCGCCTGCTCCGGGTCGATGCCGCGGGCCCGCGCCTCGACCAGCGCGCGGTCGCGCATGCTGACCATGATCTGGTCGCGCAGCCGCGGCGAGAGCTCGCGCAGCGCGAACAGCGCCAGCACGAACACGATCAGGGAGCTGATCCCGGAGTAGTGCAGTTCGTCCTGCCAGGTCGAGCTGCCCAGGGTGTGGCTGGTCACGGTGGTCACCACCAGGCTGCCGACCACCGGTCCGATCGCCCAGAAGCCCATCGCGGTGGCCCGGCCCAGCTGCGGCGAGAAGTCGCGGATCAGCGCCGGGGTGGCGACCAGGATGATGCCCTCGACGAAGAACAGCGCGGCGAACAGGGTCAGGAACGCACCCTTGCTCGACGTGCTGGGCAGGATCAGCACCAGGATGCCGGCCACCAGGAGCCCGTAGACCACCAGGTTGGCCCGGCCCCAGCGGTCGGCCAGGCCCGCGAGCAGCGAGGAGGCGGCGCCGACGGCGTTGCCGATGACCGACATCCAGATGAAGTAGGTGAAGGTCATGTGGTAGCGGGTGATGATCGACGTCGCCACCGCGTACTGGATGTAGAGGAGGTAGTACAGGACGATGGTGGTCAGCACGACGATGCCCAGGTAGGCGTACCGGCGTGCGGACTCCGGATAGGCCGCCAGGTCTCGGCGCCAGAGGCGGTTCAGGACGCCGGGACCTGCGTCCACTGCGATGCTCGAAGAACTCACGTCCGCAACTCCTTCTTCAGGATCTTGCCGGTCGGCCCTGTCGGCAGGGCACTGAGAAACTTCACTTCACGCGGGTACTTGTAGGCCGCCATCCGGTCTTTGCAGAACGCTATGACGTCCTGCTCGTCCGCCTGCGCTCCGGCCTTGAGCGCGACGTACGCCACCACCTCCTCCCCCAGCCGCTCGTCCGCGCGTCCGACGACCGCGGCCTCGGCGATCGCCGGATGCGTGTACAGGACCTCCTCGACCTCGCGCGGGTAGACGTTGAACCCGCCGCGGATGACCAGGTCCTTCTTCCGGTCGACGATGTAGAAGTAGCCGTCCTCGTCGGCGTAGCCGAGGTCGCCGGTGTGGAACCAGCCGTCGCGGACCGCCTCGGCGGTGGCCTCGGGGTTGTTCCAGTAGCCCTTCATCATGTTGTGGCCGCGGATGACGATCTCGCCGACGTGCCCGGGGCCCGGCGGCAGCGTGCGGTCCGCGTCGTCGACCACGCGGGTCTCGATGCCCCAGACCGACTTCCCGATGGAGCCGACCCTGCGCTGTTCGGCGCTGATGTTGAAGGTCGTGGTGCTCGCCGACTCCGACAGGCCGTAGCCCTCCAGGATCACCACGCCGGGGAACTTCTCCTCGAAGGCCCGGATCACCTCGCCGGGGATCGCGGCGCCGCCGGAGCAGCCGACGCGCAGCGCCGACAGGTCGTGCTCCGAGGTGTCGGCGTGCAGGAGCGCGAAGAACATCGTGGGGACGCCGGAGAAGATGGTGCAGCGGTGCTTCTCCATCATCTCCAGGACCGGGGTGGTCTCGAAGCGCGGGACCAGCGCCATCGTGCCGCCGAAGCGGACCGCGACGTTCAGGACGCTGGACAGGCCGAACACGTGGAAGAGCGGGAGGACGGCGAGGGTGACGTCGTCCGGGCGGATGCCGAACAACTCACCGGAGACGGTGCAGTTCATGAAGAGCTGGAAGTGCGTCAGCTCGGCGCCCTTCGGCTTGCCGGTGGTGCCGCTGGTGTAGAGGACCACGGCGGTGTCGTCGGCGTTGGTCGGTGCGATGTCGCCGGTGTCGGTGGCGTTAAGGAGTTCACTGAAAGCGTGCGTGCCGGTCGGTGTCGCGTCGAATCCGGGCACGTCCACGATGTAGACCGGGATCCCGCCGGCCTTCTCCCCGGCATTCTCGCCGGCCTCCTCGGCGCCGGCGACCGCCTCGGCGGCCAGCGGAGCGCAGGCCACGAGGATCCTCGACCCGGAGTCCCGCAGGTGGTAGGCGATCTCGTGGCCCTTGAGCAGCGGGTTCAGCGGAACCATGATCAGCCCGGCCTTGAGGATGCCGAAGTAGCAGAGCAGGAACTCCGGCAGGTTCGGCAGCTGCACCGCGACCCGGTCCCCGCGTTCCAGACCGAGCGCGAGCAGGGCGGCGGCCACCCGGCCGGAGTCCTCGTCGGCCTGCTCGTAGGTGAGGGTCTTGTCCCGGCTGTGGCACAGCGGCTTGCCCGGTGAGGCGTGCCGCGACTCGCGGAGGATCGTCGCGAGGTTGAAGGTCATCGGCGCTCTCGCTTCCCGGTCACAGACCGACCGCCCGGTATGTTTCGCCTTAGTATCGTCTTGAATTCCGTGGTGTCAATGGGTGCTACCAGGACCCTGACGAGGAGCGACATGACTGGGCAGGACCGGACGAAGGTGCAGCGCGGGCAGGCCCGGGAGCGGATCGTCGCCGCCGCCACGAACCTGTTCGGCCGCCAGGGCTACGAGGCCACGACCACCCGCCAGATCGTGGAGGCCGCGCAGGTCACCAAGGGCGCGTTGTACCACTGGTTCAGCTCCAAGGAGGAGCTGCTCACCAGCATCTACCGAGAACTGCTCGCCGAACAGACCCAGCGCCTGGAGGCGATCGCCGCCGCCGACGGCCCGGCCGACGTCCGGCTGTCCCGCGCGGTCACGGACCTGTTCGCGCACATGGACGACCACGCCGAACCCCTGACCGTCTGGGCCCGCTCCATGCACCTGGTGGCCGGCGAGCACGCCGCGGCCGTGCGCGCCGAACGCCGCCGCTACCAGCACCTGTTCCAGGACCTGGTCGAGGAGGGCCAGAAGGCCGGGGTGTTCCGGGCCGACGTGGGGGCCAGCGTCATCACGAACACGTTCCTGAGCAGCGTGGTGCAGATCCACCGGTGGTTCCACGCGGAGGGGCCGCTGACGCGCCGGGAGTTGGGGACGCAGATGGTGGGCTTGTTCCTGGACGGGGTGCGGGTCGCCTAACCCGACGGCAGGCTCACGCCGATATCGCTCGGCCTACACCGCGGCCAGCAGCCACACGCGCAGCACTATCCCCAAGCCAGGGACCAGGCTCAAGCCTCCACCGGCAGCCGTCCCGCATCGCGCGCGAGTGCCACCCCGGCCTGCGCCGCGAGCATCGCAGCGACCTGTCGGGCGGCCGGCGACGGAGTCGTGCCGGGCTCTGGTGCGAGCATGAAGCGGCCGAGGGTGCGGCCGCCGGAGCGCGCCAGCAGTTCGATGTCCGTGTCGGGGAATCCGTAGCCGTCGACGTTCAGCGGGATTTCAACCGGCGGAGCGGCTCACATCCCGCAGATGCCCGCGACGATCTGGGCGTCGCGCAGTGCCGACGTGGTGTCCGGCTGGTGTCCGGCCGCCACCTGGGTCACGATCGCCTGCAGGTCGTCGGCGACCTTATTCATCGCGTCGCGTCCGCCGGGCTTCTGGGTGGCCAGGGCTGCGGCCCGCAACTGCCCGATCGAGGTGTTGGCGGCGCTGACGGCCGCCTGCAGATTGGTGTTGGTCTGAGCCTTCTCAGCGTTCTGGATCGCCAGCATCGCCTGGGTGCAACCGGTGTCGGGTCCGCTGTTCCCGCCCGAGGTCGCGCCGGTGAGTCCCCCCACGCCGCCGCTCGACGACCCGCCCGCGCCGACCGTGCCCGAACTCGAGCACCCGGCGAGCAGCAACGCGGCGCACACGGCACCGGCCATCGCGGGTATACGAGGACGAGTGGACATGGACCAACCCCCACTGTTCGACTAGCTCGTTCTCCACGAGGCGCCCGTTGTCAGCGGCCGTATGGACGAGCCAGGCCGCTGACTTTAGGTCAGGACCCTAGCATCGAACTCAGGAAGCTTGTCCCCGCACCCGGACCACCATCAAGTACATCTCGCACCCGAGGCAGAATCCGAACGCCGCGTTGAGGAACGCCGCGGCCAGCGCCAACGCAGTGGCGGCGATGCCCAGCGCCGGCACCCCTGCCAGGTAGCCGACGACCCCCACGACCGCGAACACCACACCGACGCCCTGCGCGAACCGCGGCGGCGCCTCGTCCTCGAACGCGGTCGGCGGCCCGAGGCGCGGACGGACCACGCGCGCGAACAGCAGACCATAGGGCGCGCGTCGCAGCCCGGCGAAGGCACCGATGGCGAAGACGAGCGCCTGCGCCGCGAGCAGCCATCCGCTCCCGGTCGCGAGCACCACCACGAGCACGACGGTGGTCACCGTCGCGCCGAACCTCGGGCCGCGGACGTCGATGCCGCGCGCGGGCGGTGTGACCTGCGTTTCCGTCATGCGGCAAAGGTAGGTCGGAGAATCCGGTGAGACGATAGGTGTCTCACACACCGGACAAGCCGGGAATAACCCGCGAGACGTCGTCACTGTGTCCTGCATGGATGTCACCGGAGTGCTGGCGGCGGTGGGCGTGCTGGCGGCGGCGTCGGCCTTCGGGCTGTGGCGCAGACGGACCGATGGGGCCGTGAAGGCCGTGAAGGCGGCGCCGTCGGCGGACACCGATCAGCTGACGGCCACGGACCTCGGCATCGAACTCGATCCGCGGGCGACGCTGGTCCAGTTCTCCTCGAAGGTCTGCCGGTACTGCGGACCGACCCGCCGCGTCCTGACCGAGCTCGCCGACCGGCACGCCGTGGCCTTCCTCGACATCGACGCCGAGGAGCGGCTGGATCTGGCCCGCCGCCTGACCGTGCTGCGGACGCCGACCGTGCTGCTGCTCGACGGCGCGGGCCGGATCACGCACCGAGTCTCGGGGCCGCCGCGGCGGGATGAACTGGCGGCGGCCGTCGGTTCGTTGGTAGGGGCGGATCAGTAGCCGGTCGGCAGGTCCAGCAACCGGTAGGCAGATCGATAACTTCCAACTTCCGGCAGAGTAGTAGCCGATAGTCAGCTCAGCGGCCGGCGGTCAGTGATCGTGCGGCCCGGTCCGATGCACCGGACCGTGCGTGTCCTCGCAGTGCCCGGAACCGTTGTCCGGCACGCTGTGCGCGATCTGCAGCACATCGCCCTCGACGTCCCCGAGATGGTCGACCTGCAACGTGGCGTGGCTGATCCCGTGCTCGGCCTGCAGCTGCGTTTGCAGCACGCGCCGCACGTTGTGGCAGTCCCCGCCGGGCACCACCAGCACATGCGCGCTCAGCGCCGCCTGCCCCGACGTGATCTCCCAGATGTGCAGGTCGTGGACCTCTATCACCTGCTCGACCGCCGCCATCTGGTCGCCCACGGCGTCCGGGTCGATGCCGGCCGGCGCGGCCTCCAGGAAGATCCGCCCGGCCGCCGTCACCAGTCCGAGCCCGGCCTTGAGCATCAGCGCCACGACCACCAGCGTGGCGATCGCGTCCGCGCGGGCGAAGCCGGTCAGCACCACCACCAGCCCGGCGACCGCGGTGGCGATGAAGCCGAACAGGTCGGTCAGGATGTGCTGGAACGCGCCCTCGACGTTCAACGACGTGCGGTTGGCCTTGGAGATCGACCACGCCGCCGCGATGTTCACCGCCACCCCGACCAGCGCGGTGGCCAGCACCAGGCCGCCGGTCACCGCCGGCGGGCTGATCAGCCGCCGCACCGCCTCGAACGCCAGCACCGCCGACAGCACCAGCAGCGTGACGCCGTTGGCCTGCGCGGACAGGATCTCGGCGCGCTTGAGCCCGAAGGTGTAGTCGCCGCGCGCGGGCCGTGCGGCGAGCCGCATCGCGAACAGCGCCAGCAGGATCGAGCCGGCGTCGGTGAGCATGTGGGCGGCGTCGGAGAGCAGGGCCAGGGAGTGCGCGAGCACGCCGATGGCGACCTCGACCGACATGAAGCCGAGGATCAGCGCCAGGCCGATCAGCAGCCAGCGGCGGTCGGCGTCGTCGGCCACGCCGTGGCTGTGGCCGGCATGGCCTCGGCCGCCGCCTTGGCCGCCATGGCCGTGACCGCCACGCTCGTCGTGGTCGTGCTCATGCTCAGACACTCTGCTCCAACCGGGCCGGGGTCCTGCGGGTGACACCAGAAGTGAATCGCACATTTGCGTATGGACGCAAAGATGGGAACGACATCGGTTTCCAATGTCACCGCAGATGACGGCTTCACGGCCCTGCCGCCTGTCACTTGTCACAGCCCTATCGCTGGTATACGAACCCCGCCAACGGCGCGTGCACCTTCCAGCCCAGCGACTCGTACAGCGCCCGACCGTCGTTCGTCGCGCCCAGCACGCTGGTGGAGGCGCCCAGCTCGTAGGCCTTGTTGGCCAACGCGTTCATCACGACCGAGCCGAGGCCGCGGCGCCGGTGCTCGGGTTCGGTCGAGATCTGGTCGACGGTCCCGTGGTCCCCGACGTAGCCGTACTGCCCGCGCGCCGCGAGCACCCCGCCGGATGTCAGGATCCGCACATAGGTCGTGCCGTCCTTCGACTCGGAGGTGAGCCGGTAGCCGTCCGGGACCACGACGGCCGCCGGCGCCACGTCCACCGCCATCAGCCAGCCCGGCTCGTCCTCGATCCAGCCGGCCGGCAGCCACGGCGCCAGCTCGGACGGCGCCACGTGGCTCTTGAGCCACGTCAGCGGTTCGTCGATGGAGGCGACCAGTTCTCGCACGCCCTGCTCCTGCGGCTCGAACAGCAGATGGCGGCGCAGCTGCTTGTCGTCGCCGACCTCGATCCGCAGCCCCCACCGCGTCGGGACCGGCGGTTCGGTACCGCGGGAAACGCTCCAGCCCTCGGCCCAGCGGTGCATCAGATCGGTGGTCATGCGGCCCTCCCCGTAACGAGTCCTTTTAATGATTGAACCTTACCGAGAAGAGCCGACGGAGTCACGGGTTCTCCGAACGCGCGGCGCAGCGGTCGGCGCCGGCCGGTCAGGTCACTCCGGCGCCACCACGGTGGTGATCACGCCGGTCTTGAGGTCGTAGGCGTAGCCGCCGATCCTGAGCTTGTCGATGCTCGGCGCCAGCACCGGCGCGTTCCGCAGCACCTCGACGTCGTGCCGCACGGTCGCAGCCGGGTCGAGCACCGCCATCGCGGCGGCCGTCGGCTCGTCGTACCCGCCGCGTTCGGCGAAGGTGCGGCGCAGCTCCGGGTCGGCGAGCAGGCCGGCGCCACAGTCGGTGTGGTGCAGGATCGCGACCTCGAACCAGTCGGCGTCAGGGGTCTTGTTCTCGTGCAGGTGGCAGACCCAGGCCAGGTCGTCGATCGCCGACTCGGTGGCGCGGCCGCCGATGTTGCGGGCCACGATCGCCTCCCCCAGCTCCACACCGGCGATGGCGGCCGGCTCGACGCGCGGGTCGACGCAGGTCAGCAGGTAGACCTGCCGGAAGGGGATGAACGGGATCTCCGGGATCTGGAGCTTGGCGTCGGTGGCGGCGAAGGCCTGGTTGCGGTCGAGGTAGGCGCTGAAACGGGACGACATGGAGTCGGGTCCTCTCGATGGCTGCTCATTCAGAAGGAACGTTCGTTCTCCCTCTCCCCCGACTCTAGGAGGCTGCGGGGAGCGAAGTCAACAGAACGTTCCTTCCACTACCATGGAGACATGCCGAACGCCGCGCCGAGCCCCAGAGACCGCCTGCTGGAGACCGCGCGCAGGCTCTTCTACACCGAGGGCATCCACACCGTGCCGGTCGACCGCCTCGTGACCGAGGCCAACGTGACCAGGGCGACCTTCTACCGGCACTTCCCGGCCAAGGAGAACCTGGTCGAGGCCTACCTGCGGGCCACCGACGACGAGTTGCGCGCCGCGGTCGCCGAGGCGCTGGAACAGGGGACCCCGCAGGAGAGCGCCGCCGCGCTGCTGGAGCTGATCGGCCAGGTCACGGTTTCGGCGGGCTTCCGCGGCTGCCACTTCATCAACGCCTCGGCCGAGTACCCGGACCCCGAGGACCCGATCCGGGTGGCCGTCGCCGAGCACCGCGCCTGGTTCCAGGACACGGTGACGCGGCTCGCCGAACGGGCCGGGCATCCGGATCCGGAGTACGCAGGACGCGTGCTGGTGCTGCTGCACGACGGCGCGTTGTCAGCCGCCGAGCTCGATGATCCGCAGCAGGTGCGGGACACGGTGATCCGTGCCGGGCGCGACCTGCTGCGGCTCGACGGCTGAGGGGCGGTCGGACAGTAGGACGGCAAGACAGTAGGACAGCAGGACGGTGCGGCGCGTTACGGGACCGGTCGCGACGGCGGCCGCTGCCGGCTACTCAGGTCTGCCGGCTACTGCACCGGCTACTGCAGGTCGCAGGTCCCGTATTCGGCCTGTCCGGAGACGTCGTGGCAGGTGAAGTTGGCGACCGGCCCGGGGGCCTGCGGCGTGGTGAGCGCCACGCCCCATGCGGCCGTCGTGCCGCGGCAGCCGACGTGCAGGGAGAACGACATCGTCGACGGCAGCGTGTACCAGTAGCGCGACGTCGAACCGTTGCCGATGCCCTGCCACGGCGAGTACCCGGAGCCTTGGGCCGCCTGGACCCAGACCCCCTCGACCGAGTGCCCGGACACGCAGGAGACCGTCCCGCTGATCTGGTACGTCGTCGGGGCCTTCGACGTCGAAGGCGGGGGCGGCGCCGAGGTAGTCGGCGGCGCGGCGACCTTGGTCACCGTAGACGGCGGCGGCGCCGCTACCGACGTCGGCGGTGCCGGATTGGTGACCGGACCGGTCGGCGGCGGTGCTGCGACCGACGTTGAGGACGGTGGCGTGGCCGGCGTCGACGGCTTGGCGGTCGGCGACCCCGGCGGCAGGCCGGCCCGTGCCGACCAGGTGAACTGCGGCTGCTGCGAGTACCCGCCCCCGGAATCGGTGGCGTACGGCGACGAACTCTCGGTGGCCGCCGCGACGCCGACCGCGGGCTTGTGCGGGGACGAGCCTCCGGCCACCGCGACCACCGACACCACGCCCACCGCCACGGCGACGACCGCTCCCGCGGCGATCGCGATCGTGCGCTTGCGCCTTGCGTTGAGCGGATCCGCCGGCAGCGGGATCGTCCGCTTCTCCTCCATGGCATCCCTTCACCCGAGCCCGCCGCAGCGGGAGACAAACCAGGATCGTTATACGCGACCCCGACTTCGGGTGCTCCGATTCCTCAACGGGATTCTAAGGAGCGCGAGGCTGCCTTGCTTGACACGGGCGGGAGGCCGGTTCGGTTCGGAGCCGGCCCGGACCGGCCTCAGTCGCCGGAGGTGGGGCGCTGGTAGCGCCGGTTGAAGCGCTCGACGCGTCCGGCGGTGTCCACGACGCGGCTGTTGCCGGTGTAGAAGGGGTGACTGGCCGAGGAGACCTCGACGTCGATCACCGGGTAGGTCCTGCCGTCCTCCCACTGCACGGTGTGCGCGCTGGTGGCGGTGGACCGGCTGAGGAAGGCGTAGCCGGCGGCCTGGTCGCGGAAGACGACGGCATGGTATTCGGGGTGGATTCCGGGCTTCATGGTGTTCCTCCTGCGCTCTTCGCGAGGTTGACAGTGCGATGAACGATCGGGCCCGCGGTGTTCAACGCGTTCCGCGCCGGGTTATTCCGCGAGTCTCTTGGCCAGCGTGGTATCAGTCGCGGAGCCGCTGCCCGACGCCGAATTCCAGGACCGTCGTCGAGGTGAAGACCCGGCCCGGCAGCAGCAGGGTCGAGGGGTATTCGGGGCGATGGGGTGAGTCGGGGAAGTGCTGGGTCTCCAGCACGATGCCGCCGTAGCGCTGGTAGCGGCGCCCGCCGGGTCCGGTCAGGGTGCCGTCCAGTTCGGAGGACAGGTAGAGCTGGAGGCCCGGCTCGGTGGTCGCGATGCGCATGGTGCGGCCGCCGGCCGGGTCGTGGAGGGTGACGACCGGGCGCGGTGCGGCGGTGCGGCCGCCGCGCAGGACGAAGCAGTGGTCGTAGCCGCCGACGAGGGTGAGTTGCGGGTGCGGGTCCGACAGGCGCGCGCCGACCGGGGTCGGGGTGCGGAAGTCGAAGGGGGTGCCGGCCACCGGGGCGGCGCCGTCGAGGGGGATCAGGGCGGCGTCGACTGGGAGGAAGCCGTCGGCGGCGACGGAGAGTTCGTGGTCCAGGACCGTGCCCGCGCCTTCGCCGGCCAGGTTGAAGCGGGCGTGGTTGGACAGGTTCAGGACCGTGGGGGCGGTGGTCTCGGCGCGGTAGTCCAGCGTGAGGCGGCCGGCGGCGAGGGTGTAGCGGATGCTCACGGTGACCTCGCCGGGGAAGCCTTCCTCGCCGTCGGGGCTGATCCGGGTCAGGGTCACCGACGTGCCGTCCTCCACGTCGGTCACGCCGTCCGGGGCGGTCCACAGGCGGGAGCCGAAGCCGGGGGTGCCGCCGTGCAGGGTGTTGGGGCGCGGGCCGTCGTTGAGCGGGAGGCGGATCTCGCGGCCGTCCAGGGGGAAAGTGCCGCCGGCGATGCGGTTCGCGTAACGTCCGACGACGCAGCCGAAGTAGGCGCCGCGCTCGACGTAGTCGGCCAGGTTGTCGAAGCCCAGGACCACGTTGCCCATCCGGCCGTCCCGATCCGGGACACTGATTTCCTGCAAGGTCGCGCCGTAGGCGAGGATCGTGGCGCGGGCGCCGGAGGAGTCGGTCAGCCGCCAGTCGTCGACCGGTGTGCCGTCGGACAGAGTGCCGAATGGTCGGAGGGCTGGAGATCGCAAGGGGCTGCTCCTCGGCGCGGTACAGAGTGAATCAGAAGCTTGTGAAGATTGTCAGGAAATGAGCTATTCTAACGTTAGAACACTGACATCAGATCACATCACGCGGACGGAGCGTTGAGGCGACCATGGATGGGGCGATACGCGGGTCGGCGGACGGCACGAACGGCGCCGGCTCCGCGCCGCGGCTGAAGGACGTCGCCGAGGCCGCCGGCGTGTCGGTGAAGACGGTGTCCAACGTGGTCAACGGCACGGTGCACGTCGCCGCCGACACCCGGGCCAAGGTCCAGGCCGCGATCGACGCCCTGGGCTACCACCCCAACATGGCGGCCCGCCGGCTGCGCACCGGCCGCAGCGGCGTGATCGCCCTGGCGTTCCCCGAACTGCCCTCGCCGTACTTCGCGGAGCTGGCCGTCGAGGTGATCGCCGCGGCCCGCCGCCACGGCTGCACGGTCCTGATGGACGACACCGCCGGCGACCCCCGCGCCGAACTGCGCATCGCCAGCGGCCTGGGCGACCCGATGATCGACGGCGTCATCCTCAGCCCCCTGGGCCTGGACCAGCACGAACTGGCCGCGCGCGAACGCCAGATCCCCCTGGTCCTGCTCGGCGAGGCGGACCTGGGCCTGGTCTGCGACCACGTGCACATCGACAACGTCACCGCCGCCCGCGAGGCGGTGGACCACCTGATCGCCGCCGGCCGCCGCCGCATCGCCGCCATCGGCTGGCAGGACCCGAGCCCCCGCGCCACCGCGCAGCAGCGCATGGCGGGCTACCGCCAAGCGCTGGCCGCGGCAGGGCTGCCGGCCGAACCGGCACTGTGCCCGCCGGTCCGCGCCTACTTCCGCCCGGACGGCGCGGCGGCCATGCGGCGCCTGCTGAAGCTCCCGGAGCGCCCGGACGCAGTGTTCTGCTTCAACGACCTGATGGCCCTCGGCGCACTGCGCGCGATCCACGAGGCGGGACTGCGCGTGCCGCAGGACATCGCCCTGGTCGGCTTCGACGACGTGGAGGAGGCGGAGTACGCGATCCCGTCGCTGACCACGGTGGCACCGGACAAGACCGGCATCGCCGAGGCTGCGGTGGACGCGCTGCTGCTGCGGATCGCGGAGGGGTACGCGGAGCCGGGGCGGCTGATTCAGCCGGGGCACCGGTTGGTAATACGGGAGAGCAGCGGGGAGTGAGGGCCGCCGCGCACTCGCCCGCCGCCCGAATCCTCCCGTGCCCGCCGGGCACGCTCCACCCGGCGGACCGGCGCGATTGCCAGCAGTCCCCGCCCCCGCTCCAGCCTCCGTCATCGCCGGCGCGAGCGCTCGAGCAGCGCCTGCGCCAGCACCACCACGGCCAGGAACGCGCCGTTGACCGCGTCCGTCATCGCCGAGCCGTACTGGGACAGGTAGCGGTCGATCAGGTGGTGGATCACCGCCAGCAGCAGGACGCCGCAGACGGTGCCGCCGATCGTGCCGTAGCCGCCGGTCAGCAGGGTGCCGCCGATCACCACGGCGGCGATCGCCGTCAGCTCGTAGCCGACGCCGATCGTGGTCACGCCGGAGCCCAGGCGCGCGCCGGCCAGGGCGCCCGCCGCGCCGGCGAGGGTGCCGGACAGCAGGTAGACCAGGACTTTCGCGCGCGCCACCGGCAGGCCGAGCAGGACCGCGGAGTCCTGGTTGCCGCCGATCGCGGTCAGGGTCGCGCCGTAGCCGGTGCGCTCCATGAGGATCCAGCCGAGTGCGAACAGCACCGCAACGATGCCCACCGGCACCCACGTGCCCGCGCCCAGGTGCCGGAACCAGGAGTGCGCCGGGACCAGGTACGTCGTCGACCCCTGATTCGTCAGCGCCTGCAGCAGCCCGCGCGCGCCGAGCAGCCCGGCGAGCGTGACGATGAACGGCGCCATCCCGCCGTACGCCACCAGCAGCCCCTGCACCGCGCCCCACGCCGCGCACACCACCAGCGGCAGCAGGATCGCCAGCCACGGCCCGCTCGACGACGCCCGCGCCGCCAGCACCCCGCCGAGCGCGTAGAGCGACCCCACCGACAGGTCGATGCCGCCGGTCGTGATGACGAACGTCATCCCCAGCGCCAGCAGCCACACGAAGGCGTTGTTGCCCAGGATGGTGCTCACGTCCGACCACGAGGCGTCCGACGGCGAGGCCGCCGTCGCCGCCGCGCACACCGCCACCAGCACCACCAGCGGCCCGCGCCGCTCCGCGCGCCGGATCCAGCGCTCGCGCGGCGTCTCCAGCAGCCCCTCGCGGCCCGCGCGCCGCGGCGGCGGGGCCGGCACCGGCGCCGCGGTCTCCGGCGTCCGCACGCTCATCGCGTCCCCCGTTCCCGCGAGACGTAGACGGCCAGGCAGATCAGCACGGCCTCGACGATCTGCGTGGTCGACGTCGGCGCGTTGTGCTGGATCAGCACCGCCGAGGCCAGCTGCATGAACAGCGCCCCGGCCACCGTGCCGAGCACGCGCACCCGACCACCGGACAGCGGCGTGCCGCCGACCACCACCGCGGTGATCGCGCTCAGTTCCATGTTCAACCCCTGGTTCGCCGGATCGGCCTCGGCCCCGTGCCCGACGATCAGCACGCCGGCCAGCGCGGCCAGCACCCCGGACAGCACGTACACGGTCACCAGCACGCGCCGCACGGGCAGCCCGGCCAGCAGGCTCGCGCGCTTGTTGTCGCCGATCGCCACCAGCTGGCGGCCGAAGGTGGTGCGCCGCACGGTGTACGCCACGACCCCGGTGGCGGCCAGCGCGATCCACGCCATCAGCGGCGTTCCGGCCAGGTTGTGCTCGCCGAGGTCGAGGATCGTGGCGTCGGCCACGGGCTTGGCGGCGGCGCCGTTCATCAGCTCGGCGACCCCGCGCAGGCCGATCATCAGCGACAGCGTGGCCACGATCGGCTGCACCCCGGCGAACGCCACCATCGCCCCGCCGACCAGGCCCGCCGCCGCACCGAGCAGCAGCGCCAGCGCGATCGCCGGCACCGGGCCGTAGCCGATGTAGAGGGGGATGATCGACGCGGCCAGCGCGATCGTCGCTCCGACCGACAGGTCGACGCCCTCGGTGCCGATCACCAGCGCCATGCCGAGCGCGACGAGCACGATCGGCGCGGCCTGGAACAGCTGCACGCGCCAGTTGGACACGGACATGAAGTCGCCGTTGAGCGCGGTAGCGACGGCTGTCAGGACGACGAGCGCGGCGTAGACGCCGTAGCGCTGCGCCAGGTCCAGGATCCGGTCGCGCGTGCCGGCGCCGTCGGCCGGTTCGATCACGGCGGCGGTCACGGGGCTCCCTCCTCATCGGACTGCTCAGTGCCAGAGGCCTCCCCGGCCAGGGCGCGCATCAGGCTCGGCGCCGTGACCTGCTCGCCGTCCAGCCGTGCCGCGACCGATCCGGTGTGCAGGACGACGACCCGGTCGGACCCCTCGATCAGCTCGTCGAGTTCGGAGGAGATCAGCAGCACGCCGACCCCCTCGGCGGCCAGCTCGTCGATGATGGTCTGGACCTCGGCCTTGGCGCCGACGTCGATGCCGCGCGTCGGCTCATCGAGCAGCAAGACGCGGGGATTCAGA
The DNA here is from genome assembly GCF_015356825.1 of Catenulispora rubra. Lineage (GTDB taxonomy): Bacteria > Actinomycetota > Actinomycetes > Streptomycetales > Catenulisporaceae > Catenulispora > Catenulispora rubra. Next base: position 11,555 of record NZ_JAACYW010000150.1, on the reverse strand, counting down.
CACATCCAGCGGGCCAACAGCACCTTCTGCTGGTTGCCGCCGGACAGGTCCTGGACCTTCTGCTCGGGGCTGGAGGCCTTGATCCGCAGGCGCTTCATGAAGAACTCGACGATCCGGTCCTGCCGCGCGGTGGAGACGATCCCGGCGCGCGACAGGCGCGGAAGCGCGGCCAGGACGATGTTCTCCCGGACGGACAGCCCGGGGATGACGCCTTCGGCCTTGCGGTCCTCGGCCAGCATCGCAATCCCGGCGCGGACTGCGGCCTGCGGATTGCGGCGGCGGATCAGCCTGCCGTCGACGGACACCGCGCCGACGGCCGGATGCGCGCCGATCACGGCCTGCGCGGTCTCGCTGCGGCCCGCGCCGAGCAGACCACCCAACCCCACTACCTCACCGGCGGCAACATCCAGGCTGACATCACGCAGCCGGTGCCGGTCGGTCAGGCCGCTGATGCTGAGTGCAGGGAGACCCGCAGCATCGGCAGCCGCGGCCGCAGCAGCCCGCGCTCCGAACTCCATGCCGGCATCGACCGCGGCGCCGGGTTGTACAGCAGCAGCCGTCGGCGCACTCGAGTCCAAGCCAGCAGCGAGCGCCGCGCCGGAACCCGCATCCGCGCCGCCGGGGCCGCCCGCCTGACGGTCCCGGCCGCGCCCCCAGCCCGAACTGCGCCCGCGCCCCCGGCCCTGCCGCGCCGCCGGAAGCAAATCCCCCAGCGCCGCGTCATCAGCCGCCGGCCGTCGCCGTGCCTTGTCCGGCGCGAACGCCGTCACCCGGCCTTCGTGCGCGGCAAGCAACGCGCGGCCCAGCATGAGCGCGACCAGCTCCGTGCGCGGCAGTCCGGCCATCGGCCCGCTGTGCACCGTGCGGCCGTCGCGCAGCACCGTGACGCGGTCGCAGATCTCGTACAGCTCGTCCAGCCGGTGGCTGACGAACACCACCGCCACGCCCTGCCCCCGCAGTGTCCTGATCACCCCGAACAGGGTCTGGACCTCGCGCGGCTCCAGGCTGGACGTCGGCTCGTCCATGATCACCACCCGGGCGTCGGTGCGCACCGCCCGGGCCAGCGCCACCATCTGCCGGGCGCCCAGGCCCAGTGTGTGCACCGGCGCGGTGACGTCGACCCGGACCCCGTAGCGCACCAGGATCTCGGCGGCCATCCGGTTCATCGCGCGCAGGTCGACCAGGCCCCGGCGGCGCGGCTCACGGCCCAGGAACAGGTTCCGGGCCACCGACATCATCGGCACCAGGTTCACTTCCTGGTAGATCGTCGAGATCCCGGCGGCCTGCGCCTCCAGCGGGGTGCGGAAGGACCGCTCCTGCCCGTGCAGCGCGATGACGCCGTCGTCCGGGCGGTAGACGCCGGTGAGCAGCTTGATCAGCGTGGACTTGCCCGCGCCGTTCTCCCCCATCAGGGCGTGCACCTCGCCGGGGCGCACCAGCAGGTCCGCCCCGCGCAGCGCGTGCACGCCGCCGAAACTCTTGGCCACCTCGCGTGCCTGCAACGCGGCAGGAGCGCCCGTGGGCGCTCCTGCCTCCGGCGGCCCGGAGGGGTCTGGTTCATCCGGCCTCGACGGCACGGTTCCTCCCTCAGTCAACCCAGGAATCAGACATCGAATCTCAGACGTCGCAGACCCCCGGCCACCAGCTCAGTAGACCTGCCCGCCGGCGAGTGCCTGCTGGGCGTTGGCCTGGGTGAAGTGGCTGTCCTTGATGATCACCTTGCTGGACACGCCAGTGGTGCCGTAGAAGGCCTGCAGGGACTGGAACGCCAGCGGGCCGAACCGCGGGTTGGTCTCCACGTCGGCGTAGATCGAGCCGGAGACGACGTCCTGCACGGCCTGCTGGGTGCCGTCGATCGAGACGATCTTGATGTCCTTGCCCGGGACCTTGCCGGCCGCGATGATCGCCTGGATCGCGCCGAGCGCCATCTCGTCGTTCTCGGCGTAGACGGCATTGATCCCCGGGTTGGCCTGGAGCATCTGGGCCATCACCGACTGGCCGTCGGTCTGGTCGAACTTGCCGGTCTGCGAGGCGACCACGGTCAGGCCCGGGTACTTGGCCTTGAGCTGGTCCTGGAAGCCGCTGGTCCGGTCGGAGCTGACGTTGTTGCCCGGGGTGCCGGACAGGATCGCGACCTTGGCCTGGTTGTTGGTCGCGGCCGCCAGATCGTCGGCGGCGATCTGGGCCTGGCCGTAGAAGTTCGAGCCGATGAAGGCGATGTAGTCGCCGCACGCGGTGCCGGTGACGGTCCGGTCGATGGTGAGCACCGGGATCTTCTTGGCCTTGGCCTCGGCCAGCGCCGGACCGAGCCCGTCGGAGTTCTCCGGCGCCACGATCAGCACCTTCGCGCCCTGCGCGATCATGTCCTCGATCTGCGAGTTCTGCGCGTTCACGTCGGCGTTGGCGTTGCGCTGGATCAGCTTGATCCCCAGCGACTTGGCCTGGTTGGTGATCGAGTCGGTCTCGGTGGAGCGGAACGGGTTGCTGGTGGACTCCGACTGCGAGAAGCCGACGATCGTCGAGGGATCGGTCAGGTTCAGCTGCGGCACGCCGCCGCCGTAGGTCTGGTACGTGCAGCCCGGGCCGGAGGCGGACGTCGCCACCACCTGCTGCGCCGCGGTCCCGGTCGAGGTCGCGCCGGAGGCGGCGGCCTTGGGCGCCGACTTGGCGCAGGCGGCGGTGCCGGCCAGGCAGACCACGACGATCGTCGCGGCCGTCGCCGACCTGGTCAGAGTGCTTACACGCAAGTGGGCAGGCATGTTCACATCCTCGTCACAAGGGAATCGGGATGGTGCGTGTGCGCCACCGAGGAAGGTGATTCCAACGATGTAACGCTAGTCATGCACGTCCTGCGGATGTGTGTCAACCCTCTTGTCTCGTCGCGCAATACCCCACTCAGGGCTCGATGACGCACTGGAACTGCGGTTTTCCCATCACGATCAGGACCGGATGAATTTCGCACCTCAACACAGGGCCTTGACGCACCACGCCGCCGGTGCCTGAATGAGGCTTTACATCGTTGAATCAGGGCTGCTCTACCCACCGGAGCCTCATCATGTCCCTGTCCCGTCGCGCGTTGCTGCGCAGCGGCGCGCTCACAGCCGCCGCACTCACCACCAGTCCCTACCTGAGTTCCTCGGCCTCGGCCGCGACCGCCCGAATCGCACCGGCCGGCGGAGGCCTCTACTCGCCGAACGCCGCTCCCCTGGCCCCGACCGCGCTGCTCCGCCTGCCGCCCGGCGCCGTCCGCGCCTCCGGCTGGCTGGCCGGCCAGCTCCGGCTGCAAGTGGACGGCCTGTGCGGGAAGTACCAGGACACCTCCCGCTACCTGGACACCAGTACGACCGGCTGGCTCAACCCGTCCCAGAACGGCTGGGAGGAGGTGCCGTACTGGCTGCGCGGCTACGGCGACCTCGGCTACCTCACCGGCGACGCCACGGTCCAGGCGAACACCGCCGCCTGGATCGACGGCATCCTGGCCACGCAGGCCGCCGACGGCTTCTTCGGCCCGACCGGCCTGCGCACCAGCCAGGGCGGCTACGGGGACTTCTGGCCGTACCTGCCGCTGCTGCAAGCCCTACGCAGCCGCCAGGAGTACACCGGCGACCAGAAGATCCTGAACGCCATGACCGCGTTCTGCCGGTTCATGCACACGCAGCCGGGCTCGGTGTTCTCGGCCTACTGGCTCTCCTTCCGCGTCGCGGACGGCCTGGACGTGCTGTTCTGGCTCTACAACCGCACCGGCGAGACCTTCCTGCTGGACCTGGCCGACACCATGCACAGCAACAGTGCGAACTGGCTGAACAACCTGCCCACGCCGCACAACGTCAACCTGGCCCAGGGTTTCCGCGAACCGGCGGTGTATGCCCTGCGCTCCGGCCAGTCCGGCATGACGCAGAACTCATACCAGAACTACGCGTCGATCATGGGCAGATGGGGTCAGTTCCCCGGTGGCGGCTTCGCCGGCGACGAGAACGGCCGGATCGGCTACACCGACCCCCGGCAGGGCTTCGAGACCTGCGGCGTCGTGGAGCTGATGGCCAGCCACGAGCTGATGAACCGGCTGACCGGCGACCCGGTGTGGGCCGACCGCTGCGAGCAGCTGGCGTTCAACATGCTGCCCGCGGCCCTGGATCCGCAGGGCAAGGGCACGCACTACATCACGTCGATGAACAGCGTCGACATCTCCGACAACACGCCGAGCCACGGCCAGTTCAGCAACGCCAAGCCCATGCAGGCCTACATGCCCGGCGTGGACCAGTACCGCTGCTGCCCGCACAACTACGGCCAGGGCTGGCCGTACTTCACCGAAGAGCTGTGGTCCGCCACTCCCGACAACGGCCTGTGCGCGGCGATGTACGCCCCTTGTTCGGTCACCGCAAACGTATCCGGCGGCTCCTCGGTGACCATCACCGAGGACACCGGATATCCGTTCACTGACACCGTCACGCTGACCCTGACGATGTCCACGCCGACCGCGTTCCCGCTCTACCTGCGGGTCCCGGGCTGGTGCTCGGCGCCGTCGATCTCCGTGAACGGCCACGGCGTGAGCGCCCCGGCCGGCCCGGCCTACACCTCGGTCTCGCGCACCTGGCACAACGGCGACAAGGTGACGATCCACCTGCCGTCCACGCCGGTGGTCACCGCGTGGAGCGCGGTCGGCGGCGCGTTGTCGGTGTCGAACGGCGCGCTGGACTACTCGCTGCAGATCGGCGAGAACTACGTCCAGTTCGCCGGGGATTCGGAGTTCCCCGAGTACGAGGTGCACGCCACGACGGCCTGGAACTACGGCCTCGCGCTGCCCGCGTCGAACCCTGCCAGTGCACTGACGTTCCATGGCACCAACGGCTCTGTGTCGGCGAACCCGTTCACACAGCAGAGCGTCCCGGTCAGCATCACCGCGCCGGCCGCGCAGATCACCGGATGGACCGCCGACGATCAGAACATTGCGACCGAGCTCCAGTCCGGGCCGTTCCAGGCCTCCGGGACGACCGACGTCGCGCTCATCCCGATGGGTGCGGCGCGGCTGCGGATCACCGCGTTCCCGGCCGTCGCCTCAGGCGGGAAGGCCTGGACCCCGGCCGGCGGCTACGTCAGGCTGCTCAACGCCAACAGCAACAAGGTCATGGGCGTGTCGAACATGTCCTGGGACGACAGCGCGCAGGTGGTCCAGTTCGACGACAGCGGCACCGCCGACCATGTCTGGCAGCTGCTCGACAACGGCGACGGCAACGTCCGCATCCGCAACGCGAACAGCGGCCTGGTCCTGGGCGTGGACGGCATGTCCACGGCCAACTCGGCGAACATCGTGCAGTTCGAGAACACCAACACGCTGGACCATGCCTGGACCCTGATCGACAACGGCGACGGCCGGATGCGCATCCGCAACGTCAACAGCAACAAGGTGGCCGGCGTCGCGAACATGTCCACAGCCGACTCGGTCAACGTGGTCCAGTACGACGACAACGGCACCGCGGACCATCTCTGGACCCTGATTCCGGACGGCCCGGTCCGGATCATCAACAAGAACAGCGGCAAGGTGCTCGGCGTGGCGAACATGTCCACCGCCGACTCGGTGAACGTCGTGCAGTACGACGACAACGGCACCGCGGACCACCGGTGGACCTTCCTCGGCGACTCCACCGGCTGGTGGAAGATCCAGAACCTGAACTCCGGCAAGGTCATGGGCGTGTCGAACATGTCGACCGCGGACTCCGCGCAGGTCGTGCAGTTCGACGACAACGGGACCTCGGACCACCTGTGGCGGCTGCGGCCCGGCGGCGGTCCGTGGTTTCGGATCCAGAACATGAACAGCGGGCTGATGCTCGGCGTGGACGGCATGTCCACGGCCGACTCGGCCGACGTCGTGCAGTTCGAGGACAACGGGTCCGCGGACCACCTGTGGCGGTTCCTCTGACCGGCACGGATCCGCCGGACGTCCACCGAGGTCAGGCCTTGGTGGCCAGCGGACGCCAGGCCTCCCAGGTTTCCAGCCGCTTCTGGTAGACGGCCTCGACGACCGGATAGGGGTACGGGCCGAGGAACAGCCGCAGCGGCGGTTCGTCGGTGTCGACCAGTTCCAGGATGACGTCGGCGGTGACCTGCGGGTCCTGCGGCGCGCGGGCCGTGGCTCCGGCGCGGCGTGCCTCGCGCACCGGTTCGTAGGCGGCGATCGGCTCGGTGTGCACGGCCGAGCCGGTCGACCACTCGGTGCCGTAGGGGCCGGGCTCGACGATCGTCACGTGGATGCCGAGCGGCGCGACCTCCTGCGCCAGCGCCTCGCTCATCCCCTCCAGGCCCCACTTGGAGGCGTTGTACAGGCCGAGCGTCGGGAAGGCGGCGAGCCCGCCGATGCTGGAGACCTGCAGGATGTGGCCGCTGCCCTGCTCGCGCAGGAACGGCAGCGCGGCCTGCGTCACCCACAGCGGGCCGAGCAGGTTGGTGTCGATCTGCTCGCGGGCCTGCTGCTCGGTGGCCTCCTCGACGGTGCCGAACAGGCCGTAGCCGGCGTTGTTGACGACGACGTCGAGGCGGCCGAAGGTCTCGGCGGCGCGGCGGACCGCGGCGACGGCCGCTGCGCGGTCGGTGACGTCCAGGACGAGCGGGAGGACCGCGTCGCCGTAGGCGTCGACGAGGGGTTGCAGGGATTCGAGCCGGCGAGCGGTGGCGGCCACGCGGTCGCCGCGCTTGAGGGCGGCCTCGGCCCAGATGCGGCCGAACCCTCGGGATGCTCCGGTGATGAACCAGGTCTTCGTCTTCGTCTTCATGTCTTCGATCCTGCGGTGATCGCGGAGCTGCAACCAGCACCCCGGGAGGGTTACCCTCGCGACATGGCGTCCGACAACCTCTTGGGAGAGTTCGTGAAGGCCCGGCGGGCGCGGATCGCGCCGTCGGACCGGGACCTGGCGCTGTCCGGGCCGCGGCGGGTCGCGGGGTTGCGGCGGGACGAGTTGGCGCGGCAGGCCGGGATCAGCGAGCCGTATCTGACGCGGTTGGAGCAGGGGGTCGACCGGCATCCGTCGCCGCAGGTCCTGCAGGCGCTGGCCCGTGCGCTGGAACTGGATGCCGACGCCTCTGCCTACTTCTACTCGCTCGCGGCGCCGGATTCCACGCCGCCGGTGGCGCCAGATGTCAGCGAGGACGTGCACCGGCTGCTCGATGCGTGGAAGGACACTCCGGCGTACGTGCGCAACCGGCGTTTCGACGTGCTGGCCGCCAACAAGCCGGCCCGGATGCTGGCCGGGATCTACGAGCCGGGGCGGAATCTGGCGCGGGAGGTGTTCTTCTCCGCGGAAGTGCGTGAGCTGCTGCCGGATTGGCCGCAGATCGCGGAGCAGACCGTGGCGGCCCTGCGTGCGGAGGCCGACTTGCGGGATCCGGCGACGGTGCAGCTCATCGCGGAGCTGGAGACGAGCGAGGATTTCCGGCGGCTGTGGGCGCACCACGATGCACGGCCGTCGCGCGACGAGCTCAAGCGCTTCGTGCACCCGGAGGTCGGGGAGCTGTCGCTGCGACGGCAGGCGCTGACCGTCGGCGGTGCCGAGCAGCAGGTCATCATCGTGTATCAGGCCGCACCGGGGAGTCGGTCGGCCGACGCGCTGGCGCGGTTGCTCACCGACGGCAGCTGATCTCCGTCGGCCCGTCGGGGCCCTATCCTGTCCTTTCATCATCGGGGCACGGCACGTCGAGGAGGTGGCACGCTTTGCCGGCAGAGCGCGGCCAGAGTCAGCGCCACCACGGCAACCGGCACGGACGCAGCGAGGACGCCCGGCAGGCGGTGCTGCGGGCGGCCGACGACCTGCTGGTGGAGAAGGGCTTCGCGGGCGTCACGATCGAGGGCGTCGCGGCTGCGGCCGGTGTCGCCAAGCAGACGATCTACCGCTGGTGGGGCTCCAAGACGGACATCCTGCTGGACACGTTCCTGGAGGACGCCGCCCGCGACCTGGTGCCCCAGGAGCACGGCAGCCTCGCCGAGGACCTGCGCGGACATCTGCGGCAGCTGGCGGGTTTCATTACCGGCGAGGACGCGGGGGCCGTGTTCAAGGCCCTGATCGGCCACGCGCAGCACGACGCCGTCTTCGCCGAGAAGCTGCGCACGCACTACCTCGACGAGCAGCGGCAGCGCGACCGCGTGCCGCTGGACCGCGCGATCGCGCGGGGTGAGCTGCCGGCGGATCTGGATGTCGCGGCGGCCGTAGACCTGCTGGTCGGGCCGGTGTATCACCGGATCCTGATGACCGGCGATCCGGTCGACGACGGGTTCGTCGAGGGGCTGGTCGAGCACTTCATCAGGGGCTACGGCCGCGAGCAGCCCGATCCGCGGGGCAGGGAGTAGTCGCTGTCGATCGTGTAGCGGCCGGGGGCGCTGACTTGCAGTTGCGTCCAGTCGCCGTCGCGGACCAGGCAGGCGCCGGCCGGGCCGTCGACGCGGAGCCAGGGGGACCACTGGACGCGGACCGTCGCGGTCACTGTTGCTTGCGGGGTCTGCGGCACGTCGAGGACGACGTGCGCGGGGTCGGTGGCGACGATCGTCGCGGGTGGCGAGGCCAGGGCGACGGCGTCGGTGAACTTCAGCAGCCGCCACGAGGAGTCCTGCCAGACCTGCCGGAGCCAGGCGGGGTGGGTGGCGATCAGGACGGCCTCGGCGCGCGCCGAGTAGTCCAGGTCGGCGGCGGGGAGCGCGGGGACGGCGACGTAGCCGACGGCCCATTTCTGGAGCCAGTCGTAGTAGGCGGGGCCGGTGAGCGTGCCGTCGTAGAACAGGGGGTTGCGTTGCACGTCGGCCTGGCGGTTCCAACCCCGGGCGAGTTCGGCGGCGCCGGTCAGGCCCCAGGATTCCCAGTGGTTCTGCATCGGGACGGCTTCGACGCGTGCGCCGGTGGCCTCGACGTGCAGGCTCTGGAGTTCGGCGACGAGGCCGGCGCCCTGGGCCTTGGAGGACGGCATCGGGATGCCGACGATGTCGCTGCTGACGGTCCAGTAGCCGGCGATGGCGAACGCGACGACCAGGGCGCCGGTGCGCAGCCAGGTCAGGCTCGGGCGCGGCAGCCGCGGCCAGGGGACGCCGCCGCGGGCGCAGAGGGCGGCCAGGAAGACCACGCTGCCGAAGATCAGCGCCAAGCGTTCGACGTTGCTGCCCAGCGGCGTGTCGATCAGCAGGGTCAGGCCGGCGCCGGCGGCGTAGAGCAGGGCGCCGATGCGCACCACGCGCCAGACCGGGGCGGCGTCGGGGCCGCCGGGGACGAGCAGGGCGGCCGCGACGGCGCAGCCGGCGGTGACCATGATCGTCGAGCCGCCGACCGGGTCCACGCCGCCGAACGGGAACAGCAGGCTGGTCAGCAGGACGACGGCCGGTCCCGGGACGCCGAGCGCGATGCCGGTGCGCACGCGTCCGGTGAGCAGCAGGGCCGCGGCGGCGACCTCGACGAACAGGCCGGCCACCGGGCTGGCGCAGACGGCGAGGAAGGACAGGCCGGCGGCGAGCGCGATGCGGCCCCAGCCGGGCGTGCGCTCGTTCCCGGCGGCGGCGATCGCGGCCAGGCCGAACATCAGGCCGATGGCGAAGGTGACGCGGCCGGCAGCCAGGTCGCACCAGAGCGCGAAGGTTCCCCACAGCGCCACCGGCAGCGGCCAGCGCAGGCCGGCGCGGGTGAGGATGTGGGCGAGCAGGACCGCCGAGACCACGACCGACAGGACGCCGGCGGCGCGGACCCCGACGGCGGCCATCAGGAACGGGGCGAGCAGGCTGTAGGAGGCGGGGTGGATACCGCCGTACCAGGCCAGGTCGTAGGCCGAGCCGGGGTACTTGGCGGCGAAGTCTGCCCAGGACCACTGGGCGGCCAGGTCGCCGCCGACGCCCGCGAGGTAGCGGGCCCAGATCGCGGCGAGCACGAGGGACATCAGGGCCGCGGCCCAGACCGTCGACCGGCCGCGCGGGCCGCCCGCGGTCCGGGCGGCGGGCTGGGCGTCTGCTGCTCCGGGCACCGGGCCGGCCACCTTTCTCACTTCTTTCCCTCAAGATAGTGATCAATCGACTACTCGGCATGACGCCACGCGGGCGGCGTGGTGCCCAGATAATTCCAACAGCACTTATAGAAGTGCTGTTACGATTACGGCATGACCGATGATCAAGCTGCCGAGCCGCCGGTCGCGCACACCGCTGGCCAGCCCGCCGACCAGGCCACCGACCAGCACTTCGAGGACCCGACCGGCACCAGCCTGTGGCGTCCGCTACAACTGCTGACGGCGGGCATCGACGCCTCGATCGCCCAGGTCTACGCCGACGCCGACATCGAGGGCGTTAAGCCGACCTGGGTGATGGAACTGCTCCGCCTGTACCTCCAGGGCCCGATGACCATCACCGAACTGGCCGAATCCGTCGGCCGCACCCACTCGGCCCTGAGCCAGAAGGTCGCCGCCATGCGCACCGCCGGCCTCGTCCGCACCACCCCCGGCCCCGACGCCCGCACCAAGCGCGTGACCCTGACCGCCAAATCCCGCCGCCTCGCCCCCCGCCTCGCCGCAGAATGGCGCGCCACCGAAGCAGCCCTGGCGGAACTCGAGGCGGAGATCCCCTACCCGATCAGCAGGGCAGTCGCCGACGTGGAGCAGGCACTAGCGCGCAAGAGCTTCCGCGACCGGATCACGGAGCGCCTGAGGGAGGACCCGGCATGGCGCGGCGAATAGGGTGGCCGGGGCGCCGGCGGGATGGCGCGCGGCGGGATTCAGCCCAGCGCCAGCAGCAGGACTCACCGCAGCAGAGCTCTGGTACAGCTGGCCACATCAGCCAGCCGCAGCAAGACCCTGGCGCCGGCCTGTCGCCCGAATCGGCGCAGCAGAGCTCTGGTACAGCTGGCCACATCAGCCAGCCGCAGCAAGACCCGGGCGCCAGCCTGCCGCCCGAACCGCCGCAGCAGAGCTTTGGCACAGCCCAGCGCGCCGGCCAGCCGCAGCCGCAGGAGCCCTCCCCCGAAGCTCGGTCCGGTAGTCGGCCACCGGGCTCGCCGCGCAATGAGCCGCAGCAAGACTCCGGCGCTGCTCAGAGCAGCCAGCAGCCGGAGTTGCCGCGCGCCGAATCCCAGCCGAGCACCAGCACCAGCACCGGCACCGGCAGCCGCACCCGTCGCCTCACCGCGATGCTCGCCGACACCGCACCCCTCCGCGAGTCGGCGGCGTTTCGGCGGCTGTGGGTGAGTGGGCTGTGCTCCAGCTTCGGGGGGCAGATGACCACGGTCGCCGTGCTCTTCCAGATCTGGCACTCCACCAACAGTGCCGCGTGGACCGGGGCCATCGGGCTTGCGCAGGCTGTGCCGCTCATCGCGTTCGGGTTGTTCGCCGGGGCGTTGGCTGATCGGCTTGATCGGCGACGGTTCTATATGGCGTGCACCGTGGGTCAGGGTGCGTGCTCGGCGCTGCTTGCGACGCAGGCGGTGCTTGGGACGTTCCCCGTTCTCGCCGTGCTGTTCATCGTGGCGGGGCAGTCGGTGTTCGGGGCCGGGGCGGGGCCGACGGCGCGCACGTTCCTGCCGCATCTGGTGCGGACCGAGCACATGGGC
>NZ_JAACYW010000015.1 GCF_015356825.1 Catenulispora rubra | reverse complement strand
CACCCGCACCCCCCGAAAGAACCGGGTGGCGAAGCACCCCCCGCCATCCGCTATTGTTGTGCCGTCGCCCCACGGTGCCGATCCCGATCGGACCCGCGGGACGCATCCCTGGCAGGTTGCCCGAGCGGCCAATGGGAGCGGACTGTAAATCCGTCGCGAAAGCTTCGAAGGTTCGAATCCTTCACCTGCCACATACAGGCAAAACAGCCCCTGACCAGGTGGATTCTGGTCAGGGGCTGTTTGTTCAGTATCCCACAGGTGTGCGATCCGAGCCGTTAAGGATCACTGTTTCTGCCATTTCCCTGCCAAAAAATCAGCCTGCCTCGGCCCCGTCTCCGAGCGCTTCCTCGATCCGCCGCCTCGCCACATCGTCCTGGCCGTCAACACACTTGGCGTAGACCCTCAGCAGCACCTCGACGCTGTGTCCGGCCCACTCTGCGATCTGTGCCGGAGGAACGCCCGCGTTCAGCCACGTCGACACAGCAGCATGCCGAAGGTCGTACGGCCGCTTGGCCATCGGTGAGGCAAACTGGCGAGCCGTGAGCGCATCGAAGCGAGCGTTCCGCCAGACCATGCTGTAGACGCTGTCGTTGACCACTCCCCCACGGGCCGCCACGAACAACGGACCACCGCTCTTCGGTGGGAACCTCAGGACGTGCTCTCGAAGAATCTTTACCAGCTCTGGGCATGCCGGCACCGGGCGTACCTCGTCGGCGGCGCGGTGCTTGAGCCCACGTTCCTCATGCGGCTTACCGTTGTCAGTCCATGCTGAACCAGCCCTGGGCGCGGTCTTGGCCAGGTACAACGTGCCCCACCCCGTCTTGGGCAAGTCGCATTGGTCTTCTCGGAGACTCTTGGCTTCCGACGGCCGCAGCGCCGCGAAGTACATAAGCGCAAAGAACGCCTTCAGTTTCTCCCCGTAGCGGCCTTGGCTGCCGACACCATCCAGCAGAGCTCTGGCCTGCATCGGGTTCACCACCACACGCCGATCGACCAGCTCCGTAGACTTCGGCGCCTTCCAGCTGACCTGATCAATCGGGTTGGCCGCCAGCCGCTTAAGCTCCACGGCGTAGCCAAGCGCGTTGTAGAAGACAGCCCGCTTTCGGGTCACGCTCTTGGCCGCCGCGAGCGAGCCGTCCATCTTCAGGCTCAGCGCGTCAAGCGCCTTGCGGACGACTACAGCGTCTGCAAGATCCTTCAGTGGCAGCGAAGCCCTGGCAATCCACTCCAGCGCGTCCGCAACTTCCCGGGACTGTGGGCCGCGCGTCTCACTGCAGTTGAAGGCGTATCGATACAGAGCGCGCCGCAGCACGACGGCATCGGGGCGACCGTCACGATCCGCGGTAAGCGCTGGAGCAACGACTGCCAGTGTCTCGGCCACGCCGCAGCGAGAGTTCGGAGCCAGACGCGGCCACTTCATCGCCGCATACTCGACCAGATGCTCGTAGACGGTAAGGCCCTTGGCCTCGGGCTGCTTTGGAATCATGTGCTCTGGCAGGCCGGTCCCGGTGTCGAATGCGAGGCCTTCGCGCGCTGCGGTCAGGAGCTTCGCCCGGAAACCGTCAGCCAGACCTGATGTGTCGAACGATTCCCGAAACCAGCGGCCAGCGACCATCCACCGCAGACGGTAGGTGGTCTTCTTCTTCCCTTCGTACGTCTGGATGCTCCAGACGTGGACGTCGTAGGACGGGTCCATGGATCTACCTCCGTGGTGCGGGGCCGGCCCGCTACACGGGCCGGCCAGTCGTACTGTTCTCAGCGCCGGGTCTCGCAGCCCCTGAGAAACCGCTCCAACGCCGTTCGCCGGATCCGGATCGAGCCGTTGGGCAGTTTCAACGACTCCGGGGCCAACCCAAGGCGCCGCCACCGGTAGAAGGTGCTGCGTGCCACGCCGAGCTCAGCGGCGACCTGGTCGATGGTCAGGAACTCGTCTCTGGGCATCAGACTCCTTGCACAGGTGGCGCCGGTTGATCGGAGTGCGACTTCGCAGACCTCGTCAGAGGATCCGCGAAGTCGGCCGAAAGGAACTTCGGACCAAAGTCGGCACGTCCAAACTCCGGGAAGTCCGTCACCCGCCAGATCTCACAAAGGTCGATCACATCTGGACGCGCTGTAGCCGCTTCTTTCACACCGATCACCTGCTCGATGCGTTATAGCGCTGGTCAAGCACGCAACCACAGCCCGTGCTCTCGATCGAGTGATCATCGAGTCGGCCAACGCAAGCCACCACGATCTCCTCCTGCGCCCTGATATGGCCCGGACCGCCAAGCGCAAAAGTGCTACCTAGGTGCACCAGTCGGAAATCGGATGCACAAGGTGCTTGCCCGCACTCTGATGCAGCGACGAGCCGAGCAGCACAGCGCTCATGCAGAGCGAACCCCGCGTCAAGCGCAGCATTGGCGGCCACGGCGGCGACTTCGCCCACGCGTCCAGGGCGACGTTCGGCCCTCACCGTGATCACCAAGAACCCGCCGGGCTTCAGCAACGTCCGGCAGCCTGCCAAGACCTGCGTGAACCAGGCCATCATCTGGTCCCGATGCCCGACATCCAGAGCGTCACCGAAGCCATCGCCACGGCGGGCGCACGGCACTTGCACGCCATGGGCTGTCAGAGCGCTGGGGGGCGACACAAGAACCAGCGCCGCCTTGCCATACAGATCGTGGCCAAGGAGCGCCTCCATCCCGCGGGCATCACCACTCACGACTGCTGCGAAACCGGGTGCGCCACGGTCCGCGGCATTCTCGATGTTCCGCAGCGCAAGATCGACGTGGCCTTGGTCCCGCTCCACACCGATCGCCATCCGATCAAGATGCATGGCCTCGACGAGAGTGGTACCGATACCGGCCGTCGGATCGATGATCAGGTCACCGGGTCGCGTGTAGGTGGCGATGGCATGAGCCGCGATCGCCGGAAAGGTCGTCGCCGGGTACCCGTCGGGCTCCTGCAGGTACCTGTCACGGGATCGACTACTACGACCGAGCTGGGCAGTAGACCAAGCTGGCGGCGCGGATGTTGCGGGCGGTTCAGAGCGAGGAGGGATGGGTTCGGGGAGTGCTCGAAGCACAGGCTTCCCTTCGATGGTCCGTGCGCCCCGGCCAGATTGGCTGTTGACGCATTCACCCCTAGGAATCGATCGCCCAGCGCTCAGTCGGGGTCACTCTGGTGGCCCGTACACCCGCTGCTTCATCCCGCCAATCGCGACTCCGAGCACGGCATCGGCACTCGGATCCCATAGGCGGCGCCAAAGGCGCTCCGGCCGGGCACGCGCTACGTGCCGCATCGTCACACTAAGCCAGCACCCTGATACACTGCGACATCATCGCTGACTCTCGCCTCGGGGGGATCCTTGGCCCAGCAGCCGTCAACCAAACGCCTGGTTGAACTACTTCGCTCGGAAATCAGCCATCTTGAGAACGAGTACGAACAAAAGCTCGCTCAGGCCAGCGTCGCGCTGGTAGTCGAACGGGCAGAGCGCACTCGCGTCGAAAATGCGTACAAGGAGCTGTCCGAATCCATGACTGCCGAAGACGAGGAATCCACCACCCCACTCGAAGCGCTTCGTGGATACCGGAAGGCCCTCTGGGATGAGATTGACCATTTCACGCAGAAGGCCAACGCAAGCCGCCGCTACAGCAACATACTACAATGGACAATAATAGTCGGATCCGTTCTGGCTGCCGCGTTAACCACAGCCGGCGCAGCCTCAAGATCAGCACAAGATGCCCGGGTAATTGCCGCTATAACCAGCGGGGTGGTCAGCGTCGCAGCCAGCGCTGCGGGCTTCTTCAAGTATCGCGAGCGCGGCTTCAATGAACAGATGACAGCCGACGCCATAGAAAAGCATCGCCAGGCCGCGGAGCTAAGCATCGGCGAGTACGGCTCCGATATGTCCGAAGAAGAGCGGCTACGCTTGCTGGCCACCAACGTTGAGATTATCAAGGACGACCAGCGGAAGCGTGAGCTCCAGCTGGAACAGAAGTCTGAGGAACGCGGGGCGACTCAGGGCAGCACTGGCGCCTAATCTGGCCCGCCAACCACCGCGGTCCAGTCTCACTGCCGACTATCAGCGTCCGGGTGAACTCCACAACACCGTGCTACGGAGCCCGGTGAGCCCCTTTTCCATCTCAGGGTTCGGGACGGTCTACGGTGTAGCCGCCACCTCCGAACGACGTCGCAACCGTTGACAATAATCTGCATCCACTAGAGCGATGGCGACCTTTACAGGTTTCTGACCTGGTCTATTACAGCCCTTCTACACGCTCCTTATACTTCGGATCCTTTGCCTTGGCGGCGGGTCGAACCCGACCCCTCGAAGCCCCTGACTCAAGGGAGCCGCCATGTCCCTCACGGCCACACATAAGTCGTTCGAGGCCACCTCCATCGCGATCGCCGAGGAGTCTTTCCTCGCGCGTTTCTCCGACACATTCGTGCTGTCGATCCCCGGCGAGATGTTCGGAACTGCCTGGGCCGACCGTGATCTGTCCCTGGCTGAGGCGAAGCAGTTGTTGATGGGTCCGGCCGCCGAGGCGTGCGACCGAGTGTGGGCGAAGCTGGCCCACAACGCACGTCGCTACGGCGGCGATTGGAGCCTTGCGGCGGTAGGGATGGCCGCGCCGATGCTGAAGCGGATCGCGGCCGGCGCCTGTGCCAAGTTCGAAGGCATGCGGCAGGACGACCTGGCCGCCGAGGTCGTCGCCGCCTTCCTCTCACACCTGGCGGTCGTGGACCTGGAGCGAACGGGAATCCTGGTCCGGCTGCGCTGGGCGACCTGGCGTGCCACCGTGAAGGTCGCTCTGGCGAACACCGAAGCACCGGTGCCCAACTCGTTCATCGGTTCCATGCCGCCCGCGATGCCGTGTGCGCACCCCGACGTGGCGCTGGCCCGCGCTGAGCACGCCGAAGTGATCACTAGGGCGGAGGCTGACCTGATCGGGATGACCCGACTGGACGAAGTGTCGCTGGCTGAGGCGGCGGAGTGCTTGGGGATCACGGCGAACGCCGCGAAGATTCGCCGTCAGAAGGCTGAGGCACGGCTTGTCGCCTTCCTGACTGGCCAGCCGATCCCGGCACGCAAGGACCTCAAGCACGCCCGCACCCGATCTACGGTAGGTGCCGTCTCCCTCGCAGCTTGAGCCTCCCCGTGCAGCTCAACCGAGGTGACCCGATCGACGACAAGTAACTGATTCCTAGGTGCGACGGGATGGCTGTCAGCCATCCCGGAGCACCGACGGGAAGGCTCGATCGTGAACGACACGAACCACAAGATCCGCGCTGCGGTCCTGCTGACAGCGTCAGCTGTCTTGGCCGTGTTCGCTGTGACCCGCGCTCACGCGGACACCCGCCAGTACACCGTTGTCGCCGCAGCGACACTCGACCAGGTCATCGACAACGTCACAACGTGGCTGGTCGGGCTGCTCGCTGGCCTGGCAACGATGTTCCTCACCGTTGGCGGGGTCAAGTATCTGATCGCCTCGGGCGATCCGGGTGAGGTCGAGAAGGCCAAGGGCGCCTTGAGGTCTGCGGCGATCGGTTACGCCGTCGCGGTCCTCGCCCCCGGCTTGGTCAGCATCCTGCAGAAGATCGTGGGCGGGAAGTGACCACGTCGCATCCACGCCCCAATTCCGACTTCAGCCCACGTAGGAGCAGTGCCATGTCGTCATTCATCCGCCGAAGCCTCACCGCTATCACCGTGCTCAGCCTCGTGATCGCATCCTCGGGCTGCTCGCCGCATAAGCACCTGGTCCCGGCCAGAAGGGTGATTGTCATCCCCAGTCCTGGTCAGGCACCGCTCGCCACGATCCCGACCGGAATGGATTGGCTCAGCCGCTTCGTCGCCACCCACCCCGAACGCGCCGGTCGGTGACGTGCGCGCTCGCACATCCCACGCTCGCCGGGCGATGCTGGCGATTGGCGTAGCCGCGAGCATCGCACTGCTCATTACGGGTACCGCCTACGCTGCCCCCACACCGCCGAGCCCGACGCCTCCCGCACCAGGGCCTCCCGCCGCAGGCACAAGTCCCGGGATCTACGGTCCGCTGATCGGTGGCGGCACGATGTCCCCGCCGCCGGCGATCGGTCCGGGTCTCGCGCCGGCTGGCGGGTCCGATCCGTCATGGTGGGACGTCCCCGGCCAGATCGAAAAGGCGATCGATACCTGGTTCGGCGACCTGGTGAAGTCCGCCCTCGAGCCGGTGCTCAAGCTGGTCGGGTCCACGTTGCTGTCGAGCCCTGACTTGTCGGACGGTCGCGTCGCCCAGGTGTGGACCGGCGTTCTGATCACCGCCAACACGCTCTACATCTTGTTCTTCCTGGCTGGCGCGGTGATCGTCATGGGGCACCAGACGGTACAGACCCGCTACTCGATGAAGGAGATCGCCCCGCGCCTGGTCATTGGGGCAATCGCTTCGAATGCGTCGCTGTGGGCGATCTGCCAAACGGTTTCGCTCGGCAACGCCCTCGCCGCAGCCCTGATGGGCGGCAAGTTGTCGGCCGAGGGCATCGGCTCGCGGCTGACCTCGATGGTCGTCGACAGGCTGTTCCTGCCGTCCGGCATCACCCAACTGTTCCTAGTGCTCCTCGGCGGTGCAGTGGCGGTCATGGGCGTCGTGCTGCTGGTCACCTGCCTGATTCGTGCAGCGACCTTGTTGACCCTCACGGCCGGATCCCCGCTCGCCCTCGCCTGCCATGCTCTCCCGCAGACCGATCCTCTTGCCCGGCTTTGGTGGCGAGCGATCATCGGCTGCCTCGCTACCCAGGTTGCCCAGGCTCTTGTCCTGGTCATCTGCGTCCAGATCTTCTTTGACCCGAACGCCGACACGATCTTTGGGCTCCCGTCCGACGGTGGCCTGGTTGATCTGCTGCTGTGCCTTGTCCTGCTGTTCACTCTCATCAAGATCCCGATCTGGACCACCAGGGTCGTGCTCGGGCGTAGCGCAATGGGGGCGACAATGGTCGGCCGCCTCGCGCGCTCGTTCGTCTACTACAAAGCGTTCACCGTCGCACGTAGCCGCCTCGGCGGACAGGGGTCCCAACAACGTGTCTCAGGGGTCTGGCACAACAATTTCCGACCCGGCCCGCCAGCGCCAGGTGCGGGGCTGGCCCCGTTCCAGGGGCCGCGGCCCGGAGGAGGCGGTGGGCACAGCGGTTGGTCTCCGCGACCGGAGACAGTCACCGCGACCGCAACGGTTCATCGAAACGGCCCGACGTCTGGCGCTGAAGCCTCCGATGAACCGCATGCACAGCGCACGAACAGCCTGCCTGCGACTATCCCGCCGGGCCCAAGCCGGCGACCCCTCGCGCTTCCGCCCGGTCGCTCGACCAGGTTGGATCGGCTGGCCAAGGAACGCGCGGAGAACCCGCTCTCTAACCGCGGTGTTCAGGACGGCCTATTCCCGCCGATCAGGTCCACTAGCCCGCGCCAGGCAAATCCTCCCAGTTCGACAACGCAAGTGACTCGACGCCCTGGCGGCCAAGGCGAGAGACCTTCGACGGATCCCAGGCCACGCACGTCTGCCACAAGGTCGGACCCGTCGACTGTTCGCGCGCCCAGCGCCCCAACCAAGCGAACGTCAACGCCTAAGCCCGGCGGTTCGTCCGCCGAGAAGAGACAAGGGACTGACCGGCAATGACCCAGGATTACGGAACCGCCAGAATCCCCCAAGACGTGTCGCAGCCAGACAAGATCATGTTCGGTGCGACCGCGCGCCAGTGTGTAATCCTCGGCGGGACCGCCGGCGGGCTATGGCTTCTATGGCTCGTTGTGCGCCCGTTCATCGAGCCACTGATGTTCGCCGTGCCGGCCGGATTACTCCTGCTGCTGCTTGGGATCGCCGTTACCGCCGAGCGCGACGGGCTGACCGTCGATCAGTTGTTGTTCGCAGCGATCCGCCAGGCCTTCTCGCCGAGGCGACGAGTCATGGCGCCCGAAGGTGTAGAAGACCCACCTTCCTTCGTCGCGGATCTGTTTCGGAGCAACGTGCCGAAGTCCCCGGCCGCGCTTGGGCTTCATGTCCGCCAAGTCGGCAAGGACGGCACAGTCGACTTGGGCCCGGATGGGTGCGCAGCGCTCGCTTCGGCGTCCACCGTGAACTTCGCCCTTCGCACCCAAGACGAACAAGCGCTGCTGGTCGGCGGTTTCGGTCGCTGGCTCAACTCGCTCACCGGGCCGGTACAGATCACCTCTCGGATGACGCCCGCAGACCTCGGCAAGCAGATCAATACTCTGCGCGACTCGGCGCCAGGTCTCCCGCATCCTCTACTGGAAGCCGCCGCGCATAACCACGCCGACTTCCTTGCCGACATCAACGCCTCCGGCGCAGTGCTACACCGCAGCCTTCTGCTTACCGCACGCGAGCTTGACCCGAAGCATGCGCCCCGCGCAGCACGCCGAATCGTTGACACCGCCGCACTCTCGGCGTGCGAGATCGACGCGGTTCCCCTGGATTCGGTCTCCTCGCAGCTGGCTCTGTCCGCTGCCCTCGACCCCGATTGCCGATGAACGGAGCGCGATGATGCGGAACCTGACCCTCGCGGCTGCCGCCGCGAACATCCTCCCGATCAGTGCGAGAACTAAGCAACACGCTCAGGACAAGCTCGGCCTCGGCCCTTCCAGTCTGGTGGTCGAGACAAAGAAGCTCAGAATCGGCGAGTCCACCCACGCCGCATCATTCGCCGTCGCCGGCTACCCCGCCGAAGTCGGCAACGGCTGGCTGGAGCCGATCCTGTCCTACCCGGCGCGAATCGACGTCGCGATCCATATCGACCCCATCCCCGCGCGGATCGCCGCCGATCGCCTCCGCAAGCAACGTGCGCGCATCGAATCGAGCCGTCGTCACACCGCCGAACGCGGCCGGCTGGATGATCCGATGACCGAGTCTGCCGCCGCGGATGCAAGGGAACTCGCCTACCGCGTTGCCTGCGGCGAAGGGCGCCTGTTCGACGTCGGCATCTACTTGACTGTCTTCGCCTCCACCGAGGCCGAACTGGACGAAACCGTCGCCGCCGTGAGATCCGTGGCCGACGGGATGCTGCTGCGCCTGGTCCCGGCGACCTTTCGCTGTGTCCAGGGCTGGACCACAACGTTGCCCGTCGGGATCGACAGCCTGAAGATCCGTCGCACCTTCGACACTGACGCGCTGGCAGCCTGCTTCCCGTTTACATCCGACCAACTCGCACAGGCCACCGGGTCCACCTCGCCGGTACTGCTCGGCGTGAACGGCATGGGCGCTGGCCTGGTCTGCTTTGACCGATGGGCCCTGGACAACCACAACTCCGTAGTCCTCGCTCGATCCGGAGCTGGCAAGTCGTATCTGACGAAGCTCGACATCCTCCGATCCCTCTACACCGGGGTCCATGTGCTGGTCGTGGACCCAGAGCAGGAGTATGTGCGGCTGGCTGAGGCTGTCGGGGGTGCGGTGCTGGAGCTTGGGGCACCCGGAGTCCGGATCAACCCGTTCGATCTGCCCAAGGACGAGCGGTCGCATGATGCGGTGAAGCGTCGTGCGCTGTTCGCCCACACTGTCGTCGCGGTGCTCCTCGGGACAGAACTGACCGCAGGTGAGCGTGCCGAACTCGACTCGGCGGTCCTCGCTGCTTACGAGCGCGCAGGAATCACCGAGGACGTCCGTACCCATACCCGTGACGTCCCGACCCTTGCGGACGTCGCAGCCATTCTCTCCGCCAGCGGCAACGGCGAGGCTCGGTCGCTCGCGAATCGACTGACTCCCCACACCAGTGGCTCTTTCGCGGGACTTTTCGACGGTCCCACGACCACCGCCGTAGAAGGACATCTCGTAGTTTTCGCCCTCAAGCAGCTCCCCGAGGAGATGAAGGCGATCGGTACGTTGCTCGTCCTGGACGCGGTCTGGAGGCAGGTCACCTCGCCTGAGCGTCGCCGCAGGTTGTGTGTGGTCGACGAGGCCTGGCTTCTGATGAAGGAGCCAGCCGGTGCGAGGTTCCTGTTCCGCATGGCGAAAGCCGCCAGAAAGCACTGGGCCGGCCTCGCAGTCATCACGCAGGATGCCGCCGATCTACTCGGCACCGACCTCGGGCAAGCTGTCATCGCCAACGCAGCGACCCAGATCCTTCTACGCCAGGCACCGCAGGCGATCGAACAGGTCGCCACTGCCTTCCGGCTGTCTGCCGGCGAGCGTGCCTATCTGCTTACGGCCACCCGCGGAACCGGCCTGATCAACATTGGCACCAGCCGAGCTGCCTTCGCCGCTGTCTCCTCGGACGACGAGCACGACTTGGCGACCACCGATCCCGCGGAGTTGGCAAAGCTCGCTGAGCGCGTAGCAGCCGAGCCCGAGGGCGAGGACATCTGAGATGCACGCGAGCGCCTCAACGCCCCGCAGTCCGATTATCCAGTTCCTCGACAGCCCGCAGTCCTTCCTCGACTCGGCTGAGCGGGTCATCACGAACTTCTTCGACACCTGGTGGCAGGTCGCCACGCCAACCACGCTGGCCCTGGCCGGCACGGTGGCGGGCGCACACCTCCTCCTGCACGCTCGTCGTCGCCGGATCATGTCCACCGGGGCACGACTCGTCGAGATCCAACTGCCTCCCGAGGTCGGCGCCGACGCCGCAGCGAAGTTCTGGTCCCACATCCACGCCATGCTTCGCCCAACCTGGCGGCGATTCTTCGATGGCCAACCGCACCTGTCGTTCGAATACTGCTTCAGTAGCACGAACGCGCGGATTGAGATCTGGGTGCCAGGAGTCGTCCCGCCGAGGCTGGTGGAATCTGCCGTGGAGTCAGCATGGCCTGGGGCGCACACGACGGTGCTCAAGCCCGCAGCCGCCCCGATTCCGTCGGGTGTGAACACCCCAGCGACCGGCGGGCGCCTTCGGCTGGCCAAGACCGAAGTCCTGCCTCTGAACACCAAGCACGACTCCGATCCGTTGCGTCCGCTGTTCGGAGTCGGTGCCGGTCTACGGCCCGACGAACACATCGCCGTGCAGGTACTTGCTCGTCCTGCCACGGGCCGCAGGCTGCGGATTGCACGACGAAAGGTGCATCGCCTTCGGCATCACGCCATGGGCCTGCGGCGGAGTCGGCCCATGATGGTGCTCTCGGTGCTGGACGAACTCACACCCGGTGTGAAGAACGTCGCCTTACCCCTCAGCATCCGCGCGGATCCGATGGCCGCCGCCGAGGTACGTGCAGCTGTGGGCAAGACGACCGGGTCACTGTGGGAAGCCGAGATTCGATATGTCGTCGCGGCAGTCGACTCAGGCGGACCGCGACAGTCTGACGATCGGCTGCGTGGGGTAGCCGGCGCCGTCGCCGCCACCTTCGGTGTCTACGCGGAGCGGAACTGGTGGGCCCGCAAGCGTCTGCGACGTCCGATCGAGACGTTGCCGGGCCGGCATTTCGGCCGCGGGCATCTCCTGAATATCGCCGAGCTCGCCAGTGTTGCCCACCTACCGACTGACGCCTTCGCGCTCGGCGTCGAGCGCGCTGGCGCACGCTCTGTCGCGCCGGCCCCCGGCGTCGCGACCGCTGGCCGGTCCGTGAAACCGCTCGGCGATTCGGAGGCAGGACCTGCTCGCATCGTCGGGCTGAAGGTCGCCGATGCACGTCAGCACCTGCACATCATGGGTTCCACCGGCTCTGGGAAGTCGACGCTCATGGCCCGCTTGGTCTTGGACGATGCTGCCGCCGGCCGTGGTGTCGTGGTGGTTGACCCCAAGGGTGACCTCATTCCAGATCTCCTCGAACGGCTCCCGGAGCCCGCAGGTCGCCGCACGATTCTGATCGATCCGACGGCGCCCGGGCCGCATCCGACGCTGAACGTCTTGGCCGCAACCGCTGGGGACCGCGACCTCCTGGTCGACAACCTGGTCGGAGTCTTTCGTCGGATCTTCTCCGCACATTGGGGACCCCGAACCGACGACGTCCTGAGAGCGGCGCTACTCACGTTGCAGGCCACCAGTTCAAGCAAGGTGCTGGCGCGGGTGAAGGACCCGACCCTCATCGACGTGCCGGAACTCCTGACCAACGATGCCGTCCGGCGAAGAACTCTGTCTCGCCTCTCCGAGGACGACAAGGTGCTCCGCGGCTTCTGGCATGGCTATGACGCACTCTCCGAAGCTGGACGTTCAGCCGTTGTCGCTCCACTCCTCAACAAGCTGAGAGCCTTCCTGCTTCGAGATTTCGTGCGGTCGACCGTCGGCGATCCCGCATCCACGATCGACTTGCGTGAGGTACTAGACGGGGGAATCTTGCTGGTCAGAATCCCCAAGGGCGTCCTCGGCGAGGAAACGACGAGACTCCTGGGCAGCTTCGTGGTCGCCGCGGCGTGGCATGCAGCCGCGGCACGGACCAAGTCGGCGGAGGGCGCTCGCATCGACGCTGCGTTGTTTCTCGACGAGGCACACAACTTCCTGTCGATGCCGATCTCGATGGAAGACATGCTCGCCGAAGCCCGCGGCTACCGGTTGTCTCTCACGCTCGCCCACCAGAACCTCGCGCAAATGCCGACGGACCTGCGAGAAGGTATCTCGGCCAACGCCCGGAACAAGGTGTTCTTCAGCTGCTCTCCCGAGGACGCCAGAGCGCTCGCGGTCCACACCTCGCCGATGCTGACGGAGCACGATCTCGCGCACCTCGGCGGCTATCAAGCGGCAGTCCGCCTGAACGTCGATGGTGTACAGGCCCCAGCGTTCACCGTCCGCACCCTCCCACTTCCCTCGGCCGTCCCGGGCCGCGCCGACCGCATCAGGCAGCTATCGAGAGAGGCCACCAGCGCTCGACGTAGGGAGATCGAACAGGCTGACCGATCCTCTGTGAACCCGGGCGCCGTATAGCCCGAGCCAGCCGACCTGCCCATGGAGGAACACATGTCTTTCCGCAAGGCAGCCAAGACTCGCGCTCAAACCGCTCGTCCTGCGAGTCACGCGGTCGCAGACCGCATCACGTCTCGCGACGCCCGCATGCTCCGGCTCATCGCCGAACATCGCGTCCTGACGAGCGGCCAAATCACCCGCGCGCTGTTCACCGACAACACCCGCGCGCGGAAGCGGATCGGCGCCTTGCGCGAAGCGGGTCTGATCGAGACGTTCCGCCCTCCGGCCGCTGGATCGTCGCAATTGCACTGCGTCGCGACGGCCAAGGCGCTGAAGCTGCTCGGCTTCCCGGCCCGCAGCGCCGTGCCGGCTGGCGTCGGCCAAGCAGCTATCGCGGCCGCGCTTCGCCAGGACCTAGACCATCTACGGGGCGTCAACGAGTTCTTTTGCCGACTTCTCGCCCACAGACACGAGCGCGGTCCTGGGGCCGCGCTGGAGGAATGGCGCTCAGAGTGGTCTACCGCGCGGCTCTTCCCCGGCCGTGTCAGGCCCGACGGCTTCGGCAGGTGGCGCGACGGCGATTCCTGGTGTGAGTTCTTTCTCGAGTACGACACCGGCACGGAGCCGCTTCACAGGCTCCGCGCGAAGTGGCTCGGCTACGACAGCCTCATGCAGGCGGCCGACACGTGCTCTCCAGTACTGTTCTGGCTCCGCTCATCAGGACGCGAGCGACGTCTGCACGAGTTGCTAGCCGAAACCAGCACTGGCGTGCCGGCAGCCACTGCAGTCGGTGACCCGCAGACCGCCGACATCACCGGAATGGTCTGGCGACCGACGTTCACCGAACGGCGCCTCACGCTGGCTCAACTCGGCAGGGCAGCCTGCGATCACCTTGGAGTTCCGCAGCGGCCGAACGTCCTGTAATCGCCTCCTGAGCAGGGATTACAGCAGAAATTACATCCTCAGCGCGGTCTTGGATTCGTCCGAGGCCGCTGCTGTGTAATCCTCACGATCGGAGCGTTGTGATGGGTGTACCCGCACGTGTCGCCACTGCCGCGGCAGCCGCGTTCCTCTTCCTCGTTGTCTTCGTCTCAGCGGCTGCAAGCGCCGTGACAGCAGTCATCACCGCGCCGCTGTCCCACCTGTGGCACACTGTGGCCGCCACTCCACTGGGGACTCAAAGCCTGTGGTCCGCGGAGGACTACGTCCATTTGATTGCTGCCGCTGAACACGACGCGCCGTCTCCGCAGGCAGCCACTGCGATCGCGTTCGCGGCCAAGCAGATCGGGCAGCCCTACATTTGGGGTGGAACGGGCAACCCCGGATATGATTGTTCCGGGCTCACGCAGGCCGCCTACCGGAACGCAGGGATCGATATCCCCAGAGTGGCAACTGCCCAATATGCCGCCGGCGCCAAAGTCGAATTGGGAAGTCTCCGACCTGGAGATCTTGCCTTCTACGGAAGTACGGTGTTCGCGCATCACGTCGCAATGTATCTCGGTGCCATCCGTGGGGTTCCGGTGGTGTTGGACGCGCCCGCGCCAGGTGAAGTTGTGCGGTTCGATCCGCTGACAGCAGGCGGAGACTTGTTCGCGGCCACTCGTCCGGTCGCCGCGCAGTGATCACGCTGGCGCGATGCATGGCGCGATCGCGAGCTCGATGGGCCGCGCGCCGGGTGGCACAGCCAGCAGGTGCCGTAAAAGCCCTGTAACGCCAGGTCAAGCACCAATTACAGGGCTCCGACTGCACCCCGACGATCGTGGTTACCACGATTTCCTTGCTGCCCTGTCCCGGCGGCTCTGACCATCGCTGTCTGCTGACCTGGCTTGCCTGGCAGGCCATTCCTTCGCTTCGCCCATTCACTTCTCGCGCAGGAGCCCAATGCGGCACTGCTGATCGTCCGGCGCCGACCGGAAGAATCATCGGCGGACCCCGCCCGACTGATTCGAAAATAAATGCAAGAAAGTCGTAGGCCAAATGGGTGAAGATATAGCGGATCAGGGCTTTGACCTGTGCGTTTATCCAGATATCCTGGGTACATAAGGACGTGAGGGCGAAAGCGAATTAAGGCGATTCGCATCAAGTCCGAAGGAAGGAAGTGGAAGGCAGGACGCAAACCCTTCAGGGTGTGCCCCGGCGGCGGGATTAGGGCCCCGCCGCCGGGAATCAGGCACCGACCATCCCACGATCCCATCACAGACCAGTTAGGAACAGTTCATGAGCCTTGATCTCATTATCGCGGAGCTGCGCGAGCTCTCTGCGGACGCCACGCGGGCCGTGAAGTCTCCGGCCCCGTGCTGCGGCGGCAGCTGCCCTCACGCGTACCGCGCCGAAGCTATGGCTGCGAAGTTCACCGAGCTCGACATCATGCTGTCTAACGTCGGACGGCTGCCGAAGGCCTGGACCTCGCAGTTCATCCCCGCTCAGCGAACGCCCCGCTGACCCACGAGTCGCGGCTACGCCGCTCTCTTCCCTAGGCGCTGACGGCGCACCGCGCTGACCTGAGGTCAAGCCCTACCGGTCCGCCCTTCGCTGCCTGACTCCGGCCGTTGCTGGGCTGTCTCTGCTCTTGACGACAGCCTGCCGGCCGCCCATCACACAAAACTCTGAGAGCCCGCGGCCTGGGCGGAGCCATGCCTAAAACAGCCCGCCCTGGCCGCCGTATCGAACTGGAGCCTCCCCAATGACCACCTGGGGCACGCACTTCCCGCTCGACCCCGACCGCCTCAGCCCCTGGCTGACGGCGTACGGATTCACCCGCCACCTGGTCAACGACTACTCCGGCGTCTTCGGACGAGGACCCGCCGTCGTCCACATCGCGCGTCCGAGTCACGTCGTTGCCGTGACGGAGACGGCGGACATCAACGATCAGGCCGGACAGGTCCACACCGAGCTTTCAGCCTACGCATCCGACGCTCGCCGCATCGCGCTGCTCGGGGGCCTTGTGGAGCAGGGCCACGCGCAGATCTTCCGCGGCAGCTTCGGCGGCAACACCCCACCTGCGGTGATCCACGCCGCCGCAGTCGCGGCGCTCATCCTCCGTCCTCGACCGACCGTCACGCGCTGAGGAGGAGAGCCGACTCATGCTCAATCACACGCCAGCGGCCACCAGCGTTCAGCTCGCCAACGCCGCAGAGATTGGCAGAGCCTTGCGGCACCACGACTGGACGCCGCAAGAAGAGCCGCAAGGCAAGCACCCGGGAGCACATCGTGCCACCGTGTGGACGCCCCGGGAGTCACGTGAACTCCGCCTCTTGGTCCTCACCATCGACAACCGTCGCGGTCAGATTGCTGAACTGCTGAGGTCACGCGCCGCGTTCTCACTGCCTGATCGCAGCGGCCGGCGGCGCAGCGGGCGTCGGCCGTCCTGGCGGCTCACGGGCTACAACGCCCCTCCGCTTGCAGTCACTGCCGCTGCGCTCGCCGGAGTAGACGATGCCCCGGACAGCGAACGGCTGGACGAAGCTGGATGGGACCTTACGCGCCATGTCGCCCCCGACCACCGGCATCCTGCGCTGGCTGAGTTCACGCGACGCGACAAAGCGGTGTCCGCCGTCTTCCGGTTTCCGAACTTCAACCCGCCGTGTGAACGCTGTCGTCCCGAGAGTGACCTCGGCGACGCTGGTGGCTGGCTGATTTCGGGCCCCGGGTTCTCCGCTGACGCCACTGCCCATGCCCCAGCCACGGTTATCACGGCCTTCGCGCTCAATCTGCCGGGCAGCTCTCTGGCAGCTTCACCACCGGCCTCGGGGCAGTCGGCAACGGAGCAAAAGGGATGAGCACGAGGTCACCGAACGACGAGGCGATGCTGAACTACCTCGCCGGGGAAGAAGCCGTCACCGCTGCGGCAGACGAGATCTGGGCGGTGTCCGGTCGCCTGGTGGACGCCCAGCGTGATCTCGAGTTGGCCACCCAACGCTACGGCGCGGCTGTCGCCGACTCCGGCATCCCCTCGCAGCACGTGGAACGCATCGGCGCCGCTCTCATCCTCCGGCTCAACCGAAAGCGGCTGTTGGAAGAAGCCGAGCGCGCAGACGAGGTAGACCGCGACGCCCACGAATGAGTGCTGTCGGCTGGCGACTTCGCCGTACGCGCGGCCAAGCGCCGGGTTGGGCTCGACCACCCCCGGCATCAATGTCGCCCAGAACGAGACCCCCACTCCCGCCTCAAAGGAGCAGTCCAGTGAACACGAACACCGAACCCAGGCCAGCACCCACCCAGATTCCGCGCGGCCCCATGGCTGGCCCGGTGCCTCAGGCATCCACGCCCCCTGACTCTTGCGTGAACTTCAACCTGCCCGATGGCCGTGTCGTCTGCTTCTCGGTCCCAGTCGGGATCTCAGAGGCTGACGCGAACTTCATCGGCAGCCTCGTTCAGGCCTACGCGTCCGCCGTCGCTCGACGCGGACGCTGACGCGACAGCCGGCGGCCGCATGCAGGCCGCCGGCCCTCTCGACCCCTGGCCGC
Organism: Catenulispora rubra; assembly: GCF_015356825.1. GTDB lineage: Bacteria > Actinomycetota > Actinomycetes > Streptomycetales > Catenulisporaceae > Catenulispora > Catenulispora rubra. The sequence continues at coordinate 64,346 of NZ_JAACYW010000015.1, read as the reverse complement.
CCACGGCCGTAATGGCACAACAGCGGCCTCTCACAGATCTCAGTCAGCCCGGGCGCATCAACCGGCCCAGCGTCGCGCGCTGGTCGGTCGAGTCCGACCAGCGCCGTCCATCCTGCGGCACAGCCGCCCACGGGCCGCCCAGGCGCGCAAATACGCTCACCCACCCATCCCTGCGGAGGTCCCGATGGCTGACCCGACCGCCACGCCGCCCACGAACCCGCCCATGGCTCCGCCCAGCGCCGTCCTCATCGCCCGCATCGGCGGTACCGCGGCCGAACTCGCCGCAGCTGCGATCAGCGCCCACACGCTGTATCACTTGGGCGGCCAGCTCAACCTCGGACCGTTCACGGCCTGGCTCCTCCCAGCCGCGCTGGACGCCTACGCCTTCACCGCCCTGGCCGTCGGCTACAGCCTCCCGGCGAACCACCCTGGTCAGAAGCCCGTTCTCCGAAATGCCCGCCTCGCGTTCGCAATGACTCTGGGCTGCAACGCACTCGACCACGTTCTTCAGAAGGTCGGCGACCTGATCGACCCGACCGCCCGTGACCTGCTTTTGGCCGCTGTGGCGACTCTGCCCCCGCTCGTCGTTGAGCGGCTCCTCAATCTGCAGAGCCTCTTGGCCGACCACCGCAGTGCGCGGGCCGATCAACTGCCGACCGAATCGCCCAGCCTCCTCGACCAGGCAGGTGGAGTGGACTCGGAAACGAGCCCCGACCAGGTCGCTCAACCACATAAGCGCCCCGACTGGACCAGCCTCGGCTGCGAGGTTTTCGCCGAACTGGCCGACCGGCTCGGCCGCCGACCATCGGGCCGCCAGTTCCAGGCGGCTCTAGCCCTTCACGTCGAAGACCTCATCGCAGCCGACAGGCTCCCCTCGGGCACCCGAGCGCCATCGCTGTCATCGGTCAAGAGAGTCCGAGCGGCCATCGAGTCCTATGTCGCAGACCATCAGCGTCATGCTGCCGAAACAGACACCGGCGAAGACGAAAATGCCAAGAAACGCGAGCTCTAGCAGTTGGCCAGCTGTGCCGCGACCGCCCTGTGCGGCCGACTGCTGGTTCGGAGCTCAACCTGAGCGATGCCATCGGCGGATCGATGTCGATGTGCGTCGTAGCCACCATCCCCTACAGCTGCTAACTACTCTCCAGCAGCGATGATCTCCACGACCCGCGCCCGGTAGGCCTGCCCGAGTGCGACCGATTCCGGCGCGGCCGCCAGTTCGTCGAACTGCTCGACGGTGATCGGCTCGCCGAGTGCGGTCACGGCGTCGAGGTCGGCGGACTGGCAGGCCGTCTCCATCTCGGCAAGCGGCGCCCCCGGCGTCAGGTCCGGGAACTCCTCGAGTCCGTCTGCGAATGGAGAGTAGGCGTAGTCGAGTGCCTCAGCCGCCTTCTCGGGATCTGGGCGGGTCCACGCGCCCAGGAGGTATTCGATCATGACGGCGACGCCCATGAACGCGCCCTCGGAGCCACCCGGGTCGTCCATGGGAAGCTCCGGCGTGCCGATGGCCTGCTCCAGCCGTGCGCTGACCTCGGAGGTGACGTTCGTCGCCGGCACCGACATCAGGTACGACAGATTCATGCGCTGCGCGGCATCGATCAGCTTCCCGTACTGGTCGAAGTCCGCCTCGGCCTTCGGCAGGTCGGTGATGGCCATGGTCCGGCGTAGAGCCAGGGCGATGACGACCGCCGCCTGGTAGGGGGTGCAGGCCTCGACGCGCTCGTCGATCCCGGCAGCGGCCCGGGCTGCCAGGGCGGCGCGGGCCTTTTCCCGGTCGAGGGCCTGTGCCGCGAGGATTCGGTCGACGTCGGACTCGCCGCCAGAGGTGGTCATCGGTGGTCCCTTTCCCTACCAGGTGAACATGCTCTGGCCCTGGAGCCAGCCGCCGGACTTGCCACCAGGGAGCACTTGATTTACCAATACCACGCTCTTGCCGCCCGTGGCCGCAGGCACCGGAGGTGCGAATCCCATCTGGCTATGAGGCCCAAGCAGTGTAGCGCTGCCGATTCCGCGGCTCGTGTCGAACGGGGTGTGCACGACCGAGTTCTCGCACCAGGGGCACACTGGACGGCTCGCCGCGCCCCCAAGCGGTGTCCACCCCTTCGCCTTGATCGTTGCGAGCGCTGTCCGCTCCGCGTGGTTCTCATACTGGGTGACACCCTTGAGCGGGTCGGCCATGATCTCCCTCGGGAGGCTCCCGCTCCCGCCCACTTCGCTACGGAGGATCTTCCGCATCGCGCCCGGACCGCTCCAGCCCACCACGTGGACCTCCTTGCCCTGGTGGTCCAAGGCCCGGATGACCGCGACGGTGTAGCTGTTCTGAGAGCGCCCCTCGGGGAGCAGGCCGTGCAGGTAGTCTGCTCGGTCCTTGAGCGGCTGCAGCGCGTTCACGCACATCAGGGCGAGACCGAGGGGGTCCACCCCGATCGTCGGGTTCGGTACGTACCCCTGGTCGTTCGGTGACGGTGCCAGTCCCAGCGGATCGGGGCTCAGATACGTTCCGCGCTCGGGGTCGTAGTACCGCTGGACGTTGTAGTGCAGCCCGGTCTCGGCGTCGTGGAACTGTCCCGGGAAGCGCAGTGGGCAATCCACGTCGTGCCCTGCCTGCCCCGGTCCCGACGACGTGACGATCGGTATCCCGTACAGGCTGGTCGTGGTGTGCCAGTCGACCGAGCCGTCCGGCGCGACCAGCTCGGTCGGCGTGCCGACGAGGTCGGTGACGATCGTGTGGAAGGCCTCGTCGATCGTCGTCTGCGGCGCATCGGCGGCCCAGGACCGGCGGCGCTGCGCCACCGGGCGCTGGCCCTCACCGAGCTCGTAGTCCCACACCAGAGCTGTCCGCAGACCGTCCGGGCCCTCGGTGACCTGTTCGATCAGGCGGTTGCCGTCCCAGCCGAACGTTATGCGCTCGGCCGTCGTACCGTCCTCGGCCAGGCGGCTCTTGGCTGTGCGGCGCCCGGATGGATCGTATGTGTACTGCCATACCGTTCCGTCCGGCAGCCTGACCGAGGTCAGGCGGTCGTCGGAGTCCCAGCTGTAGTGCCACTCACGGCGCTGCCCGGAGAGCGTTTGACGCAGGGCGCGGACCGTGCGGCCTTGGGCGTCGTAGTCGTAGTGCGTCCGGCCGACCCGTCGGATCCGGGAGCCGTCGAAGACAGGCGGCTCCCCGCCGTCGTTCCCCGCCCGGTCGCCGGACTGGACCGCCTGCGCGACGTTCCCGAGCGCGTCGTACTTGTAGTTCTCGGTCCAGGTCGACGCCTGGACCGATGTGACGTGGCCGACGGCGTCGAGCTGGTAGCGCCGGGCGCCGCGCAGTGTGTCGTCGATTCCTGTGGGCGTGCCGTCTGCGCGGTAGGCGTACGAGCGCTCAAACAACACAGAAGGCGACGCGACGGCCGTGTCGCCGCCGGCCGCGCCCACCCCGCTGAGCACCTGCTGGCGCGCCAGGCGTCCGAGGGCGTCGAACTCGTGTGTCACCCGCGCGAGGCCGTCCACCGACCGCCCGGTCTCGCGCCCGGTGTCGTCGAAGTCGAACGCCAACTCCCGCCCCGAAAGCGTGAGCGTGGCCCGGCTGGCCGCCGGATCAAAGGTCCACTGCGAAACAGCCCCGGAGGACGTGATCCGCCCGACCCGCCGCCCCGTCGCGTCATAGTGGACGGCCATGACTCGACCGTCGATGCTCTCGCTCAGCGGACGGCCCGCCTCGTCGTAGGTGTAGGCCAACGACGAACCCGGGCCCGTGGCCGCCAGCAACCGTCCGGCGACGTCGTAGTCGAACAGAGTCTCGCCCTCGTCTGCCCGCCGTCGGACCACCTGGCCCATGGGGTTGCGTTCCAGGTGCACGACTTGCCCGGCACCATTGACCCGTGTGGCCAGTTGCCCCACCGCGTCGTATGCGTACTTCTGGACGCGCCCACTGAAGTCGCGCTCACCGACCAGGTTCCCGGCCGCGTCGTGTGCGTAGTCCCAGTTCCGGCCCGCAGGGTCCGTGACGCGTACCAGTTTCAGTTCGGTGTCGTGGGTGAACGTGTGGCGGACGCCGACGCCGTCGGTGGACGCGACCACCGTGTCGAAGGGTCCGTATTCGCTACGGGTCACCGTGCCGACGGTGTCCACGTATTCGATGAGGTGCCCTTCGAGGTCGTACCGCCAGGTCCCCACGGAGCCGTCGTCCGCGCTCTGCCGCAGCGGTCGGCCCTCGACGCTGAACTCGGTGGCGACGAACTCGCCGCGTTCCCCGCGCGCCTCGACGATCCGGCCGAACGCGTCGCGCCGCAGACGGGTCACCATGTCGCGCGCGTCGACGACGTCGACGGGCAGCCCCGCGCCGTCGTTGACGACGCGGGTGACGGCGCCCCACGTATCCGTCGACGTGATCACCGCGCCGTGACCGTCGTACTCGAAGGTCGAGGAGGTCCCGGCTGGGTCGGTGACCGATGTCGTGTTCCCCCGCTCGTCGTAGGAGTACTGCCAGGCGGTGCCGTCGGGCAGCGTCACCTGGAGCGGCTGCGCGGGGCCGGCGTAAACGCCGGTGATCTCCGTCCCGTCCGGACGCACGAGGCGGACGGCGTTGCCGTGTTCGTCGTAGTCGCGCCGCGAGGTGCGGCCGAGGGGGTCGGTGCCACTGAGCAGCAGGCCGCGGTCGTCGTACTCGGTGACCACGGTGTGGCCGAGCGGGTCGGTCGTCTGGGCGATGTTCCCGTTGCCGTCGTAGCTGTAGACGGTCGCGTGGCCGAGGGAATCGGTAACCGTCGTCGCCCCGGCCTCGTCGTCGTAGGCGAAGGTCGCGGACAGGAATCCGCCGTCGCCGATGCCGCGCAGGACGCGGCCGTCAGGTCCGTATTCGTAGGTGTAGCCGTAGCCGAGGCGGTCGGTCCACCGTGTGATGCGGTCAAGACCGTCGACCTCGTATCGGAACGGCTCGCCAGTGGAGTCGACGACACCGGTCAGGCGGCCTCGGTCGTCATACTGGAACGTACGGACAATCACCCCGGAGTCGGAGCCGTCGACTACGCGGATCCCGGCTACTCGAATCCCGGCGGTACCGACCGTCGTGTCCACGGCGACGCGGTAGCCGCCGCTGTGCTCGACGCCAACCGGGGTTCCGTGCTCGTCGCGCAGGACGTCGATCCGGTTGTCGTTGCGGTCGGTCAGCGCCGTCAGATCCCTGATCTCACCGTCGTCGTTACTGAAGTGGGCGACAGGGAAGTGCATGACCTGACCGGTAACCGGAGCCGTGACGAGGATCTCGTTGGTGTCGCGGTCCCACGTCAGCGGCCAGCGGGCACCATATCCGGGCAGCACGGCCTGGCCTGGCTCGGGGATCGGATAGTGCAGGATCTGTGCGTCGTCGCCGGTGAGGTGGATTCCGGCAGCGTTCACCGACAGGCGGATGTCGAGGGTGGAGGACCACCCCGGACCGAACAGCCGGCCGGCCTCGTAGCCGGACGAGTAGGACCGGCGCAGGAAGAGCGGAAGCACCCCGGGAAGTACGAGGTCTGTCTCGTTCGTCAGCATCCGGCCGGAGACGACGTCGACGGGGTCGCCGCCGGTGCAGGCCTCAAGGTTGCCGCGGGAACCGATCTTGTCGAGCAGTTTCCCGCCGTACTTGTCCATCAGCTTGCCGCCGACCTTCTCGACGAGTTTTCCGCCGAGGAACTGGGCGCCGAGCATGCCGGCACCCATGAGGGCGTCGCCCCAGTGGCCCTGCATGGCGTCACCGGCGATCTCCAGGCCGGTGCCTGCCAGTGCGATGAGATTGTCGGCTTCGGCCAGGCCCGCGGTGATGACGTCGACACCGGGGATCCAGGACGTAGCGAGAGCGATGACGTCCAGGACGGGCGCGATGTCGTTGGCGATCTCGGCGATCTTCCCGCCCCACTCGGCCAGGTCGGCGCCGATGTGCTCCCACCAGTGCTTGTTGTGGATGCCGTCGGACTGCGCGTGGCCGAGGGCCCTGGCACACTCCTTCGCCGCGGCAATGCGGTCGTTATAGGCGTCGTTGGCCTGCTTGGTCAGCGTGGCCATGGCGGCTTTGGCGTTATTCAGGTTGGTCTGTGCGGTGTCGTGTGCGGTTTGGGCGTCCGTGACGGCCTGGGGATTGGGACTGGTGGCGTGGTTCTGCTGCGCGGTCTTCAGATCAGCTGCGGCGCTGTTGGCGTTGGTAGTGGCGCGCTGTAGACCAGCGTTCGCGTCCTGTGCCTGGCGCAACGCCGAGTCTGCCTTGGACTGCGCGGCCTGTAGCTTCGGGGCATAGGCCGATAGCGCGTCGGAACCCTCGGAGTACGAGGTGTACAGCTTCTGCAGGCGGCCCGGGAGTGGGCCGTAGGTGGCCTTGAAGGCGTCGGCCGTCTGGCCCACCCACTGCAGAGCAGTCGCGTCCGAACCGAACGAGTTCAGACTCCGATATGCCGACTCCACATCATGCGCGAAGTCGCCGAACTCCTTAGCCAGAGCTTGCACCGACTCCACGACACCGGGCGTCGGATCCCCATCCAGACCCAGAATGTCCCAGCCAGACGGACGCACCATCAGTCGAACCCTCCCCCGAGTGTGCTGCTCACATCAGGCGTGAGCAGTTCCTGGGCCAGCGCTGCTGGCCTCGGCCCTCCCCTACACACAACGAAAAATGAGTCTACAAGCGGTCTCGATCTCCGTAACCCCCGAGCATGATTCGGTTGCGCTCTGTTCCGGCCATGCCTGCAACCAACTGGGCTACCGCACTGAGTTGGTCATCATCGCTGCGAGTTGTGCACTCGGCGTCGTCCCCAACTGTTCGAGGAGATCGACGAGGTCGCGGTAGCGGCGCTCGGCGGCATGCCGCTGACCGAGGTCGAGGTGGAGGCTGATCAACGACTCATAGAGCCCCTGGTTCCAAGGCTCCATGCGGATTGCCCGATCCAGCACGTCAAGGGCTCTCTCGGGGTCGGAGGTACGCACCAATTCGGCGAGGCTCTGGTGTGTGTCGATGATGCGTGTCCAGTACTGCTCGCGAAACGGGCGGAGCCAGATCTCGTAGGGCTCGGTGAGCTTGTTGGCTCGCTCGATCGCATAGCCGAGCTCCCCGCGGTACAGCTCTACCGCGGTGGTCAGCTCCTCGACGCGAGTAGCAGCGTCCACCCCGCCGCGGCGCTTGATCAGTTCGTCAAACTGCCAGACGTCGCTGTCGAAGTATTCGGGGTTCAGGTAGGCCACGCCGACGCTGCGGTCCTTGGGGAAGAACTCATGCTTGTCGCCGCAGATGCCGGCAAGGGCGGTCCGGGTGTGCGACAACGCTGTGGTGAGGTGGGCCCTGCGCTTGTCAGGGTCGTCTTCGGGCCATAGGTCGGCGGCCAAGACAGCACGGCTTACGCCGTTCTGGTACAGCACGAGGTACGTGAGCAAGGCAGTGAGCTGGACACGGACGTCGGCTGTTGCGTCACGGCCGCCGCAGACGATCTGGACCGGGCCGAGGATGTTGATCGTGATGGCCTCCGACGCGGCTGGCTTCGCGTGGGAGGCCTGCGGAGGGACCGGTGTCGGCTCCAGTGGTGTTCGTGGGGCAGGTGGTACCGAGGCCGTGGGTTCTGCCGATGGTTCAGTCCCGGCATCAGGATCGCTCCATGCCAAGGGCAAGTGTCCGAAAAGATCGCGCGCTTCGGGCAGGCTGAGATGGTATGCGATCCCACCTTGCAGCGCATTTGCTGCCGGACCGCTTGCGGAAATCTCGAAAGCAGCGTTGATGATCGCGACGCTGTTCGCCTCTGGACTGCCGAGGTAGACCGGGACCACATGCGCTGTGGGAGGCTCCGCAGGCTCATCGGATGAAGTAGTAAGCAGGAGACAACGATCGGCCGTCGTGGAGTTCGCCTCCTTCACCGCTTCTGCGTAGGTGGGGCAGACGGTCAGGTGCTCGACGCGTCGCGCGGCCAACTCGTCGCCCAGCAAAGCACGTAGGTCGGCGTCCGTCGTCACCACGGGAAAGGCGACCGAACTCGCCAAAAACCCGCCAGCCGTTAAGCAGCTGAGCAGCAGCGCCCGCGCAGCATCCTGCGCACCGTCGCCGACGAGCACGAGGCCGTTGCCCGCGGCGGTCTCCAGCAGAATCGGTCGTCCATTGCGGATCCCGAGGTAGACCGCCTCCGGTGCTCGCAGTTCCGCGAGAGCTGGCGGGACTCGCTCCACGTCGCTGACCGGAATCGAGTCGACGTAGGGATCCTCGTCATGGAACCCGAGTACGTCCGCAGCGCGAAGCAACGACGTCTCGGCCGCGCTGAACCTGGGCGTCGGCGGGACGATTTCCTCGGGATCACGGCGTCGCGGGCGAACGCGAGAGCGAATCCGCGCGGCAGCCAGGGCGGCTGTGAACCCTGCCGCAAGAGTGAGGCTGACGTAGCCGCCGTTCGGCAGATCCACCGCGACCGGGCGACGGACAACGGGACGTACGGAGGACGAATCGTCCGAGTGAGAGTGGGGCGCCGAGATGGCAGGGGCCGAAGGCACGCCACCACCTTCACCCGTAGGGTTCGGAACGACTGATGTAGCTCGTGGCCGCAAGGCTGTAGTCATGGCGGCCGGTCGCGAAGGCACGGCGTCACGTCCGAGGGTGACTTCTGAGCCACCATGGGGAAGCACAAGCCGCCAGCCGGGCTGGATCAGGTCCGGGTCGGTGAGAACGCCGCCATCGTCCTGAACCCGATATCGGTTCAGCTCGAAGATCTCGCTCCAGCGTTCAGCCTTCCCGAGGTACCTCGCGGCGATGTCCCACAGGCGATCTCCCGCAACCACTACATGGACCGCTTCTTCAGACGCGACGCTGATAGTACCCACTGACGGCCCGCCAACTTCGGTTGAAGCATGCGTGCCAGTCGCAGCGACAGCGACGCCAAGTGTCCCGCGTGCCGCGATGAAACTGAGAGCGATGCCTGTCAGGAATCGGCTGGCGAGGTTGGCGTTCTCGACAGTCGGCATCATCACGCCGGTCCGCAGACAACGTGCGGTATCGGCGGCGACGCCAGGAAGTTGCACGGCGATCTGCAGCGTGAAAAGAGCCCACAGCAGCCACGCGGCAGAGACCAGGACGTCAATCAACGCCTGATCAGGGAACAGCTTGGCTGCGTCCAACCAGCCAGTGACGTCCGCATAGTCGGGCACGTCGTTCGGCACGGGAGACCAGTAGAAGAACGATAGGCCCCACGGCAGACCGCCGATAATCCCCACGAGCACCACCAACAGCAGCGTCGGCCTGGCGATGCGAAGAAGCGCTCTCACATCAGAGCCTTTCCGTATCCGATAGCACGGGTTCGTGGCAGCTGGTCTTGGTCAGCTTCGTCAACGACGGCGGCACGGCGATGAGCGGAGTCAGGTGAGTGAGCCACGCACCGGAGAACGCCATTCCCAGGAACCCGGTCGGTCTCGATGACGCAGCGGATCTCACGCCTATGGCACGCCCGGAGAATGAGGTTCGTCGCGCGGACTGGCAGGTTGTTCGGCATGCGGAATCCCCGGAAGATCGCGTGGACGGAACCCGCATCAGTGTACAAAAGTGCAGGTCGTCGCATTGGGAAGCGAATACGTGTCGTCCTGAGGTAACCCATGGGGCGTCCAACCGTGCGTGATTGCTGCGGTTCTGTGTGACCCGGGGCCTGGCGCCTAGAAGCCGCCGGGCCCGCTGGCTCAAGTACACAGTTCGCCGGGCGGCTGGTCACATGGGACGCGAAATCTGTTTTGAAAAATCACTGCTGCCCCCCCTGAGTATCACACTAATGTGTCAACCTGGACCAGGAGGCCGCGCTACCCAGGGTGACCACATTCAGCCGGACAGCCATCGCCAAGCAGCTCGAGATACTTCAGGAGGCACCCCCACGGTTCGCGGGCGTCGCCAGCGGTTAGAAGCCCATTCAAAATGGACCGGCAGGCCCTAGACAGCGCGCACCATAAAGTCCGGACCAACCGAGGACGCCTATGGATGGCCACTCTCAATCATGCCCGTGCGGTCATGGCGAACGTCTGGGATCATTCGAAATAGTGAACCGAGGGCTCAAATTCGTCGCAGTTTTGTCGACTCCGAACTCTACCATTAGGCTGGATATGATCTTACTGTAGAGTGCTGTCCGATGGCTCGGCCGGCAGCACAAATGATCTATATCGCCAGGTTTGCGCGCGGTGGTGAGCTCGCTGCACCACCGTCACAATCTCGGGAAATGGTTCCGCCTCGTCGGTGATCGCCACCCGGATCTTACGTTCCAAAGCAGGCCACAACGCTTCAGCGAGCTTTGTCTTACTCACGGCATACTCCCACTTACCGCTAGGTTTACCAAGTTGGGCGTCCCATTTGCCACTCTCCCACACGCGCTTGACGTCTTCTTTTCTGTTGCGCCAGTATGCGAGCGCGGCAACGAGTTCAGCGCGTGACCACCCATCGCAGGTCCGGTGTACCGCCATAATCCCGTCTGCAAGCTCATCATCGCTGAAGTGGGCGAACTCGTAGCAGGACTGGTTCCAGGTGTATATCTCCAGAAGCGCCTGAATCTCTGAGTCGTCTGCCTTGATTTTCTGATCCCGAAGAGTCTTTCTGATCTCCTCGATCGCCTTGTTGCGCGTTTCGGCGACCTTGTTCGGCGCGAAAAAATTCTCAGGATCAGCGGCCACCATGAAACAAGTCGGTGGCTTGATCAGCCACCAGAACTCCCGATCACCATCTACACCTTTGTGGCTTACGAGAGGGGCTGCGGCAAGCACCGCGAGCTTCTGGATGTCGCGCTTCGTCCCACCGAGATTCAGTACTCGAATGAGCTCTGGCGCATCCGAGTACTCGAGTAGCTTCAGGATCTTCGGGACATGCGACTCCTCTGTGTCGCCTTCAACCGCAAGCACAACCCGCGGATGAGGTGAGATCCCCAAGTCCATGAGGTTTTTGTCGAGCGTGTCTCGACGGAAGCTCAAACGCTCATGCATGAACCACCACCCGCTACGGGGGTCGATTTCAGGCAGCGGCTCGGCAAGTCCGTGACTGGCAAGGTCCTCGTAGAACCGGACCAAGATCTCCGCCGTCACGCGTAGATCCATTGCTGACAAGGCGGCGTTCTTGAGGCCTTTGTGCGAGCTCGCAGGTGCCCGGCGAACGAGGCGGCTCCACTCGTCGCCCATCGGATCAATATGCCGGGCCCTTAGCAGCAACTGATCCGCATCCTGACGAATCTGGGCGGCCGGGTAGCCAAGCAACTCGCTCATCGCCACAGGGTCAAAGTTGCTGCGGTAGCGTTCCCAGTCCTCGATCTCAGTGTTCGAGAGTTGGATCCATTCCGGGTCGAGGCTCGGCAGGTAGCGCGCTTCAAGCGCTGTCGCTGCCACGGCAACGCGCCAGAACCGTGCCATGTGCTGCACGAAGTATTTATTGGGATCGGGAACCCGCGCCCGCTTCACGTTGCCGCGAAGCGAATATCGACGCTGTTCCAGGAGTGATAGCAGCTCTGGCAAGGCCGCCAACTGGTACCAGGTGTAGATCAGGCCGTTCCACCATCTGCGGGGGTCCGCCTTCGTACGGTCGAACGGCAACCTCGGATTGAACGGCGTCGCCGAGAGATCAAGCAGCTTGCCGGCGGCTCGCGCGCCATACAGTTGCCCAAGCCGCGTACTGTTCCAGCCTCGCCGCTCTTCAGCCTCAGTCAACGGAATCGGATCGGAGCAATGGCTGTCGCGGACCACCACGAACGGCGCCAGGAGTCCGTGCCGGTACAGCTCGCGAAGAGTCGAAAGGTCCAGCTTGCAACCGCGGCGCTCAGCCTCGCTGACGAAGTCATTCGTGTCGAGGGGATGGCGCTGCGAGAACGTCCAGGGCATCGCCGTAACGGTCAGTGGAGAACATATGTCCGGCTCAGTTATGAGATCGCCATCCTCAACCATGCACTAACGGTACGCGCGAGGGTTAGCCCAGTGCAGGCAGTTTCGACGTCACACATGTTCCAGACTCAAGTTGACGCTCACCCAACTGCTCGGCGGTCGAGCCCGCGTCCCCAGAAGGGCCGCGTTGCTGCGGGCGAAGCTTCCAGCGTCGATGGTCCCCGCGTCGCCAAAGCGGCCCAATAGGGCCTAGACGTCGTATAGGGGGGGTTGACAGCGGTAGCCGGGGGTTGCTAAGGTTGGTTTCGCTGGAGGTTTGGCAGAGCGGCCTATTGCGCCGACCTTAGGAGTCGGTGGCTGGTTCCGTCCTACCGGAAGCTGGCCCGAGGGTTCGAATCCCTCAGCCTCCGTGCCGCACGCAAACGGGGGACCACTAGTTGAAGTGGTCCCCCGGGCAGGCTTTTGAGCCTTTGGTTCCGTCCTACCGGAACCTTCAGTGTGGCAGCCAAGGGCAAGATCAGCAAGGAGGAAACATGATCACGGCCGATGATCTGCACGACATTGACGACCCTCTGGAGCTGTTCCAAAAGGCCACTGATGGAATCAGCCAGCTCCAGACAGAGATCGACCAACTGGCTGAGATTCGGTCGCGCTCACTCGCCGAGCTGTACGTGCGAGGCAAGTCATACCGCGATCTGGCGCAGATGCTGGGGATGAGCGCACCGCGCGTTAGCCAACTGGTCTCAGCCAACGACGCCGCCTCCATGCACGTGATCAAAGCATGGGCCAAGCTTGAGAGCACCATTGCCGATGTAGCTGGCCTCAGTCAGCGAAGCCCAGCGAGAGCTCCGGCCTACCATCGAGCACTTGAGGCGCTACGAGATTCAGGCCGGTTTGACGAGCACGCCCTCCGAGCACTTGAGGACCTTCGACGCGCCCGGAACATGCTCGTCCACGGCCAGCGTGATGTTTCGGTCGAAGAAGCCGAGAAGCTTGTTGACAGTGCCATTTATCTCAATGCCTTAATGCAAGTGATCCTCCGTAGCCCGCCGTGGGACAGCTCGGAGTCACCAAGCCTGTTGGTTTGATGGATCCATCTGAACTCTCTCGTCCGTGCCACCATCCCTGTATGGCCCCCCATACGCCGATCCTCATCCTCTGGGACATCGACCACACGCTGGTAAGTATCAGCGGCGTCAGCCGTGAGACTTACACCCGCGCCTTTGAGCAGGTGATTGGCCGGCAGATGGAGCACCTGGCCGACATGACCGGCCGGACCCAGGATCACCGCAGGCCGCCGCATCCGGGCCATTTCAAACCTCGGGTCGAGCCGAGCACGGGTGCAGCACCGAGCACTCGGTAAAGGACGTGGTCGGCGTTCCAATAGCGACGGCACTGCCGCAAGAGCCACTGTCCCCATAGGGTGACTTCATGAGCGCGCGACGGTTCAACGGCCTCATTCTCGACTTCTTCGGCGTCCTGACGTCGAACATGGTCGAGGTCACCGCACAGTTCGTACTACGGGAAAAGCTGCATCCCTCGGCGTTCCTCCGCGCATGGTCCGACCCGCGCGGGCAGGAGCTCTATCGAAGGCTGGAGCTGGGCGAGATCGATCAGACGGCCTGGAACACAGGGTTCGCTCCGCTGATCGGTGCCGAGCCGGACAACCTCATGGAACGCATGTGCTGGGACCTGTACCCGGCTCATGACGTACTGAAGGTAGCCAAACAAGCGCGAGCAGCAGGTATCAGGACAGCAGTGCTGTCGAACTCCATGGGACGTCAGCCGTACGACCCGTACGCGCCGTACGATCTGCGCGGCAATTTCGATGAGGTCGTGCTGTCGGGCGAGCACGGCATGCGCAAGCCGGATCCCGCGATTTTCCGGCTCGCCCTGGAACGACTTGGGCTGACCGCTGATCAGTGCGTGTTCGTCGACGACTCCGAGGAAAACCTTCAGACCGCGTCCGATCTAGGGATGACGATCGTGTTCTCGCTGGACGAACGGGTGGTCGCACAGAGGCTCCGGATGCTGTTCGGGCTACCCGACCTGTAGGAACTCCCTTACCGCAGCATTCGTAGTATGCACTGCCAGCTTGCGACGCAGCCCGACCATCGTCGAAGACGAGCGGGCTGAATCAACCGAGCCTAGGCAGCGGGCCGCATGCCGGGCCTGCACCACGGCGGCGTCGAGGTCATGCATCGCCAGATGAGCCTCGGCCGCACGGGCTAGGTAGATGGCGTGGGTACGTGGGTACTGGACGTCTCCGGGGTAGTCGGCTTGAACAGCGGCGCTGAAACAACGCAGAGCCTTGGCGGGGTCGTTCATCTCCAACGCCGACGAGCCAGCGATCATCTCTACCTCGCCTCTGGTGACCCAGTACAGGAACGGCGGATCATCGTCGTGCGGGCCCCTGTCCAGCAGCTTGCGGGCAGCCTCCAGCGCTCGGGCGTTTCCGCGAGGGTCGTTGGTTTTGGACAGGGCGCGTGCCTTACGGGAGGCCAGCATGGCGCGCATCTTCGGCGTGGCGTTTCCCGATACCGACGTCTCCGCTGTGTCCATCAGACTGACCGCATTTTGCGGGTTACCTGCCGTGTAGTGCTGAATTGCCATGAACGACATGGCATACGCCCCGGCTACCGCGTCCCCTGCGGTAGCCGAGGCACGGAGTGAGGTTTCGAAGAATCGTTCTGCTGATGCGTGCCGACCGGAGTCGAACATGGTCCATGCGACCTGCCGGGCCGCCTCGCTCGCCAGGCTGTAGGCGCGGTCTTCGGTGCTGCCGTTCAGCCGGCCGGCTCTGAGGAGTTGGACGATCATCGCGAGCTCGCTGCGCGCATAGCGCGCAATATCGCCACTGCCGAACTCGTCATCGAGGTGCCTCAAATAATCGAGCCGCTTCTCGATATGACCGAGTAGTCGTGGCGGCGCGACTGGTTGCGTGCTGCTCGCCGCAGCTGGCGCGGCCTGCGCTTCGACAGCCGCAGACCATTGCCCGATCAACGCTGTCAGCGCCGTACCCGTTGTCACGACGAAGTGCCGACGGTCCAAACCGCCTCCATCTGCCATTTCCGTCAGGGCCGCGAAGGCCCCCTGACGGTTCCATGGTGCCTGCTGCGTAGTCGCTCCGTCGACCATTGCGCCAAATACGCCGCCAGTCGCCAAGACCCGGTCGTAAGCCCTGGCGACGTCGCGAGTAGCGGGCTTCGTCCCGTTCTCCACGTTGCGCAGGTGGCTCTCGGAGTATCCCGCTGCACGCGCGAACACGTTGAAGGCCAGCCCCGAACGTCGCCGCGCGGCCCGTAGTTCGGCTCGCAGCTCTTCCGTCATGATGCCGCCCTTGCCGGAAAAGGAATCGCCTAGGAATCGGTCATCGTCATTGTTCCTCGCCCGGTAACGCGGTGTGCTCATTTCGACGCAGATCGCGTCGGTCCAAATAGAAACACGGGAGGACATCGTGGACCTGACCAGCATCGACGAACCTTTCGACGGTCCGCTCACCGCAGAGCCCCCAAAGTGTGAAAGCGCGAAGGCCTCGATCCTCAGCCGAGTCATGCAAGAGGGGCACACGGACAGTTACGGCGTGCTGCTGCACCTCGTCGCAGTCATGGGCAGGGAGCCGAAGGCACTCAATCCGCGAACGGAGAAAGAGCTCGCCGAGTGGAGCGGCCACTTCCGGGGCTTGAAAGCTGCGCTGCTTTGCCTGGTGATGCACGAACAGAAAGTCGAGCCCGGCCCCGCCGCAGTGGTCGTCTGTCGGCACATCGAGGACGCGTCGGACGAGTTGGACCGTCGCAGCGGCACCGGGACCGGAGGGTGAGCGGTGTCCTACTGGTCCAAGACCTTCGACGGGCGTCCTGAACACGTCTCCGAAGTAAGGAAGTTCACGCGCAAGGTGATCGGCGACTACAAAGGTGCCGATCTGGTGGAACTGGTCGCCTCAGAGCTGGCTGGCAACGCTGTCCGGCACAGTGACAGCGGCGAGCCTGGCGGGCAGTTCACGCTGCATCTTGCAACATTCCCCAACCGATGGCAGGTCCGCGTGGATGATGCCGGCGGGCCAAGGGAGCTGCACGTCTGCGAGCCGAAACCGATCGAGAGTATCGATGACCTCGACGCCTTCGGCGACGAGGTCGAAGCCGGACGAGGCTTGGCACTCGTCGCGGCGGTGTCGTCGCAATGGGGCGTGCTCGGGGACCAGGCCGGCCGCGCGGTATGGGTCGAGATTTTGAAGCCCCGGGAGATCCCTGCGTGAACGGTGCCTGGGAGTTTTCACGGACGGTGCGCAGGAGCGGGAGCGCGCATGACGCTGCAAGTTGACGCTCGGGCGAAAGAGAACCTCGCGTGGATCGTCAGTGGTCTGCGATCTGTACGACAGGATGCCGGGCTTTCCCAGAACGCCCTGTCGTCGGGCTTGCCGGTTCGGGGAAGAGCGATTTCCGAGTGGGAGACCGGGCTCATGGAGCCGACCTTGGAACATCTGATGCAGTGGTCGCGCGAGCTCGGCCAACGTCTGGTGATCGTCGGTCGGGACAACGAGCTGCGGGAAGGACCACCACGCCCGCAGACTCGCGAGACCTGGGAGGCCTTCCAGAGACGGCGACTGGCGGTGCCTCTAAAGAACCATCGACTGACCTGGCGGCTGACACAGAAAGAACTCGGTCTACTGGTCGGCGTCAGTCGGGACTCGATCCAACGATGGGAGCACGCTCGCGTACCTCCGAGACCGATTGCGCTGATCGTTTGGGCGCACAAGCTGGAGTGTTCCGTGACCCTGCGGCCGATCAATATGCATGCCGCCGGGTTGGACTCAGGAGTTGGCGGATTCCGGGTGCGCGGTGGCGGCGGCGTGCATTGTCATGGTGCTCATGCCGATCAGCTCAAGCAGCCAGGTGTGGTGCGAAGCGGCGACGGTGACGGTGACGGCATCAGTGGTCGACGTGACGGTTCCGCTGTCACCAGTAGCCGCCAAGTACTGCTTGGCCGCCGCGGTGGCGGCAGTCTCGTCCAGGACGCGTGTCCCAGTGCGGTGGAAGATCCCGACATCGAGCTGTTCGGCTCCGGCGCGAGCGGCCTCAGACGCCTCGTCCAGCGCCCGAACCCGCGTCGCCAGAGCGGATCCGCCGTCGCCGACAAGACCGGTGAACAGCAATAGCGCAGCGAACACGACGACGATGAACGCCGTCACCGATCCATTCTCCGGGTCTTGGGATCTCAGCGCGCGGATCACGGAGCGTCCGACTGACGCCAGGTGTCGATCCCGGACACCATCCGCTCGCTGATCTGCACTGTCCCTGGGAAGCCGACGCCGGTAATGTCTGCGAGCCGCGGATGGCAATCCACTGTCACTGCGACAGTGCCACCTGGGCGGAATGCGGAAGTGTCGACGATGACATTCGGGTTCGGGCACGACACGCTGCTGTTGGCCTGCACCGTCGCGTGCGCAGCGACGACGGCCTGGTCCGCGCTGCGGGCCAGCGACGCAGCTCGCGCAGCTGAGCCGGCGGCGGTCTCGGCCAGCATCTGGGCCTCGGTTACGCGCCCCAGACCGACGGTGAACAGCACCACCAGTATCAACAAAGGAGTGGCGACGACCATTTCGACGGCCGCGCTGCCCTCCTCACGGTCCCGCGACGTCATGATGCGGCGGCGGTGGTCAGGGCCTCGTTCGGAGTACGCGCGACCGAGGAGACCTTCAGGTGGAGGAACGGCACGACCGTCACAACGGCGCCGGAGATCCGCACCGTCGTGAGTGTCGCGGTCCGAGTGACCGCGACGTCGGTGGCGGTGAGAAAACCAGCCCCGACAGCTCCCAAAATCCGGTGCGCTTCCGATGTCCCGTCGTCGGTATGGCCGTGCTCGCTGCTGGTGCCGGCCGCCGCCTGCGCGGCGGCGGCCTGGGCGACGTGCAGGGCGCAGAAGTACGCCGCAAACTGCACGATCACCATGAGCACGAGCATCATCACCGGTGTGATCACGACCATCTCTACCATCGATGAGCCGTCGTCGGCGGCTCGAGACTTCAGGGCACGACCGGACCTAGTCAGCGGAATCTTCTGCGAGCGGGTCACGGATTATTGTTGAGGTTCGGGGTGTCGAGGCTGATGCTGTGGGCCTTAGCGATCACGGCATTACCGATGATCGTCACGACCCCGATGGCGATCAGCGCAAAGGCTGCGGTGATGATGGCTGTCTGCAGTGCGTCACCGGCTTCGGGGTCGGACTGAGCGATGCGTTCGAGTTGACTGCTAGCGCGTTCCCGCAGTGTCGAGACACGGACGGCGTAGGCCGCGGCCAGGCGGTACATCATCTTCAGGGTGCTCCATTCTCTTGGGGGATGGCAGGCGGTTACTGAAAGGTGGTCATGATCCGGTAGACAGATGGAAAGCCGAGGATCAGGAGGAACGCGAAGAGCATCAGGCCAACCGGAATGTGCATCATCTCGGTGGCTGAGGCTGTCTGACCTTCGTTTTCGGCCTGGAGGCGTCCGCGCAACGCTGCGGACTTGGCTGTCAGAGAGTCGGCGATGCGTGCGCCTTCGGCCCCAGCCAGTCTGATCGAGGCACCGAGTTCGGAGAGTTCTGGAAGGCCGATCTCGTCGCCGAGTTCGCCGTAGCAGTCCCAGATCGAGCGTCGCGCCAGCCTCGATTTCGTGGCGGCGGCACGGAAGCGGGCGAAGCTCGGCCCATAGCCGATCGCGGCTGCGCTGGCCAGGGCTTCCTCGATGCCGTCTCCGGACTGCAGGCTGGTGGAGGCGAACGACAACAGCGCGCCCAGCGCGGCGCGGGACTCGGCCCGCGCAGTGCGGGCTCTGGCACGGGTGTCGAAGTCGGGGACGAGGAACAAAGTCGCGCCGAGCACCAGGCCCATGCCGACCACGACTGGGTTCGACAGTCCGACGCCGCCGGCGGTGAGCATCAGCTGGAACAAGGCTGGCATGAGCAATCCGGCAACGGCGGCGGTGACCTTCTTGGTCAGGAACGTCTCGGGGTCCTGGCCGGTCAGCGCCAGGTCGATCATGAGCCGGTCGCCTGGCAGGCCGAACGCTGACAGCACCCGGATCACCGGGGCAGTCAGTCGATGCTCCAGGCCGGGCCGCGCGGAGGCGGCTGGAGTCGGCGTGTCGGCAGGAGTCTCGCTGGCGAGGATCCGTTCGGCCTCGGCCAGGCCGATGGCCGGAGGCCGGATCCCGTAGATGAGGGCCGTCAGCCCGAGGCCGAACCCGGCGCCCCACAGCATCGCGATCAATGCGTCGCCTCCGTGTCTCGTGCGGCCCGGGGCCGGGGTGGGATCGTAGGCGGCAAATCGTCTGACTTTGGGGCCTGATTCAGTGCATCCAGCCGGGTCAGGAACCTGGGCACGGAGGCCGGACGGGCGATGCGGATCAACCAGGCGAATCCGGCAGCGAAGATTCCGCCGGCGACCGCGAGATCAAGTTGCCCAGCTGCGGTGGAGAACGGATCGAGATAGGCGGAGTCGGTGACCAGCAGCAGGATCGTGATGCCGAGAATGACCGCGGTGATCACGCGGACGGCGGTGCGGATCTGGGCACGGGCGGCCACCGTCTTGCGCATGGCCAGCGCCTGGTCGCGGGCTTCGGAGGCGAGCGCGGTGAGCGTGGCAGGCAGGTTACGCGACGGCCTTCCATTTGCGTGGATCAGAGTGGCACAGATCAGGTCCGCGATCGGATCGACCAGCGTGTCGGCCAGCTTCCCGAGTGCCTCGGTGACTTTCACGCCGTGCCGGAGGTCGCTGTGCAGAGTGCGTAGTGGTACCTCGATCGCTTTCGGCGGTACAGAAGACGCAGCGAGTGCTGCCTCAGTCAGCCCGGAAGCCGCCGACAGAGTGTCCCGGAGCATCTCGGCAAACCCGGCGCAGCCTTCGGTGCGAGCGATGATCCGCTCGGATTCCCTGTCTGGCCCGAGCACAGCCGGAAGCCACCAGCACCCGGCGGCAGCCAACACTGCCGCCACCGGCCAGCCGGTGGCGGCGACGGCGGCGATCCCAGCTGCCAGGCAGAGAAGAAGCCTGCGCCATTTGAAGAGCAGTGGACGCAGGTCGAATTTCACAGCCAGCTGTGGGCTTGTACGGCTGCGGGACGCCTTGGGCCGGAAGGCGTGGCGGACCATCAGCACACCGATCCCGAACCCCGCCCCGCACAACGCGCCGAACAGGCCGTTCACGATACCCATGCCGGGACGTTGAACCACGCGGAGTCGAATCCGGCCTCCTCCAACAACTCCAGCTTCTCCTCGCTCGGAGCAACGTTGAACACCCCGCGTCGGTCCGAACGCTGTTTGAAGATCTCGTTCGACACGACGTCCTCGCCGCGAGCGTTCGTGACCTCCCGGATCGACGACACCACCCGGACCTTGTCCTCGTCCCTGCCCTTGGACCACTTCAGCTGGATCACCAGATGGACCGAGTTGGCGACCATCAAAGCCGTGGATGCCGACGACAACCGCTCGGGAGCCTGTGCAGCATAGGAGGCGAGCTTTCCGAAGGCACCCCGTGAATCCGAGGCGTGAATCGTGGCCATGCTGCCATCAATACCTTGTGACATCACGTTGCATACCGATACGACTTCCTCGCCCCGGATCTCCCCGAGGATTACGCGGTCGGGCGAGCCGCGCAGCGCCATCCGCACCAACTCGGCCTGATTGATACCGCCGACGTTTTGGGTATTCGGGTACTTGACCTGGTACGCAGTGACGTCGGGATGCCGCTCCGGATCGTATAGCCCGAGTTCATAGACGTCTTCGATGGTGATCAGCCGCTCGTCCGGCGGGATCGCTGAGGCGAGCGCGCGCAGCATGGTCGTCTTGCCTAAACCCGGTCCGCCGGAAATGAGAATATTGAGCTTCGCGCGGACGGCGGCCCGCAGGAACTCGTACAACGCGTCGTCGAGCGTGCCCAGATCTCGGAGCGTGGCGAGCGTTGCGTCAGGGAAACGGTGACGTCTGATGGAGACTGTTGGCCGGTCGCATACGCCCATCGCGGCGAACAACCGCGAGCCGTCTCCCAGCTTGAGGTTGATGCTCGGTTGTTCCCGGTCGAACCGTCTCTCCTCGGCGCCCGGCTGAGCCGCGAGCATGCGGATCAGCTCGATCAGCTCGCCATCCGAGGCCGCGACCGGCGTCTTTCCTTCCGCCCGTCGGCCGTCGGAAAACCTCAGACGGACGTTGTCGCACCCATTGCAGTTGATATTCTCAATGGACAGATCATCTAGATACGGCTGGAATCCGCCATGGCCGAATAGCACGTCGACCACCTGCCCAGCGATCCGCCCCTCAGCCTCGGCGTCCAGGTATTGTGCCCCGACCGACAACGACCGCTTGGCGTGCGCCGCGAGTTCGTCCTCGGTGATCGCGGCGACAATCTCCCGTTGGCGGAGCTCGGGGACCGGTCGCCCCGCGAGTTCCTCCTCTTCCTGACACAGCTCGGCCAGTCGGATGCCGACGGCGGTGGCGATCTGCGAGCCGATCCCGGCTTCCGACTTGAGATTGATCTCGGTCACGCGGAAGCTCCCACTTCTTCGGCCATGCGGACGGCGTGCGGAGCAGAGCCAGCGACGAGTCTTCGTTCGATGAGCACGTCTGCAACGCCGGCGGCGGCCTCTCGGAACCCGGCCTGGGTGCGGTCGCGTCGGAGCCGCTCCACAGCCCGGGATGTTGTGCCTGTTGGCAGCAGTGGCAACGTGCCCCAAACGGGCAGTTCCAGCAGCCATGTCAGCTCAGCCGACGAGTAACCAGGGCCTACCAATACGAGCCCGACGTCCCGATGAAGCTCCCTGATCTGCCCGAGGACAGCCTTGAGTCCAAGGGCGTGCTCGACCACCGGCCGGATCACGAGGATCAGAGACTCGGCGCAGGCTAGTACTGCCCGGGTCTCGGCGTCACGTGGGTCCAAACGCCCGCAGTCAGCGAACATGACAGCCCCCGAGTCCGCAGCGACTGTCGATAACAGCCCGCCTGGCTTCGCCAACGCCGCGATCAGTGGACGCAGCCGCTCGCCGTCCTCCGGAGCCGTCACCACGGCGGCTCCAGCTGACGTCGTGCGAGTGTGCTCGGCCAGCAGCCGGGCATCGCCGCCGTGTCTGGCAGCGCTGGCCAGGGCTTCAACCGTCCGGGATCCAGGGATAAGAAACCGGCAGGCCACGGAACCGCCGCGCGGATCACACTCCAGAACCACAGGGCTCTGCGGGCCAGGCCAGGATTCGGCGAGCGCGAGCGCGGTCGTCGTCACGCCCGGCGCGCCGCGCCACGATCCCACCGCGAACAGCATCAGTTGCCCGCTGATGGCGGCAGTACGGCAAGGGATACTTCAGTCGGGCTGGCCGAGGCGACCTTCTGGATCGAGTTCTGGTCCATCAGTAGATCGGCGACCATCTCGCCCTGACCGTCGGCTCTACCAACCTTCGTCACCACCGCATACGTCGGGACCGGCGCGGGGGCGACTGTCGCAGGATTGGTCGCCGGCGTCGCAGGTTGGCTGTCGCTCGGGACCACGACCTGAACCCGGTCACCGGCCGCCAGATCCAG
Organism: Catenulispora rubra; assembly: GCF_015356825.1. Classification (GTDB taxonomy): domain Bacteria; phylum Actinomycetota; class Actinomycetes; order Streptomycetales; family Catenulisporaceae; genus Catenulispora; species Catenulispora rubra. Next base: position 41,985 of record NZ_JAACYW010000015.1, on the reverse strand, counting down.
CGGGTAGGCGCCGGCCCGAAGCGCCACAGCCAGCTCGGCCTGACCGGCAGGCGGAAACGTCGACTTCCCGATGTCCGTAACGTTCAGCAGCGTTCCCGGCGTCAGCGGCACGGCTGCCGTCCGTCCGACCACTTTCGAGGCGAGCGAAGCGTCGATAGTCCCCACGCCTGCGTCGGCAGCCACAGGAATCGTGCGCAGCACATCGGAGGTGATCGTCTGGCCTGCGGCCAGCGGTTCCGCTACCACGAGCACGGGGGACTTCTCACTGAGGAGTCCTGACCCGGTGGAAAAGCCGACCGTCGTGGCGACGACCGTCAGACCGCCGCCGATCGCCCACGGCAGCTGCATCCTGCGCGGGGCAGACAACAGTCCCGTCCTGAGCTGCTTCTTGCCTGCCTGGCGGGATGGATCGGGGGCGGTGCTTCCGGGCGGAACCTGGCCCGGGCGCGTAGTCTGCGTGGTCATATACGTGTCCTGTGTGTTCTTCGTCGTCGATCGCGTCAACTGGAGACGCCGGTGACCAGTGCCTGGACCTCGGTGACCTGCACCTGCGTGCCAGACGATGTGCGCAGGTTCGGGAAGGTCCCGCCACTGTTCCCAGTCCCAGACCACGCCACCTGCCAATCCACCGTCGCGGTGACCGGGAACGACGCGCCCTGCAAAGTCGTCGACGGCCGCGGATAGGTGTATCCACAGGTTGGGGACAACAGCGGGGGATGCGCCGATGGATCAGACGGAAAGGGCGTTCCCGGTCCGTGGCATGTCACGCTCCCGCCGTCACCCATCGACCACATCACCGACGCGGGCGTTGCCGTCGCGGTCACGGAGACTCCGCCCGCCGACGCGTTTGCGGTCACCGGAGCCCAAGTTGCAGCGGGGATCGAGAGCCATAGCGGCATCCCGACCAGTTCTGGTCGTGTATTCGGGGGACTCAAGACCAGTGTCGGAGTCGGAGGCTTCAGCTCCTTGTACGCGACTTGGGCAAGGGCGGATGGTGTCAGGGGAGCCACCTTCGGCACCCAGACGACCTCACCGACCGTCGGCATCGGGGCTCTGCCCATCACGTCCATTGCAGGTCCGGAGCACTGCCTCAACATCCATGAACCAGCTTCGCCCCTGTGCGCGTCACCTGGGCTCATAGTCGGCGGCGGCACAAAGTCCGGGTCAGGCATGAACTGACAGAGGGGGCGCGGCGTCTGCGCTGTTCCTGGGGCCACAGGTGACACAGCAGTGGCGCTGGTGGCCGGCGTGGAACCCGCGCCCAGGTCGCACTCTGCGCTTTGGCAGTTGACCTCGGCAAACGTGTCGCTGATGACCGGAGACTTGGACTGCTCACCAGCAGGGCCGGATGCCGTCGGGGAAGGGACAGGGGCCGAGACCACAGTCGCGAGAGCCATCGCGACCGCCCCCACCGAGGTCAGCATGTACCTGCAGGATGGAACACGAACTTGGTGACTTTCCACACGCCGTCAATGTCATCAACTTGCACATCAGCCGCGTGGCGACCCCCGACGCCAGGAACCTTGGCCCCGTCGGTCCTGTACTGAAGCCAGGCGGACCCGTCAGCGCAGTCGGTCAAGATCGCCTCTGTCGGAGCTCCCTGCGGCGTCAACTTCACGACTCGTGGGTTGTCGACGGGCTGGCCCTTGCTCACGACACCCGCGGCCTGTGCGGCGGCGACGGTTCGGACGAGTTTCGACAGCGCATCGCCGCTGGTATGGCGTGTCAGGGTTGGATCCTGATAGTTCGAAGTCTTCGACACAGCCGTCCAGTCGGCCATCATCCCGTCGTACGCAGCCAATGCATCTCGGCTCGCGACAGACGCCGGGTCAGTTGGCAGGACGGAGGTCGGCGCCGATGCTGGCGTAGGCGACGGTGGCCTCGTCGAGTTACCGCAGCCGGCGGTCAGTACCGTGACCATGGCGTACACGACGAGAGCCGCATGACCAACATGCTTCCCCGCCACAGCGATCCTCCCGAGTCAGGTGTCCATGCGAGCCGCGCCGACTCGAGAACTTGATGACGACCACTTCAGTCCATCAGCAAACGTGAGGAAAGCAACAAAACGCTGATATCACTCGAAAGTGGTAACTATAGGGATAATCGAAGTGCCGCCTGGTCAACAGATCCATCTGGCTGGTTCAGAGAAGGACAGCGATCAAAGCTCCCGCCACCAAGAACGGCCCCAGCGGGATGCGTTCGCGACTTCCTGGGCGGAAACCGCTGAAGACGATGAAGATTGCCGCGAGGGCGAAGGCCGCAAGCATGCCGATGTAGACCGTCGTCCAGCCTCGGAAGCCGAGGACCAGGCCGAGCACGCCAGCCAACTTGACATCGCCCAGCCCCACTCCGCGCACCAACGCGGACACCATGAACAAGGCCACGAGTAGAACCCCAGCTGTTGCTGCCCGTACCGTCGATCCTTGGTTCGGGGACGCGATCTCGGCGGCGCTGAGCATGATGACGAGGATCGGATAAGAGGGCAGCGTCAAGCGGTTTGGCAGCTTCCCTGTCGTGGCATCGATCGTCGCCAACGGCACGCCGACGACAACGAAGTACAGATATGCAGGAAGCTGAGCGGCCATACCGAGGCGCTCAACCATCAATAAGGCGGTGAACACCGCGACAACGGCCGCGCACACCACGAAGGGTCGCGTTGCCTGGATCACCCGCACTCGGTGTTCAACAACCATGATCCGTACTTGGTCCCCATCCAGCTCGGGGCTGGCGTCGTCTAGCATCCACGGCCCAACCAATCGGCGGTTCGCTGACTCAATCAAAGCGCCAATTTAGAACAACTGGCGGCTCGAGGGCAGTGGGAAGTGTCTGTGCCGTACGCCCTGGGAAGACCCGACAATTAAACATCCAATCCGGTATTCGGATTGGACGGGTCAACGGAGGACTGCACTATCGAGATCGTTACGGCGCAGATGCTGGCCGGGGGGCTATCGAAGGTGCTGGATACGGCCGCCGGGGAAGCCGGGTGACAGAGCTGGGCGGCGTTGGTCCGGATCGCTAAGAAGCGGAGGAACTGGTCCGAGGCTGGCAAGGACGTCCTGCTTGAGCTTGAGAACCCGGCGGACGCCGTGGGGATCGCGGACTTGGCCGAGTCATTGGAGACGGATGCAGTTCTCGTTGAGTGACCATTCGGGAGGTCTGTAGCCGCTTGGTACGAGCTGGTGTGGTCGAGGGGGAAGTAGTGGGGCCGGAGGGCGGCCGGGGTCGTGGCGGACGGCCGTCCTCGGCCCCCTTGCTTGTTGCTTGTCGGTGAGACCACCGCCATCGTGACTGGCATGAGCGCATGGATAACTCTCGCTGCAGCTGTCGTCGGCGCCACAATTGCGCTTGTCGGACAACAGGTGACCAGACGCAGTGAAGCAAGGAGACGCGGCGGAGAGCTTCTGCTGGAGCAGTGCGCCCTGGTAGTTGCGCTCGCTCACGACTACACCAACCGTCTTTGGGAGGAGAAAGAACTCGGCCTCGTCGGCAGAGTAGACGGTTGGGACCTCCAGGCGGACCGGCTTGCGGTTGCGCGGCTGCGGATCCTGAGCGCTGACAACAGGCTCAGGCAGGCGCTGGAGGAGCTCGAAGATGCTGGCGAGGAGCTCGGCAAATACTGGCGGGGCGGCAGTAGTGACTCGGGCGAATTCGACGCACGCAAACTTCGCTTCAAAACGGCACGAGCAGCCTTCGAAGCGGCCAGCGCTAGCGTCGTCAAACATAGCTTGGGCAGCCACTGATTCTCGTCGGCCTTCGCTCGCGCGATCCATATCCGGCGGCACCGGGTTGAGCGCGGGATCAACCGACTTGCACAACCGGACCGTGGCCAACCTGCAACAACAAGCTCGTCCTGCGCAACGACAACCGTCAGCCTTCGCGAGCAGTCGCGCCACCGACGTCGATCGACAGTTCCTCAGGACGAACTGCACCCATTGAAGGACTCTGTCGGGAATCTTGAGCCGCAAGGTCACTTTCCTTGGCGCCACCAGACCGGGCGGGGTAGGTCGTGGGCGTCGAGGTACTGCTGGAAGGCTGTGGGCGTCCGGGGCCGGTAGTCGGAGTCGGCGGGTTCTTGCTGGCTGAGCCGTTCGATGTTGACCGCGATCGCGGTCAGGACGTGCTGGACGTGCGTCTTGGCCTGGCCGCGGTAGCGGCAGTGGCGGGCTCGGTGTCCGACGGCGAACTCGGCGATGGTGCCCTCGGTGCCGCTGCGCAGGGCGTAGAGCCTGCGCCAGGCGGAGTTCTGCTGGTCGTCGCGGTTGCGCTCTTGGAGCTCGTGGATCCGGCGGGGCAGGAAGTTGATGGTCCGAGCCTCGCCGCTGGTGCATTTGGCCTTCTCCGGGCAGGGTCCGCACTGGCGTTTGCCGAACCGGACCACGGTGTAGGGGGCCATCGACGGGATCTCGTTCCAGTTGCCGCTGACCTTGCCGTTCGGGCAGGTGACCTCGCGCCGGTCGAAGTCGATGATGAAGTTCTCCTTGGCGAACCCGTCCTTGGCCTTGGCCTGTTTGGAGTTGTTGTTGTGGATCGGCCCCACCAGCGCGATCTTGTAGTTCCGGTCGGCGTCCGCCAGCCCGGCGCCGGAGGCGTAACCGCCGTCCACCAGGTGCTCGGCCGGGAGCAGGCGGCGCTTCTTGAGCCGACCGTGGATGCCGGGCAGAGCCTGGCTGTCGGCCTCCGACACCCAGGTGGCCACGTCGGTGACGACGTTGACCCGGTCCTCGTCGCAGGTCTCGGTGACGTGGAGGAGGTAGCCGGTCCAGCGGGTGTCGCCGCGGCGCACCCAGCGGGCCTCGGTCTCATACGGCGATTGGATGCGGATCCGAGACGGCGGCAGGCCGTCGCGCTCGGTGCGGGGCCGGAACTTGCCACGCGCGTCGGTCAGGAAGTGCTGGATCAGCAGCCGACGCAGCACGTCCGCTTGCGGCGGCATCTGCTCGCCGAAGCGGCCGTAGACCCGTTCCAGCAGTACGTCGGCGTCGGCGCCGACCTGGGTGAGCCGGGCCACCGGGTGGCTGGGCTGGCTGCACATCCGTACCTGCCGGCCATAGCGTTGGCTCCAGTCGGCCGTCACCAGCTCGTCCAGGATCTGCGGCGCGGCCGTGGCCAGGTGTTCCAGCAGCGCCCGCACCGCCTCGGTCACCAGCTCCAGCCGAGTGAGCTCCCGTCCGGCGGACAGCACCCGGGTGGAGTCGGTGCGCTGCCGTCCGCGCGCCTTGACCAGGCCGGCTTCCTTCAACCGGGCCAGCATCAGGTCGAGCAGCCGGTCGGCCCGGCCGTCCTCGGCCAGGCGATCACGAAAGTCGCTCAGCACGCTGTGATGGAACCCGGGATCCTCCAGCTCCAGCCCCAGCGCGTATTTGTAGTCGATCCGGCAGCGCACAGCCTCGGCGGCTTGCCGGTCGGACAGGTGGTCCAGGAACTGCAGCACGCACACGGTGGCCAGCTGCGCCGGAGACCAGGCGGGCCGCCCGTCGCGGGGATACCAGCCGACGAAGTCCTCATCCGACCACAAGCCCTCGAGCCGATCCCGCACCCACATCGCGGTGGTCCCCTTCGGGTTGGCCGCCCGAGCCACCCGCACGGTCAACTCCGGAACCTCGGCACCCGAACGAGGACGAACCGACATCTGCACCACCCTGGGATCCGACAACCTGTCATGCCATGAAGATCCGGACCATAGCAGTGCATTGATCCAATCAGGAGACCGTCACCGAACAAGATCCCCGACAGAGTCCTTCATTGGCGACCGCGGCTGCTTCCGACCCGGCGCTTGCCTCCGACTTGGGCAACTGGCATCGCTCCGCCACCATAATCGTCGTATCCGGGGCCGGCGATGTTTCGAGCACGGTCTCAGGGACAGTGCACGGTCCCATGGTGCGGTCCCGGGATGTGACCGGGCCGATCACATTCAACTGACCGCATCGCAGACCCCTGCGCCTTCTAAACCGCCGATCTATGAAGCGACCACTACCGGACGCGGAAGTCCGCTCATCAGTCGTCAAGACTCCATGGCGCTGAGCACGCGGGCATGGACAGCCCGAGCCTCCGGATCGGGGAATTCCCGGAGCAGGCTGGCTGCTTCGCTGCGATGAGTTTGAGCCTCCGCCGACGCGCCGCCTAGCTCGACGGCATCAGCCAAGCTCGCTAACGAAAGCGCGAGCTGCCAGCGATCGCCGCGCTCGCGCTGCGCGGCAACGGCGCGGCGACAGAATTGAGCGGCGTCATCCGGGCGACCTGCCATGACATACACCTGGCCTGTGGCATTCCATGCCACAGCCTGAAGATCCAGGCGTCCGACCCGCCAGAAGAGCGCTGCAGCCTCCTGTAGGCGCGCGAGCGCGTCGCCCACATCAGGATCCGCCATCGCGATCCGGCCTAGTTCCAGCAAGGCGAGTCCCTCGAAGAGCTTTCCGCCGAGTTCGCCAGCGGTCCGCAAGGCGCTCTCGGCGGCATCCCGCGCTTCTTGCGCGCGTCCCTGCTGCCGCAATACGGAGGCGAGCAGAGTCAGCGACTCGGCGACTTCCAACGGCTCGCCCAGGTCCTGAAGTAGCTGGGTGGCCTCTCGAAGCGTTCGTTCAGCCGCGTCCAGTTCGCTACGTTCGAGAAGCGCCCAACCGACGTTTCTAGTGAAGAAGCCGATGAAGGCTCGATGGCTGAGTTCGCGCGCGGTTTCCAACGCTTGCTGGAAGTCATCGAGCGCGTCGTCGAGGTGGTGTCCGAAGATGCGAACGACGCCAAGTCCGTTCACAGCGCGGGCCTGGCCGGATCTATCGCCTACCTCGCGAAAGGTCGTAGACGCAGCTTCGAAGTATCCAGCCGCCTGGCCAAGCTTGAACAGGTGACGGCAGGCGATGCCGAGATCATCCAATGTGATGGCCTCACCGTAGCGGTCATCGATCTCTCGCGCGGAGTCCAGGGCAAGCTCCTGTGTGGACAACCACGTCGAGCCGGGTTCTCGATCTGCGATGATCATGGCCAGCACAGCGGGGATCTGCCAGGCAACACGATGCATGCCGAGAGAACGCGCCGTCCGCACTGCCACCATGAGGTTGTCGCGTTCTGTCTCGTACCAAGCGAAAGCGGCTCTGTGGCTGTCGAAAGTCGCCACTGCCACCCCGTGCGGCAGCGGCTCTAGCTCTACTGGAAGCGTGTAGGAGCCGGTCGCGCTGCGTCCGGCCTCCGCGGCCGAGTGCAGATACCAGCGAAGGACACGGTGCTGGGCTGAGACCAGTTCGTCGGCGGGCTCCTCATGCTGAGCTTGGTCCATAGCGAAAGCGCGAAGCAGGTCATGGAACTGGTACCGATCGTGCCCGCATTCCTCCAGCAGGTGCGCACCTGCCAGAGTGTCCAGCGCCCTTCGGGCCTCGGTCGGATGGACGGCAGCCAGAGCAGCAACGGCCGCCACTCCGAACTCGGGGCCCGGATGTGATCCCAGCAACCGGAAGACGCGCATCACTTGTGGTGACAGCGCTCGATATGACCATGCGAACACGGTCCTGACCGCTTCAGACTCGGTCGCGTCATCGGCCGACAGCGCATCCCAAAGACCTGCCTCGTCCCGGAGGTCGGCGATCAGCTCGCTCAGGGGCATGCGAGGCCGTGCTGCTGCTCGCTCGGCAGCGATGCGCAAGGCCAGCGGCAGATGAGCGCACAGTCGCGATAGCTCGAGCAGATCGTCATCCTCGTCGTCCCGGTAGCCGGACAGGACTCTGTGCAGCAGTTCGATCGATTCCGCCTCCGACAGCGTCTCCACACTCACACGATGTGCCCCTTCTCGGACGACTAAACCGGACATACGGCTCCTACTGGTCACTAGTACGGCGCAGGCTCCTCCACCTGGAAGCAGCGGGCGGAGTTGCTCAGCGGAGGCCGCATTGTCCAAGACGACGAGGATTGATCTGTCGGCTACGAGGGACCGGAACAGCTCCATTCGAGCCTCCTCGCCGGCTGGTATCCGCGCCACAGGCATATCCAAAGCCTGGAGAAAGCGCCCCAGAACGTCCATCGCCGTAGCCGGCAGCCCCGGGTCGTATCCACGAAGGTTCACATACAGCTGACCGTCGGTGAACTGTGTGCGGGCCAGGTGCGACCACCGTATTGCCAAAGCTGTCTTTCCAACGCCCGCCGTACCGACGATCACTGCCATGCGGGCGGCCCCAGGCTGGCCAGTTTGGCTGCTCAGCAGGGCGTCCAGTGTGTTCAGCTCACGGGCTCGATTGACGAAACCATGAACTTCCGGCGGTAGTTGAGCGGGGCGCGAGGCGGTTTCACGGAGTGGAACGTGAAAATGAACACCGCCACTGACATCACGAGCCTGAACAACGTTATCAGCTGACCCGGAAAGTTCTGAACGCGTCCCGGACACAGACTCGGACGATTCCCCGTCCATTCGCTAGAGGCCCTCCCGCCACTCTTGACACACAAGACGACTCAAGTAGCGCACAAAGCGCACTCCATGTCAGTCAGGTTAAGCATTGGTGAACACGCTTTGACACCTAACGAGGGTTGACGCAAAGCTCTTATCGCAGTGTCATGCTAGTAGAATCTGTCCACTCCCGGAAGCGGGGCTCCCGTGCGTATCTCATTCGTTGGCGGATCCACAGGTCAGGGCGGTTCGCCTCGGTTCTACCGGGACGAGGACAGCGGCGATTTCATCGTCCAGGGCTACATCGTCTCCGACCCCGCTGATCTGGCTCAGATGACGATCCCCGAAGGCGAGGCGGTCGTCCGGGTGCCCGTATCTCTGTTCGAATACCTTCCTGAAGACGTCTGATCATCCAGCGGAGCCGCGTCTCGCGTGTTCCCGCGCAGACGAGGTCGCCGTGGGTATTATCGGTCGGCGTCACGGCCAGTGGCGGAGGCACGGCCGTCCGTACTGGCGTCCCGTCCGACGACTTGCCGAAGGGTGACTTGATGGAGTCTCTCGACCTCGAAGGCTGGACGCGGCTCTTCGACGGCTGCCAGCGAACGGCCTGCCACCTGGAGATGCGCGATAACTACGCTGTTCAAGAAGAGTTGGAAGACATCGCGAAATGGCGAGCCGGTAAATGGACCGCACGCGATGACGCTGAAAGCAAGGCGGATTGGCTGGAACTGATGCGCAAAACCGCCAGTCGAGGTGTGAGCTTGCGACGTGCCAGAATCGTCTCAGAACCAGCCACTGAATACATTCGTTTCGAACACTTCGGCACTCCGCAGAACATCGAAGCCGGCGAACAAGTCCGATGGCTGCCTCGAGCGCAAGCATCAGGGATTGCGCTGCCAGGCAACGACTTCTGGGTCTTCGATGGCGCGACGGCGCTGTTCAATCATTTCACCGGTGACGGCGGCTGGGTTGGCAACGAACTGACCTCAGACCCGAAGGTGGCGAGGCTCTGTTCGGAGGCCTTTGAAGCGGTGTGGGCCCTGGCCACTCCGCATGACGACTACGTAGTCCGCTGAAGTGGTCGTCGACACGTCGGCCATGACAGACAGCCGGAGAGTCGCCATCATCTCGTCCGGGCAGGATGAATTTGTCGCGATCCATGAAGCCTGCGAGGAATCCGGATTCGAACCAGTCGTCTACTGCTACGGTCGCTCGCTGAGGCCAGGTCAACCGAACCTCACAGACGCGGAGCAGGCAACCGCCTCAATCCTCCAGGTTCTTCCTCCGAGAATGGACTTCATCCTCCCTGGCACCATCGACCAGCTTGCAAGCGCCCTGCGAAGCCATCGAATCGATCTCCTGATCGTCTTCGGTTTCGCCTGGAAGCTGCCGGCGTCCGTTCTTGCGATCCCAAGGCTCGGTGCACTCAATGTGCACGTCTCGATGCTGCCCAAGTACCGGGGCCCAGCACCGATGCTCTGGGCAATCCGAAACGGCGACGCGAACGGCGGAGTGACAGTCCACCGCATGGACGAAAGCTTCGACACCGGGCCCATCCTCGCTCAACAAGACGGAATCCCGCTCGACGACGACATCACGTGGGCCGGCTACTGCCAACACGCCATGCCCGTGATCAAGCAACTCTTGACGACATCACTGAGCCTCGCCGCGGCCGGGCAGCCGGGGTCGCCGCAGGATGAGTCGATGAGCAGCTACGCCGGGTTCATGGAGGAGGACTTCAACGTCGTCGACTGGTCGATGAGCGCACGCGAGATCCACAATCAAGTAAGAACTCACCGCTATATGCGCTCCCAGCACTACCCTGTTGCCAAGATCGGCACCGAGTGGCGGCGTCTCATCCGAACTAGCCTGGAGCCAGCCGACGGACTGGCCGTCGATTGCGGAACCGGAACCCTCTGGGTGATCGAGTCCGAGCCCACGGATTCACCGCCATGAGAGCCAAGTCGCCAAGGATGAAGCCGAGTGACTCCGCCGCCGCGCTCAACCTCTGGTTGAGCGCGGGCCATCGGTGAGGCCACGCCTCACCATGTGTGCAGCGGTTCGAGGTGGCCTGGGTGTGCTCAAGCATGCGCCGCACGAAGCCGCCGCAAACGCCTGAAGCGATCGTTGCCGCAGCCTGGCTGTCGAAGCTGACGAGCAACAATCCGGTGGCGTGAGCGCTGTGCGTTCCTAGCGGGACGTGCCGAATATGGCGTACCTGTCTGGCCTAGCCGAATCACTCTCGCGGGCTATTGGGAATTGCCCAGAAATGCCGACAAATATGCCATGCGATTGACTCGACATACGAGAGAAGCGTGAGCCCGTTGGCAGAGACGACTGATGTCCGTGTCTGGAGCATCCGGATCAACGATGGCGCACGAGGCAAGACCTACACCGTGCGGTGGCGAGTGAGCCGACAAACGTTCTGTAAGACCTATAAGGTAAAGCAGCCCGCCCTGCAGCGACACGCGGAGTTAAGAAACGCTGTTCGACGCGAAGTGCCGTTCGATATCTACACCGGTTTGCCCATCAGTGAAACCTGCAAGGCGGTTGTCGAGGCGACATGGTACGACCACGCGGTGGCCTTCATCGACATGAAGTGGCCGAGCCTACAGCCGGGATCCCGTCGAACCATCGCTACGGCCATGGCCACGGTCACCCTGGCACTCACCAGCCGCGAGCGTGGCGGTCCTGATCGGGAGTTGTGTTTCAAAGCTCTGCTGAACTGGTCGTTTAACCGAACAGCTAGGGCAGCTGGCGCCCCGCCGTCTGAATATGCCTCGGCCGTCGCATGGACGCGTACGCATTCGCTGCAGGTGAGCATGCTCAACAATCCGCAGACGCTGCGGGCAGCTTACGACGCGACGCTCATCGCGGCTGACGGGAAACCGTATGCCGTCGCTACACACAGGAACAAGATAAAGGCACTGTCGGGCGCCATCCGTTACGCAATCGAACTCGGGCTGCTTGAACGGAACCCCCTCGAGCGGCTGAGCACGCCACGGCCGCGTAGGACGACTGCCGTTGATCGCCGAGTCGTCGTGAATCCAAGCCAGGCGCGCCGGCTGATTGCAGCCGTGGAGGACCTCGGAGGCACTGGGCCGCGCTATGTGGCGTTCTTCGCGACGGTCTACTTCGCTGGCCTGCGGCCCTCCGAGGCGCTGGCCTTGCGTGTCCAGGACTGCGTCCTGCCGGAGCGGGACTGGGGCGAGTTGTGCTTCGCAGAGTCCGCCCCTTATGTAGGTGCAGCCTGGACCGATGACGGAACCAACGGACCCAGGAAGGCGCTGAAGCATCGGGATGCGAGCGAGAGCCGAACCGTGCCCGCTCACCCCCAACTCGTAGCCCATCTTCGCAACCACATCGAACGCTTCGGAACCGCCGAGGACGGACGGCTGTTCGTCCGGGCAAACGGCGGAGACATCAGATACGGATCCTTCGCCGGAATCTGGTCCCGGGCGCGCAGGGCTGTACTCACAGATGCCCAGTTCGAGACACCACTCGGGAAACGTCCCTACGATCTTCGGCACGCCTGCGTCTCCACTTGGTTGAACGCAGGCGTGGCCGCGCCCCAGGTTGCCGAATGGGCCGGCCACAGCGTCCAGATGCTGCTCAGCACCTACGCCAAGTGCATCGACGGCCAACATGAACGGGACCGGCATCGTATTGCCCTGGTGCTCGAGGAGACAGACGACGAGTCGGCTGCATCCACGGCACCTCACGCCGTCTCTCGCCATCGCAATCAGCGCTCACACATGGCGGCGGCCCATCAACAACGACGAGCCGTAAGACTTCGATGACGCCAAGAGATACGGCTTTGGGAGCGGCAGAACAGCAGCGCAGTAGTGGCCACAGAGTGGATCGGTCATCCCTCGCGGCGGCCGGATGCAACGAGCCGGTCGGCGGCGAAGGATGCCGGCGGCAGAGGGCGATGAAGACTCTTACGGTCTGCTGACCGGGGCGAGGAGAACAGTCGTGACGACGACAACCAACGACGTCCGCGTCTGGGCGATGCAAACGTATGACGGGGTGAGAGGCAAGACGTACAACATCCGATGGAAGGTCGACGGCCGCATCTTCAGCAAGACGTATCAGTCGAGGCCCGTGGCGGTTCGACTGCGTGCGGAGCTGAACAAAGCCGTTCGTCGAGGAGTGCCGTTCGACATCTACTCCGGCCTGCCTGTCACGGAAGTTCGGCAGCAGGTCATCGAGACTACGTGGTACGACCATGCGGTCGCCTTCATGGACATGAAGTGGCCGACGCTACAACCTGGTTCACGCAGAAGCCTTGCGGCAGCTCTGGCCACAGTGACAGCGGCGATGACCTCGCGGCAACAGCGTCTACCCGATCGGGAACTTCGTATCAAGGCACTGTTGAACTGGTCGTTCAACCGGACTGTCCGGGAGGCCGGCGCCCCGTCGCCGGAATTCGCCGAGGCCGTCGCCTGGGTGCGGGCCCACTCATTGAAAGTGGGCGCGCTCAACGACGCTCGTACGCTACGTGACGTCTACACCGCCACGCTCGTCGCGCCGGACGGCAAGCCATACGCCGTCAACACACATCGGAACAAAATGAAGGCGCTGACCGGTGCCATCCGTTACGCCATCGAGCTCGACCTGCTGGAACGCAACCCCCTGGAACGGCTCAGCACACCCCGGCCTCGCCGTACCACCGTCGTCGACCGCCGGGTTGTGGTGAACCCCGACCAGGCTCGCGAGCTCATCGCCGCTGTTGCTGAAATTGGCTGGACCGGGCCGCGGTACGTCGCGCTCTTCGCCGCGATGTACTTCGCTGGACTGCGACCTGCCGAGGTACTGGCGCTTCGCATCCAGGACTGCGTCTTGCCAGACAAGGGCTGGGGCGAGTTGTGCTTCGCCGAGTCCACGCCATACGCCGGAGCGGCCTGGACCGACGACGGCACCAGCGGGCCGAGGAAGGCACTCAAACACCGAGCGGCGAAGGAAAGCCGAACGGTCCCGGCTCACCCGGAGCTCGTCGCGCACCTGCGTCGGCATGTCGAACAGTTCGGCACTGCCGAAGACGGTCGGTTCTTCGTGCGCGCCAATGGAGGAGACATCAGGTACGGCTCGTTCGCGTCGATCTGGTCTCGCGCCCGCAAGGCGACTCTGACGGATGCCCAGTTCAACTCCCCGCTCGGTAAGCGGCCGTACGACCTGCGACATGCCTGCGTCTCCACCTGGCTAAATGCCGGAGTCAGCGCGCCCCAGATCGCCGAATGGGCCGGCCACAGCGTGCAAATGCTGTTGAGTACCTACGCCAAGTGCATCGACGGCCAACACGAGCGGGACCTTCGCCGAATCGGAGACGCGCTGCGCTGGCAACCCGCAGAGCCCGAACACACGCTTTGCTTGAGTCGCGCATCGGACAAAGCCCGCCATAGGAATCGCCTGAATACCATCAGAGCCCGTTAGGTTGTCGAGAACGATCAGCCACTCACTTCTGCTTTCGAGCCATTGCAGGGCAAGTGTGCGGTAGATCTCGTCGGTGGCTGTTCCCACGCCGTTCAAGGCAACGGGCAGCGTCGGCGCGAGTTCCCGTCCTAGCTGTGCGAGTCCGTGCTCTATGGCGGGCAGCGAGTCTGCTGTGATCGACCACCGAACGACGGTGTCGGGGCGTGAGGATGCGATATGCGACGCCAGCGTTGATTTACCGACTCCGCCCAAGCCATGGAGGACGCAGAACCTAGGCGTCTCGGTAGCAAGTACCGCTGTGACCCGTCGGACATCGTCTGACCGTCCGACGAAGGTCTTGGGCGCTGGAGGGACATTCGAGAGCAGAGGCTGATCCCCAGTTCCCGAGTGTTGTCCTGAAAGGGCCGGTGCCAGCACGATTTATGAAATCTGCTGCACGGTGGAGATCGCGTTCACACCGGTCGAGATGACGCCGGCATTATCACCGCCTACCCGGACAGCGTCGGACACTACCCTTGCCACCCCGCTCGTGTGGTTACGAATGGCGAGTCACAACGTCGTGACCGACAGGGGGTGTATGAGGAGTCTGCGACGCTCTCGAGGCTGCAGGCCAAGCCGGAGGCAGCGGCAGGAACCCGCAGCCTGCTCGACCCACGGTAAACCTGCCCGCCGGATCACGGCCTCTGGACGTGTGGGCAAATCCTGCGGGCTCCCCCGCCTGTCTACAGTTTTTTACTTTGTGTTCGGCCGTAAAAGCCGTTCGGCCCATACTCTGGGCCCCGCCTTGACATCTTTCCAGGGCGCGACAGCGCTGATCACGCCGTTCGTCTCTTCAACCGAGGCGATCCTTGCCATGCGGATGTCGTAGATCACCGAAAAGAGTTGTACCGCCAAGACCTTCTGGAAGGCAGCCCCGGGCCGTCCTGTCAGCGCGGATCCGGCCAGCAATACAGCCTCGGGTTGCAAACTCGCCACTTGGGAAATGAGATCGTCAGATTGTTCAACGAACGGCACTCCCGAATCGTTGACGAAAGCAACGACGTCACCGGCCCGGTGTGTCGAGGTACCAGTAGCGGCGTCAACCGTCCCGTCACTTGATGCGACTAAGACGATTCGTTCCGCAACCTCCTCTTCGCCGATGGCACTATCGCGCACGTCAGCGCAGACGCCGTCGAGGACCTGCAGAAGCTCGTCGCGGGATTTCACACTGTTCACCCTATTCCAGGGGCCGCCACGCTGGCCCGATTCGTAGCTGGCTGTCGTGCAAGCACTGTCGGCGCCGGGCTGTCCATGGTCACATCCACGGCGGCACAGATGCGGCAGCTCATCACGTGGCGAGACGCGATGCCCGAGAGTCCTCACCGAGAAGGGGGCGATCGGCTGGACCGCACACGTCCACGCCATGATGGCGAGGAAGGTCTTCCTCTCCGTTGAGCCTCGCAACTAGGGAGTCCGCAATCGTCTTTGCGAGCGCCGGCGGCACTGCGTTCGCCACCTGCAGCGGTTGCGTGCCGCGCTTCCCGCAGAATACGTAGTCGTCGGGGAAACCCTGGATCCTTGCGGCCTCGCGGACGCTGATGGTGCGGTTGAGGATTGGATGGACGGGCAACGCCCGATGTCCCGCCACAATGGTACGTGCCAGGTCAGGGTGCAGCCTGCGGTAGGAGATCGGACCCTTGCCGGCATCGATCTTCGCGATCTTGTCGATGACCGCCTGGCCGTGCGCCATGGTGGAGGCATTGAGTAGTGGGAGCCCGGGCTTCGGCGGCTCGTAGTCAGCGGCATCCGGGACGTACTCGGCGATCTTCCCGGGTTCGTACGGGGGCAGACCCTCCAGGCGTTCAAGCACGGTGCTCACCTTCTGGCGTTTACACCGGCAGGGATCGTACGTGGACCCGCAATACGGACCGAGCGGGACTGGAGGCGGGTTTCCGGGCAGTTTCTTGCTCTGCGCGATGAAAATTAGCCGATGCCGGAGTTGCGGAACGCCATAGTCGCTAGCCCGCACCGGGGCGAAAGTTGTGCGAAACCCCTTTTCGCGGAGCCGGTCGACTACGTGTTCTGCAAATTTGACCCCCTTGACCTGCTTCATGCCGGGGACGTTCTCAATCACAACAAATTGAGCCCCCAGCTGTGCAGCAATATCGACTTGGAATTTGAAGAGGTCGTTTTTCTCGTCCGCTGGATTACGTTTCCCGGCTACAGAGTAGCCCTGGCACGGCGGCCCTCCGATCACCGCCGTCACTTCCCCCATCCAGGGCGCGGCACTGCGAATGTCTGCGGCTGTGACCGTACGGGCGTTCTGCTCAAGTACAACAGTTCCCGGATGGTTGGCTCGATGCGTCTGAGCGGCATCGCGGTCTAATTCAACTGCCACAGCGATGCGAAAGCCGGATTCACTAAAGCCCTCCGCCAAACCCCCGGCACCGCCAAAGAACTCCACGACCACCGGCCGTTCGTCGCGTTTCAAGCTCTCGCGCCCCGTTTGGCAGAAGCTGATAAGCGGGCACGCATGGCACAGAGGATCCCTCGCGCGGCACACAACGCGGGAATGACGCGCAAGATTGATCCGCAACCGCTTACGCATCGCCTCCGGAACGACACGTGCCAGTGCCCTGCTATCGGATTCGGTCTTGAGTGCTAAATTCAGCCTGCGCAGGATCGCCCGGGAGAAGGGATCATCTACAATCGCATGCTGATCAGTAGCCGCAAGCACGCGCTGGGCGCTCGTTTCATCCATGCCCGGCAGACCGGCCAGAGCCTTCATTCTCGCCTGGCGAGATTGCTCAGCGCCGCCCGCCACCAACTGCATTTGTGGCGGGTCGCCTGCCCACCAGAGCTTCATCACGCCCTCGACTGCGGACAGCATCACGCCTGCGCTTCTGCGCGGTAGCCCGGCTCCTCGCAGTATGGCGGAGACGTCAGTTTCGGATGCGGCCAACAGCTCCTTCTCGTCGGCATACTGCGAGCCAAGCTTCTCGAATACCTCCTGATGCGCCTGGTTGTCATCGACCAGTCCGAGGATGCAGCAGACCAGCTCGGCGACCGGGCCGCTCAGGTGCCGGACTGGCGCCGAGCGGTGGGTGACTTCGAGCAGCTCGTCGACACGCTCGACAATCTCCAGCATCTCTAGCTGATCTCCATCCGCCAACGCGCTACCCACCAGCGTCTCCCACCGCGTCTCTTTGCATCTGCCGAATCCTTCCACCCGCCACCGACTGAGCGCGACCGGCTCACCCGTTCAGCCACAAAGGCCCGGCCTCAGCGGCCAACCTCTGGCACCGGACCGGTGAAGACACCAGTTGAGACGGCGATCATCCTCCTCCTAGCCGACGACGGCGGCGAGTCCTGACAGCATCGGCAATCTTGTCGGCGCACACCGCTGGGTCCTCGTGCTCCCAGAAACGGAGGATCAGCCACCCGGCAGCCAGGAGGCGGGCGTCTGTATCGCGATCACGCAGCCGATTGCCCTCGATCTTTGGCGACCAGTAGCCGCTGTTCGTCTTCGGGAGCGTGTAGTGGTCAGGACAACCGTGCCAGTAGCAACCGTCGATGAAGACAGCGACTTTAGTGGGTCCGAATACGATGTCGGCCGTGCGTCGGAGGCCAGGCAGCGGCCGGCGGCCGACACGGTAGCGAAGCCCATCGGCATGCAGCAGGCTGCGGACCGCCTTCTCTGGCCCTGTATCACTGCTCTTAATGGCCTGCATGTTCCTGCGCACTGCCGCCGACGACGCCCACGATCCCTCCGGAGGTGCCCAGACAGTGGCGCCTTCCACAGCCGGGGCGCCGCGGCCCGCCGCCTTTGCTCCCGCCACCGTCGTCCGCCTGCCTGCCGGACTCATGGATCACTAAGCCGCACGAGAGCCTCCCCGAGCTCTGCGGCCCAGGCCGGAGCAGCAAGCTGGTCGAAGTCGACTCGTCGTTCAAGGACCGCGCTCCCCAGCTCGTGTAGCGCGGTAACCGTGCGCGTGTAGATGTAGAGCAGTCCCTCCGATTGCGCTATCCCGCAGGCATGCGGTCTGACCAGCTCCGAGATTAACTCGGCACGATCTGCATCCAGGTCGGCGCCGACCATAGGAAAACGGGCGTGATGACGGCGGTCCAGACTGCTCGCGCACGAGTAGAACGTCGCCACACCTGCAGCTCCCAGCGTCATCACGAGCCCCACGACACCAAGATCCAGGCCGCTGGTGAGCTCCATGTACCGGATGTATCCACTGTCATTTTCGTCGTCCGCGATCGCATCGATGACCGAGTTCGGCCCATCGCGCTCCAATGACGCGGCGGTCTCTCGCAGCAGGCTGGCTTCCCAATCCACGCACGCTTCGGCATGGGCCCAGTCGACCGGGCATATGGGGAAATAGCCGTGGTGATCGGTAAACCCCCGGCGACGTCCTCACCACTGAACGCGGTCAGCAACGCCCCAGCGTGGTAGTTGATCTCTACGTCGACATCGAACTCCGGTATCACGCCGCAATTATTCACCAGACAGGTGCGGCGCGCGGCAGCATGACGGTTTCTTCGGCAACAGCTGGAAACCTATCGGCTTCAGCGCGTAATCTCCTCTCAGTTCCAGCTACCGGCGGCCGAGCCAGGGGAGGGGGTGGCCGTGGGTACGACGCCGAATCGTTCTGCCGTGCAATTATCACTCTCCGACAGCAGGCATGGACCGGCTACGTCCGCTTCGTGGATCGGGCGTCTAGTGATGCTCGGCCACCGCGCCGCACGCTGGCACGAAAGGCATCCTGACCGTCAGCTGGTCATCGCGCTCTCTGTTCCGGCACGCGACCTCGCCGCAACCCTCATCGGCTGCGGCTGGATGCTGGCAACTCCTGCACCGAGGCTGCAATCGGCTCGCGAGGTCTCGGCGTCGATCAAGCGCGGCACCCCGGTCCGGATGGTGACCGACACGAGGGTAGTCGCCGACTTCTTTCATGGCGTTGACACAGCGCTGGATCGTATCCGCCTTAGCGCGCAGTGGCCGTTCGAAAGGATCAGGGCTCTCGCGGTCCTGCCGAGCTTGGACGGACCGCGTGTGAGGCCGCTCGATCGGCCGGGTGCAGTCACCCGAATGGCCGGCCTGGCAGACGGCTGGGAGGCTCGTATGTGCCGTCCGCCCGCTGACCTCGCCCTGATCGGTACGCTCAGCTGGCTGCGCGAGGACGCCACAGCCTTCCTCGGGCGTGGCGGCGAACTCGAGCCGATCGCCACGATCCTCCTGCCGGAAGACTCACACGCCGCAACCTGGTCGACTAAACTGTATGCCGCATCGAGACTGGAAGATGATCTGCTACTTCCCGGCGATCTACGGGCCGTCATCCTAGATGGCGGGACCGCGTCGACGTACCTACCCGCTATAGAGGCGCCGGTTGTGATCGCGGTGCTGGATCGCAGTCTCGCCGACGAATCGGCGGCCGAGATGATAGTGCAATATCGAAACAGCAGAGGGAATCCGGTGTCCGTCGAACATGACCTGCACTGGCCGCCTCCAGCCGGCACTGAGGCCCTGGGATTCTGGGTGTCGCTGTGAACAGGATCGAATGGCTGAACGCCCGATATGCGAGGTCAGCCGGCCTTGTTGCGAGCGGCGTCGAGCTCATCACCGTTGGTGATCCGTGTGGCGCTCGCGTGGATGCTGCCGTACGCCACGTGCTGGGGCTCGTGCGCGACGATTACCCGGGCCCATGGGATCAGCTGCTCGGTGCCGCCAAGTCATTAAGGTGGCGCCTGATTACCCAACCGCAGCCGCTGGAGCACAATACAGCGTTGCGGCAGGCGGCAAGCGATACGGCTGACGAAGCGACCGCGTTACGCACGGCCGTCGCGCGGCATGTGCGGGAGGCGCTTGAGGAACTTGCGGCCGCGGCGAGTAGCGTTGTGGAACATGATCCGGAGATCGCCACTACGCTCGTTGAGTCGATCCGGGACGTTGGCGCCTCGGCTTGCGTGGTCGTCGCGGCGAACAATGCCGCCGCCGCTGGGCTCGAGAGCTGGCTCGCGCCGCGTGGTGTGCGCGTGCACAGCGTCAGCCGATTACTGCGCGAACCGCTGCTGGCGGAGCAGGCCTTCGCAGTGGGCCCACCGCGCTTCTTCTCATCTCCGCTAGTCACAGCTCCAGTGACTGAGGCAGTCAGCTACCTATTCCCGGCCTGGTTCGAAGATCACTCAATCCCGCATTCGGCGCTAGCCACTGCCGCCGAGCATGCAGTGCAGGTGCGGGGCCGCGTGTTTCCCGTGGGTAATTCCGCCGTCGCGGATACAGCCCTCACTGAACACGTCGTTTCCGAAGACGAACTTCTGCCGCAGCCTGCGTGGTCCACCCCAAGCGTTCCCGAGCGTGATCCAGGCAGCGACGAAGTGGCAGCGTGGCGAGTGCTGCTCAGCGGCGGTTTCGCGATCCTGCTTGATGACGGCGAGCGGATCCGCGCGGTCGACCCAAGTCAGCCGGGTGGCGAGCGGGTCATCTATGTCGATGTGCAAGCTGTGCGCTCAGGCACCTATCTGTTGCTGCGCATGGGCGAGACCGAACGGCACGCACTTTACGCCGCAGCGCTCAAGCTCCTGGGTGACCAGGCAGCGGCAACGGAAGCTTCCCAGGCATGCTGGAAGGACGAGCTCCAGCGACGGCTCGACCTAGAAGGTCTTGATACGGTCACCCGCGAGCTCGCCGATCTCGGCGTGCACACACTCGATCGGATTCGCGCCTGGACTGGTCCGACGCTCGCGCGCCCACAGAACGACCGTGACTTCGAGCTGCTCCTCCAGTGGCTCGGCATCCCGGTGCAACCCACATACGGACTTGCGACCGCCCTGCGACGTAAACGGGCGCAGGCCAGCGCCAATATCGCCGAACAGCTCGAGGAAGCCGTCGGCGTAGCGGACATGACCGCCCTAGATCGCGACGGCAATCTCCGGCTACAACTGAGTACGGAAGGATTTCGAGGGGTGATCGCGACAAGGGTACTCGCAATCTCGCCGCATACCGAGATCATCTCCCGGCACGATGCACGAGTGCCGTTCGAGGATCGGGGGGCGAAATGGCTCGAATGATGCCGCCATACTGCCCGACCGACGCCCCACCCGGCGAAAAGGCACTCTTCAACGCGCTCGCGTCCAGCACTGCCACGGATGGCTGGATAGTGTTGCATTCGCTCGCCATCGCCTCGCACGTCCGACAAGTCCAGGGTGAGACCGACTTCGTAATAGTCGTGCCTGAACGCGGCGTTCTCGTCGTTGAGGTGAAGTCACACTCGTCCGTCAAGCGGATGGACGACGGGCGTTGGAGACTCGGCAACCAGTCACCGACTTCGCGAGGGCCCTTTCAACAGGCCAGCGAGGCCATGCAGAGTCTGCGCAAATACATGATCAATCGCGGGGTCGATCTGCGCTCGGTGCCTATTCTCGACGCGGTCTGGTTCACCCATGTGCGCGCCCGCACCATGCTGCCGCGGAGCCCTGAGTGGCACGACTGGCAGCTGCTCGATTCCGAAGATCTGCGCGTGGATGCAGCCGCAGCTGTTTTGCGTGTCCTCACAGCCGGAGGTAAACACCTAGCCAGCAAGATCGGGGGCTTCGCTCGTGGGGGCACCGGGCCCGACGCCACGACCGCTATGAGAATTGCAACGATACTGCGTCCGAAGTTCGAGGCCGCTCTCGTGCACGGAGACATCCGCCGCGGACGCGAGACACAGCTGGCTGCATTCACCGACGAGCAATACGACGCCCTCGACAACATGCAGCACAACCGTGCCGTTCTCTTCACCGGACCGGCTGGCTCCGGCAAGACCTGGCTCGCTCTCGAAGCAGCTCGGCGAGAAGCCGAACTGGGCCACACTGGTCGCTTGCTGTGTTTCAACCGCTTGCTTGGTCAGCATCTCAGGAGAGAGACGGCAAGCCTCACCGGTCTGCGTACCGCGACCTTCTATCAGGAAGCTGTACGGCTGGGCGGAGTGGCGGTACCGGCAGATGCCGACGCTGGGTTTTGGGATCGCGAGCTGCCCGACAAGGTCATTGAGGCGCTGCTCGAAGACGGCGAGGCAGAGGCAGGCGACTTCTTGATCGTCGACGAGATCCAGGATCTAGCCCGCGAGTCCGTCCTTGACGTACTCGACTTGCTCGTCAAGGGCGGGCTCAAGAGCGGCCGCGTGCTGTTATTCGGCGACTTCGAGCGGCAAGCGATCTACGAGGCCGGTGACGGGCGGGGTCTCCTTCGGCAGCACATCCCGGGCCTCGTAACCTGCAGCATGGCAGTTAACTGTCGCAACCTCCCGCGTATCGGGACAGTTGTGAAGAAACTCAGCCGCCTGTCTCCGGGCTACCGGCGCTTTCGGAGGCCAGACGACGGCGTTGATCCGGAGTTTGTGCTCTTCGAGCGCGGCGCAGACCAGTCAACTGTTCTTGCTGACGCTGTGCGCACGCTGCGGAGTGACGGGTACGGGCTCGATGAGATTGTCGTGCTCAGCCCGTTGCGTAACAGGTCGGCTGCCGAGGTGGTCACCGATCCTTGGCTACGGCAGATCCTCCGGCCGGCGGACGGTTCGGCGCCCGGGCCCGGCCAGTTGCGCTACACCACGGTCCACGCGTTCAAAGGGCTGGATGCGCCAGCCGTGATCATAACTGACCTCGACGAATCGAACGTGCTGAACTTCGAGCCGTTGCTCTATATCGGGATGACCCGCGCTACCGACCGCCTCACCGCTCTGGCCGAGTCCCGGACGCTTCGCAACAGCTTTGGAGCCAGCGCATGAGCGGGGTTGAGGCACGCGCCACCGTCGAGGCCGCCGTCCGTCGCGAGTTGTTCGGCCCGCCTCTAGCTGAGCCGCCGCGCGGCAAGCCGCTCGACTGCTCTTCGGGCACCGTGCACTTCGAGAAGCGCGAGGACAGCTGGGGCCTGTGGCACGACGGCAGCAGTGGCCAGGAGATCCTGACTGAATCCGACCCGCTGAGGCGCTATGGCGTCGGCATCCTACACAGTGGCGCTCAGGCTCGAGGCACGACACTGGCCGCGGAACCGCCGATCGACAGTGATCCCGAAGAAGAACTTATGGGTGTCACCGGCTTGAGCAGCAGCGAGGAACCGCTGTCCGGTCCTATCGTGGAGATCGACGTCCCGGCAGCCGCGGCAACTCGGGGGAACGCGGACAGCGATGACTTCGATCTCACCGACGCCAACTCGTTCAAGCCCTCGGCAATGGCGGTCTCGTTCCAATGCGATGCGGTTGCGGGCGGCAGCCTAGCCGTGACCATCACAGGGGCCTACTACGATCGGATCGCCGCCGATTTTCCCGGGATCCGCAAGCCGCGCCCTTGGTGGGTGCGCCGTCCGTTCAAGCTGACCGGCAAGATACCGAGCGAGGTACTGCTCCAGAAGACCAACCGGCTAATCACTGTCCCCCTCGCTCCGGCCGACCGCTTCCGCGTGGTGCCAACACTGCAGCTCTTCAGTCGCCCCGGGCCGGGCCAGTCGGCAGGGTCAGCATTTCGCCTCGTCACGATGGCAGTACTCAACACAGCACCGGGGACCGGGCCGTCCTCTGCCCTATTCCAGATGGGGTTCCGAGCGGACTCTGAAGGTGGCCTGCGGATCACCCCATACCCCGACGTTGAGCAGTACGGTCCGGACGAGGAGGAGCAGTCGATCGCGCTCCTGTACCGAAACCAGCGCACATACGCCATCGGGCACGGGTGTGCCGCCGATTGGTCAGTTGAGAGGGCCCAGACTGTCAGCGCCATCTGGGCCGACCCTCTGCCGACCTACGAAGTCGTCAGCCTCACCCCGGATATCTACGTCAGTACCGGGGATGGAAGCCGCGAGGCGGTCACCGTCAGCATGCATGAGCTGGCAACCTCCACCGAGATCGGCCGAAGGCAGGTTGAAACAGTACTCAGGCTCTACGAGGACTGGATCGCTGCCCGCGAGGCAGAGATTAGCTCGCTGCTGCCACGATTCCAGCCCGCAGCCCAGCGGCACGTGCGTCTTTGCCGCGAGACCCTCGACCGTATGAGCGAAGGCTGGCGGCTCGCGACTAAGGACCCGATAGCTGTCCGTGCATTCCAGCTCGCAAATCAGGCGATGCTCGATCAGCAACTACGTTCCAACTTCAACCGGCGCGAAGTCGAGCGCACAAAGGACGGGCGCCTGCGAGTCGCGGGCCCACATCCGACGCCTGCGCCGGTTCCAGGCAAGGGCAACTGGCGCCCATTCCAACTCGCGTTCCTACTAACAAGCCTGCCGGAGCTCATCGATCGCGCGCGGCCCAGCCGTTCGACCGTGGATCTGATCTTCTTCCCGACTGGAGGCGGCAAGACGGAGGCGTATCTAGGCGCCTCAGCTATCAGTCTGCTGGCTCGGCGACTGCGCGACAAGGATGATGTCGGCACGGACACCTTGATGCGCTACACACTCCGATTGCTCACAGCGCAACAGTTTCTGCGCGCAGCAGCGTTGGTATGCGTCCTGGAAGACATCCGCTCGGAGCACGAGGACGAGCTCGGCAAAGCCTCCTTCAGCATCGGCATCTGGCTCGGCGGTTCATCGACGCCGAACTCCAGAGAGCAGGCGCTCGAGAATCTCCGGCAGCTCCGCCGCAACAGCTCCAGCCAGAACAAGTTCTTGCTGCTGCGCTGCCCCTGGTGCGGCACCCAAATGGGACCGAAGCCAGGAGGCAAGGACGGACAGGACGTCATCGGCTACCAGCAGGTCGGCAAAAGCGTCGAGTTCCGTTGCCTCGACAACGACTGCCGATTCGGCGGCCGCCGCAAGCTGCCAGTCTATGTCGTAGACCAGGATATTTACGATAAGCAGCCGTCAATCGTCATCGGGACTGTGGACAAGTTCGCCATGCTGGCCTGGCGTCCTGAGGCTCGCGCGATTTTCGGGCTTGCAGCCGACGGTACCCGCGAAGTCTCGCCACCCGGCCTTATCATCCAGGACGAGCTCCACCTCATCTCGGGACCGCTCGGCTCGATGGCCGGTCTGTACGAGCCGGTAATAGACGACCTGTGCACCGACAAGCGGGGTGCTGCGCCGATTCCGCCGAAGATCATCGCATCGACAGCAACGATCCGGGGCTACGAGTCCCAGATCAAAGGGCTGTTCGGGCGTGAAAAGATTGCCCTTTTCCCGCCGCAGGGACTCGAAGAAGGACACGCCTTCTTCGCCGAGCCTGCGGCGCTGGACGATGGCACGCCAGCTCCCGGTCGCCGCTATCTCGGCGTCATGAGTGCCTCGCTCGGATCGACGCAAACCGTTCAGGTCCGCGTCGCTGCCGCCACGCTGCAAGGCGCGGCTGCAATCCCTGATGCCGACCGAGACGGCTATTGGACTAATCTGAACTTCCTCAACAGCCTGCGCGAGCTCGGCAATACGGTCTCGCTGATCCAGTCGGACATCCCCGACTATCTGACTGGCCTGCGCCGCAGGGAGGCGCTGGCTTCCCCCCGCTGGCCGCGGATTCTCATGGAACTGACCAGCCGCAGGCGAAGTGACGATATCCCAAAGGCCATCGAGCAGCTTCAGCTGAACTACGGCGAGGCCAGTTGCGTAGATATCTGCCTGGCATCGAACATCATCGAGGTAGGCGTCGACATCGACCGCCTAGGCCTGATGACGATGGTCGGCCAGCCCAAAACGACAGCGCAGTACATCCAGGTGAGCGGCCGCGTTGGCCGCCACGCTGACCGCCCAGGCCTGGTCATCACGATTTACGGCGCAGCTAAACCCCGGGACCGAAGCCACTACGAACGGTTCCGCACCTACCACCAGCAGCTATACGCCCAGGTCGAGCCTACATCGATGACCCCGTTCGCGCTGCCAGTGCTGCGCCGAGCGATGCACGCCGCCGCCATCTCGTATATCCGGCAGACATCTGATCACAAGCTCGCACCCTACCCGTTCCCGCAGCATTTGTACGATGAGGCCGTCGAATTGCTCCGCAACCGGGCGGCCATTGCAGACAAAGACGAGATTCCAGCGCTTGAGCGGATGCAGCGCAAACGCGCCCAGGAGTGGAGCAAGTGGGAGCGCACAGAGTGGAGCGCAAATGCCTTCGACGGTGATCCCATACAAGGGCTCATGCGCTACGCCGGCACGCTTCCGGACCTAAAGGCGCAAGCCACCATGTGGGATATCCCCACAAGCATGCGCGACGTCGATGCTGAGTGCCAGCTGGAGATCTCGCGAGACTACAACCAGGAGGAGGTCGCTGCGGCCGAAGAGGAGGGCTTGGAATGAGTTCGGGCAGCATCCGACGCGCACAACTGGTGACGCCATTCGGTGTCGGCGCCATGAGCGTTCTGGTGAACGGCACGACGATCATTACGGCCGGCCTTGACCACTGGTACTCCGTCAGAGACGCGGCGACGCTAGAACTCGGTGAGTACGTAGCACACGATTGGCGCCTAGAGTCCCGTCTACGGGTCCGTGAGTTTCGCCTGCCCCCTGACTTCCGTCGCCCTCAGAAGGGCTCGGATCAGCGGAACACCGGCCTGACGGTCCCTGCGCTTCGGTTCCCGCGCTGGTCGTTCTGCATGTACTGCAAGAGACTCGAGCAGAGCCCGCTGACGATGGCACAGCCGGTCGAATGCCAGGACCCGAAACACAAGCAGGACCCGGCGGGGAAAAAACGCAAGCCACCGCGCATGTCGCAGGTTCCGTTCGTGGTTATCTGCGCGCGCGGGCACCTCGATGACTTTCCTTTCCGCGAGTGGGTACACCGCAGCCACCATCCGGCCTGTCAAGGCGTCATGCGACTCGAATCACGCGGCGGCGGCGGGCTCGAAGGCCAAGTAGTCGTTTGTGAATCCGGAACCCTTTCAAAGGGGTGCGGCGCCGAGCGGTCCCTTGATGGCATCATGAACGCACGCCGGGACAAGCTGCAGATAGAGCGCACTCACCTCACGGACCAGCTGGCGCCGAACGACGGCCCTTTCTACTGCACAGGCGCGCGACCGTGGCTGGCAGAGCCCGAAAGCCTCTGCGATGAGCCGATCCGGGGCGCGCTACGCGGTGCGGGTAACGTGTATTTCCCGAAAGTGGAGTCATCCATCTATCTGCCACGGCAGACCGGCGCCGTCAGTGCTGAACTGCACGATCTGTTGAACAGGGCAGATGTCAGCCCGGTGCTGCGACTGCTTCATAAGATGTCGGCTGCCGCCGTTACTGCTGACCAGATCCGTGATGAGCTGCCGCCCGAGCTCTTCAGACCGATCACCGACAGCGAGTTGCTCGCCGGGTACCGCGACATGTTTGGCATCGACGATGTGGGCACGAACGAAACTCAAGACGAAGCTGACCCCGCCAGCACGGAAGAGGACGAGGGCACTGACGACAGCGAGACGCTGACCGGGAACGATGTGTGGCGATACCCCGAGTTCAAACTGCTTCGGGAGACCCCCGCCGATGATTATTTGACCGCGACCGACCCGGGCTTACATACCGAGCTCACGGGGGTGTTCGCTCGTGTTCGAAGCATCGAGACCCTGCGAGAGACGCGCGCCCTCCGGGGCTTCACCCGCGTGCGTGATGCAGGCCTGAAGCTGACAGCCGGGAAGAAACTATTGCGGCGCAGGCAATTGCAACCAGGGCACGACTGGCTGCCCGCCTACGTGGTCAAGGGCGAGGGAATCTACCTGGAGCTCGACAGTCAGCGGCTCGAGAGGTGGGAACGGCGGGCCGAAGTCATCGCGCGGGCAAAGAAGATCGCCGACCAGTACGGGGACGTCGCCCAGTCGCGCGGGCTACAAACGCGCACAATCAGTCCGAGATTCGTACTCCTGCATACACTCGGCCACTTGATGATCAACGAACTCGTCTTCGCCTGCGGGTACAGTTCGGCATCCCTGCGCGAGCGGCTTTACGTTTCTGAGGCGCCGGGACGGCTTATGGCCGGCCTGCTCGTCTACACGGCCGCTGGCGACTCGGAGGGCACCTTGGGCGGTCTCGTCCGGATGGCGCGTCCGGAAAATCTCTGGTCAGTCATTGCCCGCTCTGTCAGTGACGCCAAGTGGTGCTCGACAGACCCGGTTTGCATGGATGTGGGCGAGAGGGGGCAGGGACCAGACTCATGTAACCTCGCGGCCTGTCATGGCTGCGCCCTGCTGCCCGAAACAAGCTGCGAAGAGTTCAACCGCTTCCTGGACCGAGGCCTGGTAGTCGGCACGTTCGACGATCGCTCGATCGGCTTCTTCTCAGGTTTATGACCGTGACCGCGCAGGAGCATGCCTTCATCCGACGGCCGCGCAGCTGAAAGACGTCACCGTCGAAGTCAACGCCACGCCGTCGTATCGGTATGACCGCCGCTCGCCGGGCGCCAGGGCGGGTCTGCGGTGCTGAGGGGGCCGACAGCTGAGCTCAGCCGTACCGACTTCGATGTTGCCAAGGTTGTCGCATGGTGCCTGTCGGCGTCCGTGTCGGGTTGTTCTGGTTTGATACCGGAGCATGACGCGCGAGCACCCTGCACTGGCCGGTTTGGAGTCCGTCGCCTGGCATGAACTGGGACATGCCTACGGCCCTGCAGTGGACACGCCTGAACTGCTGCTGTTGTTGACCTCCACATCCGACGACGAGATCGGGGACGTGATCGAGGCACTGAATAGCAGCCTGTGCCATCAGGGCACGGTCTATCCTGCGTCAGTAGCCGCCATCGAGTTCATGGCCCGGCTTGCTGTCGGCGGGATCCACACCGTCTCGCTGCTGGAGCTGCTCGGTGCGATCGCGGGAAGCGACGACCCTCATGGTCTGGATGCCCGGGACGCCGCCCGGCAGGCGGTTGTCGCGCAGCTGGATCTGCTGATGCCACTGACCGAGCACGGACAAGACCGGATCCGCTCGGCGGCGATCGCTACCTTCGCCGCCACTGGTTCCTCAGATCGGGTAGTAGCTGTACTGCGGCGAAGGTGGCAGGTCGAGACCGACCGGGCGATGCGCTTGGACGTGCTCTGGGCGGCGATGGAGGCCGATGTGGCACTGGCCGCCGAACTGGCCGAGGATGTACTCGAAGACGCCTCCGCCGCGCTGCGGATGGCAGCGGCGCTCGCACAGGTACAGGCCGGACGCGCCTGGAGCGAACGACTCCTAGCAGCCGGAACGGCCCGGATCCCCGAACGTGCCGCCGGTTCGGGGTGGACCCGCGAATACCGCTTGTTCGGCGCGCTGGTCAAGGCGACAGCCGAGCACTGCGGCACGCAGGCCGGGATCGACTTGGTGGTCGCGGCCCTGGAAAACTCCCACGAAGGCCCCGGCGATACGCTCGCACGAGCGCTGGGCGGCGCCCGGCATCTGGTGCTGACCTACCGCTGCGCCGTCGACCCGCTGATCGCCGTCGTCGCGGAACTCGTCGGCACCGACACGTCGGGCCAGGTGGCACTGGGAATCCTGGAGGTCGCCGACGAGCGATCCCATGCCGATGTCGTGCTCGCTCTGGCTGAGCAGCGTAACCTGGGCGACCTCGCCGATCGAGCACTGGCTTGCCTGGTGCGACTGGGCGAACCGCGGGCAACCGAACTGTTTGCACAGAACCTGCCAGACCGTCCACGAGCTCTGGGCGCGGCCGTCGGATTCCCGTTCGGCCCGACCGATTCCACCCTCGCGTTCGATGAGCGCCTGCTGTCCGCGATCCGCGACCGACTGCGCGCGCTCGGCGCCTCCAACGGCGACAGTCGCCCTTCGGACCTGGTCACGAACGTCCGCAATCACAACGAGCCAATCCACCTTGCCGAGATCTTACGCCACTGGGGTCCTGTGGCCGAACCCGCAACACCCGAGCTGATCGGGCTGCTCGGCCAACGACCGCACCCGGCAGCGCAGACGCTGGGCGCGATCGGCCGCGCCGGGACCGAGTGCATCGCCGCACTGCGCGCTGCCGCTGGCCAAGCAGGGATATCCGACCAGATCGCCGTTGGACGTGCGCTGCTCACCCTCACCACAGACCCACAGCCGCTGATCGCAGCCATCTTGGAAGGGCTGGGACGCCAACGCTATGACCTGCAGGTAGCGGCGCAAGCCGCAGCAGAGCTCCCCGAATACCGCGACCTACTCGCGTCCCGGATCACCCAGGCCCTGGACACGGCCCGCGCCCCGAGCTCGACCCGCCCCGACCTGCAAGCACGCGTCACGCTGGCACGGGCCCTGTGGCGTCACACCGCGGACGGCATCCGAGTGCTCCCAGTACTGCGTGAATCCCTGCAGCACACCGATCTCGCCTTCGGCGGGTGGCTTCAGGCCGACGCCGCCAACCTCGCGGCCGAACTCGGCGCCGGTGCGACTGAACTGATCCCCTCACTAGAACAACTGCTGTCCGATCCCGTCACCGGCCCGTCGGCCGTTCACGCGCTTCTGGCCATCGATCCGGCCGCAGCCGCCTCAGAACACAGGCGGGACAAACTCTCCGCGTACCTAACCATGGCCATCACCGACGGGCGTGCGACCCACATCGACCGCGCCCTGGATGTGCTTAGTGAACTCGGCGCACCCCTGCCGGAACCGGCCGCAAGCCGTCTCCGCACGCTCATCGATCAAGACCGGCGGATCTCGTCAGGAACGCCGGAGGAGCAGATCGTGTCCGAGGACAAGCGCCTCCGGCAGAGAATGAAAGATCTCCTCAACGGCTAAGGCCACGGTTTTCGCCACCGTGCCGCATGATCGTCAGGACACAACATGGCGCAACCCAGCCCGCCTAACTTTGACAGGATATTCACCGACGGCGTCACCGGCTCGTTCCTGATCTCCGTTGAAGAGATCGGGAAACTCGGTCTACCGAGTGGGCGGGTGTTCGCGTGCGACCCGTTTATGGAGCTCGATCAGGATGGTCCGGTGGCGTTCGGCGCTATCGTTGCGCCAGGCAGCTACCCGGTGCATGTTGCCCGGGTTCAACGGCTGGACTCGCCCTACCCGAGGGTTGTCGCCGTGAAGCTGGCCATCGCCGACGAGCCGGTAACAGCTTGGGAGCTCGACACCGAGCGCCCCGGCTACGGCGTCGATGCTGGTGCCGGCTGCTTCATCGACCTCGACTCGGTGGCCGTCTTCAACCGCCTTCACCAAGCCGGGGACGAGAGCCCGGTCCGCCGGATATTCCGGTCGACCACGAGCACGGCGAGGGCTTCGATCGTCACCAACGCCACCAGCGGACACAGCATGGCGATCTTCAGCACAGGTCTCGGGGACGGGTACTACCCGACGTGGATCGGCCGCTCCGCCTCCAGGCAAGTTGCGTGTTTCATCACCCAGTTCCTGGACCCCGACGCATAGCCGAGAAACGTCGAGTGGATCCAAACCTCCCGGAACCCGATCTTGTGTCAAAATTCGATAAGGACAGCTTCCAGCGCAGGTCAGGCGCGGCACATCACCTCCCTGTAAATCCGTCGCGAAAGCTTCGAAGGTTCGAATCCTTCACCTGCCACATCGGAAATCGCCTCTGACCGGAATTCTGGCCAGGGGCGATTTCGCATTTTACCGGCGACCTCGTGACACATCGGCCGACCAGCGACATCGCTATCGACATCGGCGTCGAACATCGGCGTCGAACATCGCCGGCGATCCGCCCCATCCGCGAGAACCAACCCCCGTACGGTTGACCGCTTAAGGTCGCGCCGCGCTCGCCATTCGCGCGCCGCCGACTTCCGTTGCGTATCGGCCCGCATGATCGGCGGGACCTCTTCGCACCTCTGAGCCGGTGTCGGGGCGCAAAGCCGTCGATAAAGCGGATGAGCAGCCACCGATGATCGTCACTGTGCGTCACCGGCGGGGCGCTGTGAATCATCCAAGGTCAGGGGGCTGCGAATGTCTGTGGTTTGGCCGCGCCATGTCCGGCGTTAACACTTCGGTCGCCGCTATGACGCAGTGGGCTGGGACCTTCGGCCTGCACGGAACTAGTGTTCGCGGACGGCCGGACTACTGATTCTCCTCCGGCGTCCGGTCCTTGTGGGGTGTGGGGGAGGTATCGGGCTCATGGCACATACTCGCTTTCACGTCGGGCCTTCGCAGACCGCGATCGCCGGGCCGGGTTCGGCGGCGCTTCCGGCGTGGCGCCTGGTCGGCGGGAACAACCGGGTTCTGGGTCGTGCGCCCGGTTGCTTCGAGGACTTCGAGACCGGGTACGCGGCCATTCTCTTCCTGCGGGAGCGGATCGCCGACGCGGTGCCCGTGCTCGGCGTCGCCGCCGACACCGGGGGGCGGACGTGGCGGCTGGAGATCGACAACGTGGTCGTCGCGCGGTCGGCGCGGACGTATCTGCGGGGGCGGGAGAACCTTTACAACCTCGCCCACTTCCTCGACTCCGTCCTGCTCGCCGAGCTGCCCGCGTCCACCCGGGATGAACGCGGCCGGGCGTGCCTGGCATGACGGAACAAACCATCCCGGCGGCCGAGACGGTAGTCGTCGACCTGCCGCCGGTGACGGGCACGGAACCGCCGCGCGCCGTACGTCTGCGCGCGCGTGGCGGCGACCGGGTCTTCCTCACCGTCCTGGCCGGCAGCGGGATCCTGGTCCTCACCATCATCGCCGTCATCGGCGGCTTCCTCGGCACCCGCGCCTCGCAGGCGCTGCGGGTGGCCGGAACCGGCTTCCTCACCACCGCCGCGTGGTCCCCGGGGAACGGCACCGGCGGCGCGTCCAAGTTCGGCGTGGCCGGGATCCTGACCGGAACGATCCTCATCGGGCTCGTCGCGATCGTGATCGCGGTGCCGCTGGCGTTCGGTACAGCGCTCTACATCTCCGAGTACGCCCCGCCCCGGCTGCGATCGCTGTTCACCAGCCTCATCGACCTGATGGCCGCGGTGCCGAGCGTGGTCTACGGCCTGTGGGGCTTCCTGTTCCTGGAGCACCGGGCGGTCGGCGTCGCGCACTGGATGGCGACCTATCTGGGCTGGATCCCGGGGTTCCACGTCACCGGCGCCCGGGTCCGCGACCCGCTGGCGCCGCTCACCGTCTACACCGCCTCGACCTTCATCGCCGGCCTCGTGGTCGGCCTGATGATCACCCCGATCGTCAGCTCCCTGATGCGCGAGTCGTTCTCCCAGGCCCCGCTGGGGGAGCGGGAGGGCGCCTACGCGCTCGGCGCCACCAAGTGGGGCATGATCCGCACGGTCGTGCTGCCGTTCGGCCGGGGCGGCGTGATCGGCGGCGCGATGCTCGGGCTGGGCCGCGCGCTCGGCGAGACGATCGCGGTGTACATGATCATCTCGCTGGTGTTCCGCATCCAGCCGCACATCCTGCAGGCCGGCGCCAGCTCGGTGGCGGCGCTGATCGCCGCGCACTACGGCACGGCGACGCCCTTCGAACTCTCCGCGCTCATGGCCGCCGGTCTCGTGCTGTTCCTGCTCACCCTGGTCATCAACCTGGCCGCGTCGGCGATCATCGCGCGCAGCCGGTCCGGAAGGGACAGCGGCTGAGATGACCGCCATCGCCGAGGACGTCGAGGGCTTCGAAAACATCGAGAACATCGAGAACACCGAGAACATCGAGGACTTAGAGACGCAGGACTCCGACGAGACCACCGTCCCGCCGGAACCGCCCGAATCGCCGGAGGACGGCGCCCCGCCCGAACGCCGCCGCCGTGTCCGGCGCCTGAAACCCGACGCCCTGTTCGCGCTCCTCGGCGCCGCAGCCGCGGCCGTGAGCCTGACCGTCCTGATCAGCGACTGGTTCGCACCGTTCTCCGGGCCCCTCGGCTTCGTCGTCCTGTGCTATCCGCTGTTCCTGATCTGCTACGGGATCCTGGTGTGGACCGACGAGAGCGGCCCGATCCTGCGCGACCGCCTGATGGCGGTGGTGACGCACTCCATCGCGATCCTCGTGTTCTGCGTCCTGGTGCTGATCGTCGGCTTCCCGATCTGGGGCGGCGTGAAGTCGCTGACCCACCTGAACTTCTACACGCAGGACCTGCGGGTGGCCGGCCCGGTCCAGCCGATCTCGATCGGCGGCGTGCGGCACGCCGTGATCGGCACGGTCGAGCAGATCACGATCACCCTGGCCATCACCGTCCCGCTCGGCATCGCCTGCGCGGTGTTCATGAACGAGTCCCCGGGCCGGCTGGCGAACCTGGTGCGGACGGTCGCCGCGGCGGCCACCGCGCTGCCCTCGATCGTCGCCGGCCTGTTCGTCTTCGCGCTGCTCATCCTGGAGTTCGGACTCCCCAAGTCGGGGCTGGCCGCGGCGCTCGCGCTGAGCATCATGACGCTGCCGATCATCATCCGCGCCTCCGACGTCGTGCTCCGCCTGGTGCCCGGCCATCTGAAGGAGGCCTCCTACGCCCTGGGGGCCAGCCGCTGGCGGACCGCGCTCCGGGTCACCATCCCGACCGCGCGGTCGGGACTGGCCACGGCGGTGATCCTGGGGGCGGCCCGCGGCATCGGCGAGACCTCGCCGGTGCTGCTGACCGCGGGCTACACGCAGTACACGAACTACGACCCGCGCCGGGGCCCGCAGACCTCGCTGCCGCTGGCGACGTTCAAACTCGTCACCTCCGGCCAGCCGAACTACATCACGCGCGGGTACGGCGCGGCGGCGCTGCTGATGCTGCTCGTCCTGGTGCTGTTCGTGGCCGCGCGGGCGGTCGGCGGCAAGGGCGCGGGGCAGCTGAACCGGCGGCAGCGCCGGCGCCGCACCGTCTCGTCCAGGCGGGTCCAGGCACGGTTCCTGGCGCGCCGGGCCGACCACGGGACGGCCGGCTTCGAGGCGACCGGCCTCGCGGCGATCGGCTTCGCCCCGACCGAGCCGGCCCCGACCGACCCCGCGCTGACCGACCCCGCGCCGACCGGTCCCACAGCGACCAGTCCCGCCGCGACCGACCAACCCGACCCCACGGAGCGCCCTTCATGAACCGCCAGCACCCGCGGCGCCGTCGATCGCCGCGTGGCAGACTCCTGCTGCTCGGCGCGGCCCTCGGCCTGCTCGGGACGCAGCTGGCCAGCCCGCAGGCAGCGGTGGCGACGCAGTACGCGCCGATCGCCGGCGCCGGATCCACCTGGGCCGAGAACGCCGTCAACCAGTGGACCAGCGACGTCGCGCAGTACGGCATGCAGGTCAGCTACACCGGCTCCGGCTCCTCCGACGGCCGCAACCAGTTCAAGGCGGACCCGGCCACCGTCGACTTCGCCATCTCCGACATCCCCTACGGCTCGGTCGACAACGGCACCCTGGACGTCCTGCCGACCAAGCCGTTCGCCTACATGCCCGTGGTGGCCGGCGGCACGGCGTTCATGTACCACCTGGACATCGGCGGGCACCGGGTGACGAACCTGCGCCTGGACGACCAGACGATCGCGAAGATCTTCACCGGCGGCATCACCAGCTGGAACGACCCGGCGATCGCGAAGACCAACCCCGGCCTGACGCTGCCGGCCCGGCAGATCATCCCGGTGGTGCGCACCGACGGCTCCGGCACCACCGCGCAGCTGACGGGCTGGATGGCCGCCGAGTACCCGGGCGTGTGGGACGCGTTCTGTTCCGCGGCCGGCCGCGTGGTCGCCCCGCACTGCGGATCGACCTCGTTCTTCCCGCCGGCGCCGGCCGGATCGGCCTTCATCTCGCAGTCGCTGGACTCCGGGGTCGCCGGCTACGTCGCGCAGCCCACCTCGGAGGGCGCGATCACGTATACCGAGTACTCCTACGCGATCCAGTCCGGATTCCCGGTCGCGAAGATGCTCAACGCGGCCGGCTTCTACACGCTGCCCAGCGCGTCGAACGTCGCGGTCTCCCTGACCCAGGCACAGATCGACCAGGACGCCTCGGATCCCACGAAGTACCTCACCGAGAACCTGTCGAACGTGTACGGGTACTCCGACCCGCGGACGTACCCGCTGTCCAGCTACAGCTACATGGTCATCCCGCTGTCCACCGCGCCGCCGTTCAACACGGCCAAGGGCCAGACGCTGAGCGCCTTCGGCTACTACCTGCTGTGCCAGGGCCAGAGCACGATGGCCCCGCTCGGGTACTCGCCGCTGCCGATCAACCTGGTCCAGGCCGGCTTCAACCAGATCAAGAGGATCCCCGGGGCGGTCGTGCAGAACATCGTGATCTCCTCCTGCAACAACCCCACGTTCTCAACCAGCGGGGTCAACACCCTGGTGGCGAGCGCCGCGAACCCGGCGGCCTGCGACAAGGCCGGCGGCACCCAGTGTGCGGACGACGGGGTGACCGCGATCCCGGTCGGCGCGGCGGGCGGCTCGTCCGGCGGCTCCGGCGGCGGCTCCTCGGGAGGCTCGTCCGGCGGTTCGGGCGGCGACAACGGAAGCGGTGGAAACGGCACCGGCGGGGCGACCGGCCCGGTGACCGCGAGCGCTTCCGGCAAGGGCGGCCCGTCGGCGCATCCCAGTTCCACGAGCCATGTGGTCACCGTGCCGACCACGCCGAGCTCTCCCCCGGTCTCGCTGGACGCCGCCGACGCCGCCGCCGAGCCGGTGTCCGTCGGCAACTCGCTCGGCGATTCGCTCGGCGCCTACCTCGCGGCCGTGGCGGCGGCTCTACTGCTGGTCACGGTCTTCGGTCCGCCCTTGGTGTCCCGGCTGCGGAAGGGGCGCCGATCATGAGGGCCCTGACGCTGTCCCGCAAGATCTCCGGAGTCTTCGCCGTCTGCGTGGCGGTGTCCGGACTGCTCACGGGTCCCGCGCAACACGCCGTCGCCGGGCCGCTGCACAGCGCGGCGCAGGATCCGAGCTCGTCGGTGACCAGAACCGGCACCGGCGCCTTCAGCGGCATGGCGGTGACGGTCGACAAGACGCAGAACCTGATCAACGAAGCCGTCGGCGTCAGCTGGTCCGGCGCGCCGACCACCCTGCCGTCGAACAACAACACGAACTTCGGCGCCGACTACCTCCAGATCATGCAGTGCTGGGGCGACGCCGCGACCGGCCCGGACGCCTCGCAGTGTGAGTTCGGCGGCACGACGCTCGGCGGGCCGACCACGCGGCGGCTGAACAACCCCCAGTTCCCCGATCCACTTCTGCCTCCGGCCGTCGCGAATGACCCGAACCAGGAGTACGAGGATTTCCTCCCGGCCCCGACGACCGCGCCGACGACCGCCTACCAGGCGCCCGCGCCGACCAAGGACCCGGCGCACATCGCCACGTCCTTCGACAGCTCGAACACGAACGAGATCCCGTACGCCCGGACCTACGCCAACGGCACCGGCCACGTCTACTTCCAGCTGGACACCGTCCGCGAGTCCCCGGCGCTGGGCTGCGGACAGCCGGTCGCCGACCCGACGGCGCCGGGCGGCACCAGGATCGAGCCGTGCTGGCTGGTCGTGGTGCCCCGCAGCACCCTGGAGGCCGACGGCAAGACCACCGTCGACGGCACCAACATCGTGCTGCAGACCTCGCCGCTGTCCCCCACGAACTGGGCCAACCGGATCGTCTTCCAGCTGACCTTCCAGCCCGCCGCCTCCGCCTGCACCATCGGCGCGAACGAGGTGCAGATCGGCGGCGACGAGATACTGGCCGAGGCGATCAAGAGCTGGGAGCCGGGGCTGTGCGCCAAGAACCCCAAGGCCCCGTTCAGCTTCTCGCAGATCGGCGGGGACGCCGCACGCCAGCAGCTCGGCTCGCCCAGCCCCGGCTTCCAGTTCGTCTCCAAACCGGTCGTCCCGACCGCGGGCACGCCGTTACCGAAGATGCTCTACGCCCCGACCGCGATCTCCGGGCTGACCATCTCGTTCTACATCCAGAGCCAGGCCGTCGTCCCGCCACCGGGACAGCCGCCGAATCCGCCGGCGGCCCAGAACGGGGTGCAGATCACTCGGCTGAATCTCAACGCCAGGTTGCTCGCGAAGCTGGTCACGCAGTCCTACCGGTGGGGCGTGGACTCCTCGGTCGGCACAGAGCAGGGCGCGGCGTCGGACCTGGCCAAGCAGAATCCGCGCGATCTGACCGTGGATCCCGAGTTCCTGGCGTTGAACCCGCAGTTCAAGGGCCTGAGTTTCTCCGGGGGGATCCCGTCGGTGGTGGTGCCGTTCGGCAACGCCGACGCCTACACCGAGTTGTGGACGTGGCTCAAGAACGACCCCGCCGCCGCGGAATTCCTCAACGGCGTCCCGGACAACGCCGGGAAGTACGGTCAGCCCGGCTACACGGGCATGACCCTCAACCCGAACTACCTCCGGACGCAGTTCCCGATCGAGGACTTCCCGACGACCGACCCCTACTGCCGGCCCACGGTGTATCAGGACCCCACGCATGCCGGTACCCATAACCAGCAGGCGCCGCTGTGCGGCCTGGCGCTGCACCCGTACCCGGTCACCATGCACGACGGGGTCCTCAACGCCACCAAGGGCAGTCTGGGCCTGCGCGTCACGTGGAGCCCGAACAGCGCGGACATCGGCTCCTGGGGCCCGACCCCGCCGCAGCCGGACGGCCAGGTCGCGATCCTGGTGCTGGCCGACGCGCCGACCGCGGCCCGCTACGGCCTGCCGACCGCAGAGCTCTGCGACGACAAGGCCGGAGTGCCGGATCCGCTGCTGGCGCCCGGGCAGCAGCACCCGCAGGGGGACCTCGACGCGCACTGCGTCGCGCCGACCGCCGACGCGCTGCTGAAGGGGGCGGCCGCGGCGCAGCCCAGCCCGGCCGCGCCGACGATGCTGGTCGCGAATCCCAGCGCGATCGACCTCGGCGCGTATCCGTTGACCACGCTCACCTACGCGGCCACCGTGCCCAGCAAGCTGACGAAGGCCGACGGCACGCACTACGCCGATCTGCTGGACTACATCGCCGGCGCCGGACAGGTCCAGGGACTTGACCCGGGCGACCTCCCGCCCGGCTACGCGCCTCTGCCGGCCGCCATGGCGGCCCAGACGGCCGCCGCCGCGAAGTACCTGCGGACCGCCGCCGGCGTGCCGGACACCGCCCCGATCGGGACGCCGCCGCCCCGCAGCGTGCCGGTGCAGCACCCGCCGCTTCCGAAGCCGACGGGTCCCGGTCCTCCGGTCGTCGTACAGGGCACCATGCCGGCCGCCGACGTGGCGCTCTCGGCCGGGACCACTCCCGCCCTGGCGATCGGCACGATCCGCTTCCTGGTGCTGGTCTGCCTGCTGGCGGCGGGGGCGAGCGTCCTGATCGGTCCCGGACTGCTGCGCGTCGCGCGACGGACGGCGGCGGCGGACGGCTACGAGGACGACGGCGACGGCGACGGCGACGGCGACGGCGAGGAGGACGAGGACGAGGACGGGGACGGGGACGACGGTTCGGACGACCTCGAAGAGTCCGAGGACCCCGACGCCCCGGACGACTCCGAGGACCCCGACGGCACCGAGGACCCCGACAGTCCCGAACCCGCCGAGGACCCCGAGCCCGCCGACGATCGCGAAAGCCCGGACGAGGGCGCGATCGGCGACGCCCCGAACGTCCCGGCATCTGAGAGTCCTGGGACAAACCCGTCCCAGGGACCGTCCCCCTCGAAGGGAACAGGACAGTGAACCAGAAGGCGAAGAAGCTCGCCGGCCTCAGCGTCGTCAGCGCCGTGGCGTTGTTCGTGCTGGGCGCGGCGAACTCGGCCCAGGCCGACCCGAGCGGCGCGCCGCAGTTCCGGCAGCTGGCCGGCGTCGGCTCGGACACCACCACCCCGGTGATGAACGCGCTGTCGAACGACATCACCATCGGCGGCACCAAGGTCGTCGGCTCCTACGACGCCACCGGCTCGACGACGATCGCGACCCAGGCCGCCGCGGCCTGCCAGTCGCTCGCCCGTCCGAACGGCTCCGGCGCCGGCCGCACCGCGCTGCTGCAGTCGCTGGCCGCGAACAACGGCTGCCTGCAGTTCTCCCGCTCCTCCAGCCTGAACCTCGCCGCCACCGGCGGCGCGCAGCTGACCTACGTGCCGTTCGCGCTGGACGGCGTGACCTACGCCATCACCGGCAACGACGTCACGATCCCGCGCAACCTGGACCTGGCCACGCTGCAGTCCATCTACACCTGCAACCCGGCGGTCGTGGGCACCGCCCCGAACTTCGCCATCACCGCGCAGCTGCCGCAGGCCGGATCGGGCACCCGCTCGTTCTGGGAGGGCAAGATGGGCATCACGGACGCCGACGTGGTCGCCGGCAAGTACGCCTGCATCACCGACAAGTCCCACGGCCAGCCGATCGAGGAGCAGGACGGCCGCGTGCTGACCGACACCTCGATCATCCCGTTCTCCATCGCGTCCTACGACGCCGAGGAGTCGCAGACCATCCAGGACGTGCGCGGCCAGGCCGTCCTCGGCGCCATCGGCGGGGTCGCCGCGCAGCAGATCAACTCGACCTTCCCGGTGACCCGCGAGGTCTACAACGTCATCCCGACGACGGACACCGCCACCGCGCCCTGGAGCACCACCTTCGTCGGCTCCAACTCCCTGGTCTGCTCCGACTCCGCGACGATCCAGAAGTACGGCTTCACCGTCGCCTCCGACTGCGGTAGCACCACCAACGTTACCGCCCCGTAGTGACGGCCGTCCGGCCGCTCACGTCCCGCACCACGTAAACAGATGAGGAGAAGCACCTTGTTCAGCAACAGGTTCGTCCGCTACGCGGCGACCGCGGTTGCGACCGCCACCGCGGTCGGTGCGATGACGGTGCTCGGCGCCGCCACCGCGTCGGCCGCCACCGGCACGCTGACGTTCTCGCCGAGCTCCGGCGCCGACTCCCAGGTGTTCAACATCAACACCTCGGACGTCTGCCCCGCGGCCGACCCCGACATCGTCGGCATCATCAGCGGCGGCAACTTCCCCTCCGGGGCCGTGGCCGTCAA
The DNA here is from genome assembly GCF_015356825.1 of Catenulispora rubra. Lineage (GTDB taxonomy): Bacteria > Actinomycetota > Actinomycetes > Streptomycetales > Catenulisporaceae > Catenulispora > Catenulispora rubra. Next base: position 1,469 of record NZ_JAACYW010000015.1, on the reverse strand, counting down.
GAAGGAGCCGGTCTCCGTGCTCCCGGCCGGCCCGAACGGCGCCGGCTACGCGATCGCCATCTCCAACGACCTGCGGACCCTGGCGACCTCGTACTCGGTCACCAAGCTGGACCCGAACGCGTCGGGGACGACCCCGTACACGATCGACATCCAGTGCGTCCCGGCTCTGGGCACCACGGTCGGCGGAGACTTCTCCGGCCAGCTCACGTTCTCCAGTGAGACCGCTTGGAGCTCGGCGTCCAGCAAGGCGACCACCACCACGCTGGGCCTGGCTCCGACCAGCCCGGTGACCTTCGGCTCGCAGGTCACGCTGACCGCGACCGTCAACCCGGCGGCGGGCACCGTCGTCTTCCTGGACGGCACGACCGCGCTCAACGCGACCCCGGTCGCGGTGGCCAACGGCACGGCCACCTACCAGACCAGCTCGCTGTCGGTCGGGACGCACTCCATCACCGCCGCGTTCACCTCCACCGACGCGAACTTCTCCAGCTCGACCTCGACGGCGTCCTCGTACGTCGTCAACCAGGTCGGTCCGGTCGCCACCACCACGTCGCTGATCGCCACCCCGGGTTCGGGCCAGGTGCAGGGCGGCAACGTCAACCTGACCGCGAGCGTCCAGCCGGCGACCGCCGCCGGTTCGATCGCGTTCATGGACGGCACCACCACGCTGGGCACGGTCGCGCTGACGAACGGCTCGGCCGCGTTCAACACCACGACCCTCGCCCTGGGCACGCACAGCCTCACGGCCTCGTTCGTACCCACCAACACGACCGCGTTCGGCGCCTCCGTCTCGTCGGCGGTTCCGATCACGATCACCAAGTTCGTCCCCCCGACCACGACTGAGACCATCACGACGACGGTCGACGCGGGGTCGCTGAACATCAGCGTGCCGACCGGCCAGGTCACCCTGCCGGACCCGGCGCTGAACAGCACCGGCACCCTGTTCACCACCTCCGGCTCGCTGGAGACGGTGACCGTCACGGACAACCGCGCGGGCAACCCGGGCTGGACCGCCTCCGGCCTGGCCACGGCGTTCTCGCAGACCGGCGGCACCGCCCAGATCAGCGCGGAGAACCTCGGGTGGACGCCCGGCCAGCCCACCGGCTCGGCCGGCCAGACCCTGACCATCGGCCCGGCCGTCGCCCCGGCGAACGGCGTCCCGGCCGCCGACAACGGCACCGCCGGCCTGTCGCAGTCCCGGACCCTGGTCTCCGCCGCCTCCGGCGCGGGCCTGGGCACGGCCAAGATCGGCGCGTCGCTGGCGCTGAACGTCCCGACCACCACCACGGCCGGCACGTACCAGAGCACGCTGACGCTGACGGTCATCTGATCCATCGGATGGAGCGCTGTCACGTTCACCGATGAGTGAGGAGCGGCGGCCGGGCACCGATACCGCCCGGCTGCCGCGCCCCCGACGGCGCCCCGCACAGCCCCCGCACCCCCGTCGAGAGTAGGACCTGTCTCTTATA
>NZ_JAACYW010000149.1 GCF_015356825.1 Catenulispora rubra | reverse complement strand
CAGCGCCCCAGCGCCCCAGCGCTCAAGCAATCCCCTGCTTCAGCCCCGCCAGCAACGACGTCGCATTCTCAGTCTGCTGATAAAGCACCCGATACCCGTTCCGGGCCCGGGCCACCAGCCCCGCGCGGTGCAGGATCTTCAGGTGGTACGAAACCGTCCCGGCCGTCAGATAGTGCCGCTCGCTGAGCTCCGTCGTGGTCCGCGGCGTCTGGAGGTCCGCCAGGATCCGCGCGCGGGTGGCGCCGAGCAGTTCCGGCGTGGCCGGGATCAGCGGGTCCGCGTTGCCGCCGGCCTGGGCGGGGTAGCCGATCATCGGCAGGCGTCGCTCGGGTGCCGGGGACAGGTCGGCGACCAGCAGGGGCCGGGAGAGCGTGAACACCATCGGGACCAGGTGCAGTCCGCCGCTCGCGGAGACGTTGCCCGACAGGCGGCTGAACAGCCGGAGCTGGTTCTCGCGCCAGGGGTGCATGCTCGGGTGCAGCGTTCCCAGCATCGCGCCGAAGCCGCCCTCGACGATGTGCTTGGCGCGCGCCTCGATGTCGTACAGCATCCGCGTGCGCAGCGAGCTCCACATCGGGGCGCCCAGCGTGTGCCAGTACTGTTCGAGCTCGGCGGCCAGGCGCTCCGCGAGGCGTTGCTCGCCCTGCTCGATGGCGTTGCGCAGGACCGGCGGGGTCGGGTGCGCGCGCAGGTTGCCGCCGTTGGTGCCCTTGAGCAGGAGCCTGATTTCCCAGCGCAGGCGCTGGGGCGAGGTCGTGGCGATCGCGTGGAGCTCGTCGGCGAGGTCCGTCTCGGGCCGCCTCGGCTGCGGCGTCAGGGCGTCGGGGACGTAGTCCCACTCGCCGCTGAACAGCGCTTCCAGCAGCACCAGCCTGCGCTCCTGCACCACCTGGCGGATCAGGTCCTGCATCCGCCCCTTCGACGTCCCGTCCCGACGCAACAGGCTCAGGCTCTCGACCGCGGTGAAGGCAGGGGAGATCCCGAACCTCGTACGGGCCAAGGTCGTGCTGTCCAAGCCCAGCTGCAGCATGTTGCCCCCAACGCCTGATGTGCTGACTCGAGCCGATGGAACGCGCCGTGGCACGCCCCCACCGATGGCCGGTGAAGGTGTGTCGCACCGCGTCTGTGGTGGACGCTTCGGCCGCCGTGTATGGCCCGCCGTGTGTATAGACGTCCACGCGATGTATTTGTTGGCGGTCGCCGCGGGAATTCCGCACCGCGCGGTGTCGGTGGCGTGCGGTGCGGAACCCGCCTCGATCAGAGTGCTGACCCGCGTGTGTCGGCGTGCACCGGATACCCGCGGGTCAGCCCGGCTGCTACGGCTGCCAGGTGTCCTGGTGCAGGCTGTCGGTCGACTGGACCCAGAACCAGTTGTGGACGTGGCCGGCGGAGTCGAACCCGAAGGCGTGCTGCTCGGCGTTGTTCACGTTGTCCGCGAAGCTGTTCCCGACCAGGTTGACGACGCCCCCGGGCGTACTCGTGCTCACGTCCTGCCAGGCCGGAGCGACCCCGGCCTTCGTCCAGACGTGGTCCAGGTGCCCGGTCGCAGCGTCACCGAAGTACACGTGCTGCTGGCCGATATAGGTGAACCCGGACGGGTCCCCGGCGATTGAGAAACCGCTCGCCGCCGTCAGGTCCTCCACCGTCGGCGAACCGCCGACCTGCGGATCGAACACCCAGTGCTGCAGGTGCCCGGCGGTGTCGCGCGCGTACACGTGCAGGTCGATGTCGTTCGTGGGGTTGCCGACCCCGTCCACCGCGCCGGCCAGGGCCAGCGGCGAGGCGTCGGAGGCGAGCTGCGGACCGCCCCACTCCTGCTGGTGCACGTAGTCCGGGTCAGAGGTCTGCCACCACCACATCCGCAGGTGGCCGTCCGTCCCCCGGGCGAAAACGGCCTGGACCTCGCCCCAGATGACCGGGGACGGATTCCCGGTCAGCCGGCCGCCCCAGTTGGCGCCGGCCGAGACCTTGTTGTTCGTCACCGAGTAGACCCAGTGATGCAGGGTCCCGTCGCTGCCCCGCGCGAAGATCTGCTGCTGGACTCCGCCGATCCCGTTGTAGACGAACCCTTCCGGGTTGCCGGCGATGTCCGTGTACTGACTTCCGCTCGCCTGCGCGGACGCCGTCCAGTCGTCCGCGCCCCAACTGCCGGACACCGAGCCGGTCACCCAGTGCAGCAGATGGCCGTTCGTACCCCGGATGTACACATGCATCTGCCCGGGAGAGGCGAACGCCGTGGGCAGGCTTCCCGGCGCGGCCGAGCCGGCCGGCGCCACGATCTCGTGAGCGTAGGCGCCCTGCGTGGTGTACGAGTACCACGCGTGCTCGACGCTGCCGTCCGGCTGGACGGTGAAGGTGTGCTCGGCGTTGTCGAACATGATCGCCTGCGAGCTCGACAGGGTGCCGCCGTAGCCGGGGTCGCCGGCCGCCGGAGTGTCGAGGAAGCCGGGCGCACGGCCGACGGCGTCCACGACCGGGCCCATGGCCGCGTACGTCGAGTACAGCTCCGTCGAGCCCCACGCCTTCTGCGCCAGCGCCCGCTGACGGTCCTTGAGGTCGCGCTCAAGCTGGCCGATGTCGTAGTTGCCCGAGTTCCACACCGACATCTTGATGCCGGCCAGGTGCGAGTCGTTGTCCCCGCCGGGCAGCGTCAGCCCGCCGTCGAACGTGCCGGGATGGAACTGCTCCCAGATCGACGCGGCGGTGCCCATGCCCTGGTTGCCCTCGTTGTAGTAGAGGGAGCCGGCGCTCGCGTTGATGAGCTGGTTGCCGTTGGCCGCGATCTGGGCCGGCGTCGAGAAGACGATGTCGCACGAGGAGTTGTAGTTGAAGGCGCGCAACCAGTACTCGACGGTGATGTCGGGGTTGAGCGTCACGCTCGAGGTCGGGAACAGGTCGTCGTTCCACATGCGCATCGTCTTGCTGTGCTGCTTGACCAGCGTGTCCATCTGGTTGGCGAAGGTGCGGTAGACGTCCTGGATCGTGCCGTCGGGCCCGAACTGGCTCTTCGCGTAGTTCGTCAGCTGCGGCAGCAGAGTCGAGTTCGGATCCATCTTCTGGCAAGCGGTGGCGTACTCGTCGCCGCCCATGTGCCAGATCGGGGTGGAGAACTGGTCGATGTACTGGGAGACCAGCTGCTGGGCCCACGCCACCGCGCTGGGGTTGGTCAGGTCGAGCGCTCCGGCGATCTTGCCGCCGGTGGTGCTGTTCGGGTCGTTGAGCTCGTACTGGGCCGGGATGTTCTCCCGCGCCGTGTCCATGTGGCCGGGCACGTTGACCTGGCCGACCAAGTTGACGTGGTACGCCGCGGCGAAGGCGCTGAGCTGCTGGAGCTGGGCGTTCGTCAGGCCCAGACCCGAGATGTACACCATCAGCTCATTGAGCTTGAGGTAAGACAGCTCGCGGATCTCGTTCTCCCAGAAGTGCACGGGGAACGTGCGCGCGCCGTTGTCCACCAACATCGACCGCACCTTGTACTTCGGCGAGTCGACCGCCGTACCGGCCGGCAGGTTGAGGTTCTGGCGCAGCATCTGCAGGATCGTCCGCGTCCCCCAGAACGCGCCGGTCTCGGCCGTCGCGCTCACCTGGAGCACCGGCGCGACGGTGAGCGCGTAGCCCTCGGCACCGAGCTGCGGGTTCGTGGACCCCAGCGACAGGAAGACGTCGCCGGGGGAAGCATTCGCCAGCGTCCCCTGCACGATCTGCGGGGTCGCGGTGTTCAGGTCCAGGGCAAGGTCGTTCGCAAAGGTCTGCGCGTCGGCCGTCAGCGCGGAGGCGTCCGCGGTGTTGACGACGATCCGGCCGCCGCCGGTCCACGAATAGCCCGAACCCGAGCCTGCCGACCACTGCTGCAGGGCCGGCAGGACCGGGGGAGGAGCCGAGGCGTCGGCGCGCGCCTTCGACGCCGCACTGCCGAGGCCGATGCCGGCTATCAGGAGTGAGAGGATCGCGACCAGGATCGTCGCGGGTCTGCTTCGATGGTGTGTCACCGGAGTCCTTCTGGATAGGTCGGAACGGATGCCGTTGCTGTCGACGCACCGATCTTCGAGGGCGGTGGGAGAACGGAGAGGACGAAGTCACCCCTATTAAATAAGCAACTTGAAGGTAATATCCTGCGAACAGACGTGTCAAGGTTCCGACCGGTTGGCACCCTTCTGCCCTGGTCAGCCGAACGCCGCCCTTGAGGGAGACAAAGCGTGACCACACGCAGCGGTGATCGATCACTGCTCCGGCGCATGAACTTGTTGGCGACCCTGCGCTGTGCGGGCGAGGTGCCGAAGACCATCGCCGCCTTCGCGGCGGCGACCGGCCTGTCCCGCACGGCCGCCGAGGCCGTCGTCCTGGACCTGGTGGAGCGCGGGTGGCTCCTGGAGGACGGCCAGGAAGGGCACCCCGGCGCCGGGCGCCCGGCCCGGCACTACCGTGTACACGCCGAATCCGGGCTCTTACTCGGCATGGATATCGGCCCGCACAACATCGTCGTGACCGTCACGGACCTGCTCGGCGAGCCGTTGGCCTCCGTGCACCGCACCGTGGAGCCGGGCGCCTCCGCCCCGGAGCGGCTCGACTTCGCAGTCGGCGTCGCCGACGAGGCGCTCGCCGCGGCCGGCAAGCGGCTGGCCGATGTGTGGATCGCCGGCGTCGGCACCCCCGGCATCGTGCACCGGGGCCGCGTCGAGCAGGTCATGGCCGGCGACTTCCCCGACCCGGATCTGGCCGTCCGGCTCAGATCCCGGCTCGGCTGCCCGGTGCTGCTGGAGAACGACTGCAACCTGGCCGCCGTGGCCGAACGCTGGCGCGGTGTCGCGCAGGACGTGGACGACATGGTGTTCGTGCTGTCCGGCAACCGCACCAGCGCCGGACTCCTGCTCAACGGCAAGCTCTACCGGGGCCACTCCGGGGGCGCCGGCGAGATCGGAGCGCTGTCCCGGCTCGGCTGGGACGAGGCGCCGACCCACCTGGAGGCACTGCGGGTCGACGGCGGTCCGATGCGCAGGGAGCAGGTCTTCGCCCTTGCCGCACAAGGCGATCCGAAGGCCGTCGCCGCCGTGGACGCCTTCAGTCAGGGACTGGCCTTCGGGATCGCGGCGTTGGCCCTGGCCCTGGATCCGGAAGTCGTGGTGATCGGCGGCGGCATCGTGCGCGCCGGCGAGACGCTGCTGACGCCGCTGCGCCGCTACGTCAACGACTACACGTACACGCGGATATCGACGGTCCACGTGTCGTCGCTGGGCAACCAGTCGGTGAGCCTCGGGGCCGTGCGCTTCGCGCTCGACGCCATCGACGCGTTCCTGGAGCGGACCGTGGAGCTCTCGTCGTCCTTCCCGGCGCCGGAGGCCGCGACCTTCTCAGACATCGACGCACCGGTCCTGCGCAAGGGGGAGGCGAGCGCCTCGGCTACCCGGTGACCAACGCGGCCCGGGTGAGCATGGCCCGAGTGAGCATGGTCGCCGTCCGCACGATGCTGGCGACGGCCTCCTCGGGCGCCAGGCCGTTGAGATCCATCAGGGAGAACAACGCCTCGGCGCCCATCACGACCGACAGGTCCCGCTTGAGCTGAACCAGCGTCTCCTGCACCTTCTCGCCGTCGCCCGCCGACTCCGCGTACGGCCGCAACGCCTCGTCGATGAGGCCGAACCGCAGCCCGGGCCGGGCCACCGTGCTGCCGGGGCGCACGATCGTGGCGGCGATCATCGCGCGGACCGCGCCCTGGCGCCCCAGGACCAGCCGGGCCAGGTGCTCGGCCACCGCCGCCACGCGCACGACCGGATCGGCGGAGTCCGCGACGGCGGCCAGCGCCTCGCCCGGGGCCGGCAGCGTGTCCGCCATGGCCTCGGACAACAGGCTGGCCAGGTCCGGGAAGTACCGGTAGGCGGTGGCCTCCGAGACCAGTGCCGCCTTGGCGACCTCCGGCATCGTCACCTCCCCGCCGGTGAGCATCAGCTCGGCGGCCGCGGCGACGATGGCCGCGTGCGTGCGCCGTTTCTGGTTGACGCGGCCGGTGGGCTGTGCTGGTTGCGGAGTCTGTGCTGGTTGCGGGGCCTGGGCCGGTTGCGTGGCCTGCGGGGTCGTCATCGGAGTCCTCTCGTGTCACTGAGTCGACTCCCATCATAAGAGCTCACTTGCATAAAGGCCATGGGGCGTTCTATTCTCTTCCCGAGAGGAAACTCTCACGAAGGGAGAGTGCCATCATGACCGCCGTATCCGTCGTCGCCCCCGGCGACCGCGAACCCGTCGACCTGGGACCGGCCCGCATCACGATCCTCGAGGACGGGTCCACGACCGGCCACCGCCTGGGCATCGCCGAGATCCGGCTGGCCCCGCGCAGCGTGGGCCCGCCGCAACACCGGCACGCCGAGCACGACGAAGGGTTCTACGTCGTCTCCGGCACGGCGGTCTTCACCGTCGGCGCCACCGACCACGAGGCGCCGCCCGGGACGCTGGTGATGGTGCCGCCGGGCGCCCCGCACACCTTCGCCAACCCCGGCGACGAACCCCTCGTCATGATCAACACCTTTGCGCCGGACCTGTACGTCCACTACTTCGGCGACGTGCGCGACGCGATGGCGCTCGGCGCCTCGATGCCGCAGGCCGCGGCCGAGGTGATGCCGCGCTACGCGACGACGATCGCCGACGACTACGCCGCCGGCAGCACTGACAACAGCACTGACAACAGCACTGACAGCAGCACAGCCACCGACGACGACACCGAGATGTCTGACACACCCCAAACCCAAGGAGCACCCACCATGACCGCCCCGACTTCCACCGGCCCGGCCTCCCGCACCGTCACCATCGCGACCGGCATGGGCATCACCATCAGCGAGTTCGGCACGAACACCGAGGGCAGCGGCGTGCTGTACCTGCACGGCGGCGCCGGCCCCCGCACCATGCTGGGCCTGGCCGGCGCGCTGGCCGAGCACGTCTACGGCATCGTGCCGACGCATCCCGGCTTCGACGGCACCGTCCGCCCTGACGGCTTCGACACCATCGCCGACCTCGCCGACGCCTACCTGGACCTGCTCGACCAGCTCGACCTGACCAACGTCATGATCATCGGCTCCTCCATCGGCGGCTGGATCGCCGCCGAGATGGCGCTGCGCGACAACCACCACCGCGTCGGCGCCCTGGTGCTGCTGAACGCGGTCGGTATCAAGGCCTTCGGCGACGAGCAGGTCACCGATGTCCGCAACCTGGCCCCGCCGCAGATGAGTGAGCTGTCGTTCGTCAACCCGGCCCTGCGCCCGGACTTCGCGTCCTTCACCGAGGAGCAGAAGGCCGCCGGCGCCGCCAACCAGAAGGCCCTCGCCCTCTACGGCGGCGAAGGCTTCACCCACGACCCCAAGCTGCGCCGCCGCCTGCACCGCATCACCATCCCGGCGCTCGTCGTCTGGGGCGAGCAGGACGGCATCGCCCCGCTCGGTTACGGCCGCGACTTCGCCACCGCCTTGGGCAACGGCCGCTTCGCACCGATCGCCGACGCCGGGCACTTCCCGCACATCGAGCAGATCGGCGCGACACTCGGCGCCATCAGCGACTTCGTCGACACCGTCGTCAAGCCCGACGAGGCGTAGCGCAGGAGCGGCATCGGGAATGAAGTGGCGGTCGCAGCATGGTGACCGCCACTGATTTGATTGCCTTGATCCGATCGCCCAGATCCGATCATCCTGACCCCGGGAAGCAGGCAGGCTCATGACATCCACGCCGACCACCATGCGCGCTGTCCGGCTCTCCGGCCCCGGGCCCGTGGAGAACCTGGAGCTGACCACCCTCCCGCTGCCGCCGGAGAAGGACGGCTGGGTGCGGATCCGCGTCGAGGCGTTCGGGGTCAACCGCTCGGAGCTGAAGCTGCGGCTGGGAGTGAGCGTCGGGGTCAGCTTTCCGCGGGTTCCGGGCATCGAGGCCGTCGGCACCGTCGACGCGGCCCCGGCCGGCAGCGGGCTGGTCCCGGGGCAGAAGGTCGTCGCGATGATGGGGGACATGGGCCGTACCTACGACGGCGGATACGCCGAGTACACCTCGGTTCCGCTGTCGCAGGTGATCCCGGTCGACACCGACCTGCCGTGGGAGGTGTTGGGCGCGCTGCCGGAGATGGTGCAGACCGCCTACGGCTCGTTGGCCGTCGGCCTGGACATCGAGGCCGGCCAGACCGTGCTGATCCGCGGGGGGACGTCTTCGGTCGGCCTGGCCGCCGCGGCGTTGGCCGGCTGGCGCGGCTGCACGGTGCTGTCCACGACCCGGCAGGCCGGCCGGCTGGCGTTCCTGAAGGAGCGGGGCGTCGACCATCCGCTGCTCGACGACGGCGAGGTCGCCGCCGCGGTGCGCGAGCTGTATCCCGACGGCGTCGACGGCGCGCTCGACCTGGTCGGCACGCCGACGCTGCCGGACACGCTGCGCGCGGTGCGGGTGCACGGCACGGCGTGCTTCAGCGGCAGCCTGTCGAACCAGTACACGGTGCGGGACTTCTCCCCGAACGAGTACCTGCCGAGGGGCGTGCGGCTCGCGGGGTACTTCGGCGACGCGACCGATCTGCCTCGGGACGTGTTCCAGGAGATCCTTGACGCGGTCTCGGCCGGGACGTTGGCGTTTCCGGTGGACCGCGTCTACGACGGGCTGGAGCAGGTGCGGCAGGCGCACGACGACATGGAGCACGACCGCGCCACCGGCAAGCTGGTCGTCCGGGTCCGGCACTAGGCGCGGGAGCCCCGCGCGGCTGCCGTGCGAGCGCTGACTACACAGGCTGACATCAAGCTGGCGGTCAAACACAGGTAGGTTCGCGGATACGCGATCAGTAGCCACTCCCTAGGTTCGATGTAGGCCCGCGATCGCGGGCTGAATCGAAGGGGGAGAGAGAATGACCACCGCCACTGTTCGCCACCGGCTCGCGCTCGTCGCCGTGTTGACCGCCGTGCCGCTGACGATGATGGGCTGCTCGTCGTCGACCACCGGTGCCCTGGGCGCCACGGGCAAGACCTCGACCTCGACGGCGGTCGGCACGCCGACTTCCGGCAGCGCCGGCGGCGGGGCCACTACCTCGGCCGCGGCGGGGGACGGATCCAGCAGTTCGGCGGCTGCCGGTGACGACACCAGCAGCTCCGCGTCGACCGGCGACGATTCCAGCACCTCGGCGCCCGCCGGCGACGGGGCGACCACCTCCGCGCCCGCCGGCGACACCGGCAACGGCAAGTTCCCGAACGCCTGCTCGCTGATCACCCAGGACCAGGCCACCGCGGCGCTCGGCGAGCCGGTCAAGCCCGGCGGGCTGGTGCCGCTGCAGGGCGGGGGCGGCACGTGCAGCTACGGCGCGACCGACAACAGCCCGCACGACGTCGTGGTGCAGATCGCGGGCTCGGACGTCATGAAGCAGGTCCTGGACGGTCAGAAGACCCAGCCGGTCTCGGGCCTCGGCGACGAGGCGTACGTGTACGGGATCGGCAGCGACATCTTCAACATCTACGTGCGCAAGGGAACGACCACGATCGACATCAACATCGCCATCAAGGACGGCCACTTCGGCGCGGAGCCGGCCATGCCGTCGCAGCCGGTCGTCGACGCGCTGACCACGCTGGCGAAGACGGCGCTGGGCAAGATCTAGGTACTGGCAAGATCTAGGGACTGGCAAGATCTAGGTACAGGGACGCACGTTTCGCCCGACCCGAGGCCGAACTGTTGGCGGCGGCGCTTATGGCGCCACCGCCTCGTTCGATCTCTGAGTCAGGGGGGCCAGGTGTCCGTTCTGCGCGTGAGTGTCGTGTGCACCGTGCCCGCCGTGCGCAGCATGAGCGCCGCCGGCCTTCTTCCCTGTCCGCTGCCGGGCCCGCAGCCCTGCAGCCGTCAGCATCAAGGCCGCGGCCGAGGCCCAAATGCCCAGGACCATCTCGGCATGCGTCCCGCCGTGCCCATGAAAGAAGGCCACAGACCGAATCAATGTGGCGGCGGCCCCGGCCGGCAGGTCCTGCCCGATCCGTCCCCACGGCGTCGGCAGCAGCTCCGGCGCGCTCGACGCCGCCGACAGCGGGTTCGACAGCAGCATCATGATCGTCCCCGCGACGGCAAATCCGTAACGGCCGATCAGCGACGCCGTCGCCGTGCTGAACGCGCTGATCGTCAGGATCGGCGCCGCGATCGCCGTGGCCAGCACGAGGTACGAGCCCGGCAGGAACGCCAGCGCGTGGCCCGCGATCAGCGCCACGGACGCTCCGCCCCCGAGGGCGAACAGCAGCAGTCCCAGCGCACGCTCGCGCAGATGCGGCAGCTTGATCGTCAGCAGCACTCCGCCGATCAGCGAGGACATCACCAGCGGCAGCACCATCGACGTGAACGCCGCCCCGTGCGGGTCCGCCGCCGAGGCCGGGACCACGTCGTTCACCGGGACCGCAGTAGCGTTGCCGCCGGCCGGTGCCAGATGCGAGCCGACCTCGGTGAGCAGCGTCGCGACCGTCGGGCTGGCCGCCGACGCGATCAGCATGTGCGGACCCTGATCCGTCACCACCACCGCGCCGTACGCCTCCCGGTCGGTCAGGGCGGCGCGCGCCGCGCTCTCGTCGGCCACCTCGCGCACCGCGAACGCGCCCGGCGCCGCCGTCGCCAGCCGCTGCTCGATCGCCGCGCGCGCCGGGGCGGGGGCGCTCACCGCCAGCGGCACCTTGTGCGGCGCGCTGTGGACGGTCGGCGCCGTGAACGCGAACACCATCAGCGCCTGGATGCCGATCGCGGCCAGGGCGACGCCGGTGGGACGGGTGAGGTGCCTCATCGGCGGGCCTCCTAAAAAGAACGCTCGTTTTGTTTTAGCGACGGGTCCCATGGTGGTCCGAGGGCTCCGCGTTGTCAAGAACGAGCGTTCGTTTTAGGTTGTCGGTGTGCCCAAGGTCTCCGAAGAACACGCCGCCGCCCGCCGCGAGCAGATCCTGTCCGCCGCGCAGCGCTGCTTCGCGCGCAAGGGCTTCCACGCCACGTCGATGAACGACGTCTTCGCCGAGGCCGGCCTGTCCGCCGGAGCCGTCTACAGCTACTTCCGCAGCAAGGACGAGATCATCGTCGCGATGGCCGAGCGTGCCGTCCGCATGATCGTCCCCTTCTTCGACGCGGTCCTGGTCGAGGAGCCGACCCCGACCCTGGAGGACGTGACGCGCCGGTTCGTGGTCGAGCTCCAGGAGCTGGCCGCCGGCCCCGGCTCGGTGGCCCCGCAGGTCTGGGCCGAGGCGACCCACAATCCGGCGCTGGTCCCCGTCGTCACCGCCAACCTGCGGCGGATGCGCGACTTCTGGACCGAGATCGCCCGCCGCGAACAGGCCGCGGGCCGCCTCGCGTCGGACGCCGACGTCGAGGCGGTCGGCGTCGTGCTGTTCGCGCTGACGCCCGGTTTCATCTTCGGCCACCTGCTGCTCGGCGACATCAGCCCCGAGACCGTGGAGCGCGGGCTGCGGGACCTGCGCCGGACGTAGTTTCAGGGCGCTGCGAAACTCGCCTTTACTCCGCTGCTGTTGCCGTTGCAGCTGCCAGTAGTGTTGCCGCAGCGGCTCGCGCGTCGGCGCCGGCGTCGGTGTTCCCCTCGATGGTGACCACGACGCTCGCGCCCTCGATCAGCAGCAGGAGTCGCCGGGCCAGCGCTGCGGGGTCCTCGACGTTCAGGTTCGAAAGCCGGTCCTCAAGCAGCCCTCGATACCGGTGCAGATGCGTGCGCGCGATCGCCGCCACCTCGGGATCGGCGCGGGTGTCGGTGACGCCGTTGACGATCGCGCATCCGTGGTAGCCGGGCTGCGCGAACCACTCGGTCAGCACGTCGAACACGGCCAGCACGTGCTCGGGGCTGGACGCGGGTGCCGTCGCCGTCGCGGCTGCCGTCTTGCGGTCGAGCCAAGCGTGGATGCGGTCGCTGTGCTCGCTGAGCATCGCCCGGACCATTTCCGCCTTGGAGGGGAAGTAGCGGTACAGGCTCAGCTTCGAGGCGCCCGCGGCCGCCGCGATCTCGTTGACGCCGACCGCGTGCACGCCGCGTTCGTAGAACAGCGACGTCGCGGTCTCCAGGATCCGCGCCCGGGTCGCGGACGGGTTCGGCAGCACACCTTTGGCCATCGCTCGCACCTCCTCCGCACACAATACAGACTTGTACTGTCACGATACCGATCGGTACTGTCGACACGTGGCTCCAACCCGAAGACTCTGGCTGGCAGTCCTGTGCGGCTACCTCGCCCTCGGCGCGACCCTGCAGGAACTACCCCCCTTCCTAGCCTCCAAGTTCCACGTCGGCCCAGCCGCGACCGGCCTGGTCGTCGGCGCCGCCTTCGCCGCCACCGCCGCCGGCCGCCCCTTCGCCGGCCGCTGGGGCGACACAGGCCACTCGCGCACCGTGGTCGTCGCCGGCGGCCTCCTGGCCGCATCAGCCGGCGCCGGCACGGTCTTCGCCCCAAACATCGCAGCACTCTTACTCTGCCGCCTGGTGATGGGAGCGGGCGAGGCAGCCCTCTTCTCCGGCGCACTGCCCTGGGTACTGGCCGACGCACCACCGGACCAGCGCGGCCGAGTGGCGGGGTGGTTCGGGCTGTCGATGTGGGGCGGGCTGACACTCGGCCCGGTGCTGGCCGCGGGCATCGGCGAGGCCGCGGACGCCGACGCGGTGTGGTGGACGGTCGCGGTGCTGCCGCTGGTGTCGGTGGTGTTGGCCTCGACAGCGACAGCCAGAGCAACAGAGCCAGAACCAGCAACAGCAGCACCAGCACCGACCGCTGCAACTGCCCCAGCCCCAGAGTCAGCACCGGAGCTGGAGCCAGCAGCATCGACCGCGCCGACCGGCCCGGCGACAGGGCTGGTGACAGAGCCGATTGCGCTAATGCCAGCTGTGGCCACTGCAATGGCTGCGGCAAGTCCGCCAGCGACTGCGCCGATAGTGCCGGCGCAAATCTCGAAGACACCGACTGCGCCCGCGCCGACCGCGCCAGGGTTCGCGCCGACTGCGCCGCCGACCGTCCCGAAGCCCCGCGCCCAAAACCGGCTCATCCCGCCCGGCGTCGCCCTTCCCGGATCCATCATCGGCCTGGCCGCCTACGGCTACGGCACGCTCGCGGCGCTCCTCGTGCTCTCGCTCGGTCACTCGGCCGGCAGGGTTGTGGCGCTTCCGGTCTTCGCGTGTGCGTTCCTGGTGGTGCGCGGGTTCGGGAGTCCGCTGGTCGACCGGCATGGTGGCGCGGCCGTCGCGCGGGTCACGTTGGTGGTGCAGGCGGCGGGTCTGGTGCTGCTGGCCGCGGCGCCGGACCTGGTGGTGACGCTGGTCGGCGCCGCGGTTACCGGGGCTGGGCTCGGGCTCATCTATCCGGCGACCGCGGCGATGACGCTTCAGCAGGCCCGGTCGGCGTCGGCCGGGGCGGCGGTCGGGGCCATGACCTCGTTCTGGGATCTGGGGATCCTGGTCGCGGGGCCGCTCGGCGGGTCGATCGCGGCGGGGGCCGGGTACCGCGCCGCGTTCGCCGCCGCCGTTGTGGCCACGGTGATCGCGCTGGTCCTGGCCGTCCGCACGAGCCTTCAGTCGAGGATGCCGACGGCCAGGGAGTAGTTCCCCGTCCGGCGGCCCTGGCCGAGCACCAGCAGGCCCAGGCCCTCCAGCCAGCGCGCCGTCTTCAGCTCGCCGGTGTCCAGGGGACGCAGCCCGAGGCTCTCGATGAACGCTGACACCGCCTTCTTCGCGTCGGCGTCGTCACCGGCGATGAACACGTCGACGGGGCGCCCGTGAGCCTGGCCGACGTCGATCGAGGTGGAGAACAGGGTGTTGAACGCCTTCACGACGTGGGCTCCGCCCGGCGCGGCCGCAGCGATCTCCTGCGCCGCCGAGCTGCCGTCCGGCGTGACGAGGTCGGTGAGCGTGGTCCTGTTGAAGGGATTGCAGATGTCGACGATGACCTTGCCGCTCAGCGAGTCGCCGTACTCGCTGACGACCTTTACCGAACCGTCGTAGGGCAGCGCGAGGATGACGATCTCGCCGAGCGGAGGCTGGCCGAGCGTTCCGGTGGTGACGTCGCCACCAACGTCGCCGCTGAGGCTGGCGGCCAGCGCGGCGGTCTTGGCAGGGTCGCGCCCGATCAACTCGACCGCGTTCCCGCTGGCGAGCGCCCGGGTCGCGATGCTGCGGGCCATGGTGCCCAAGCCGATGATGCTGACGGTGCTCATGATGCGTGTCCGTTCCCGGCAGCGAACGCTGCCTTGTGGTCGGTGATGAAACGCTCGATCGTGGTCGCCGGGCGGCCCGTGACGCGTTCGACGTCCGAGCTCACCTCGGCCACCGAGTCGTCGGTCGCGAAGATGGTCATGCCCTCGACCACGTGAAGCTGCTGCCAGCCCGGCGCGCCGGCCTCCGCCAGTGAGGCCACGAGGGCTTGCAACGTCGGCGTGACGTGGGTGACCGGCGTGCCGAGGACGTCGGACAGGTGCTTCGCGACGTCGCCGAACGTCAGCGACTCCGGACCGGACAGGTCGTAGACCCGCGCGTTGTGCTCGTCCGGCGACGTCAGGATCGTCGCGGCGACATCGGCGATGTCCCGGAGGTCGATCGGCACGACCCGTGCGTCCGTGAGGGCGACCGGGAGTGTGCCCGCGCCGATCGGACCGGCGAGGCCCAGCAGGTTCTGCATGAAGTAGCGGGGCCGCAGGAACGTCCATCCCATGCCGGAGTCGGCGATCCTGGCCTCGACGTCGGCATGCGCGCGCCCGACCCACGAGGGTTTCTCAGGGCCCGTAAACGCGTTGCCGCTCGACACCTTGACGACGTGCCGCACGCCGGCCTGCCGCGCGGCCTCCACCACGGTGCCCTGAAGCGCGGCCATATCAGGGTGCTGGCTGCTGTTGAGGAACACGACGTCGACGTCCCGCAGCGCGGCGGCCACGGACGCCGGGTCCGCGAAATCCATCGTGACGTGGTCCGCGCCCGGTTTCGCCCCACTGTTGCGAGCGGCAGTCCGGAAAACCACACCAGACCGCTCGCCCAGCCGCGCAGTCAGCGCGCGGCCGATGCTGCCCGTAGCCCCGGTGATGAGTATCACGGCGCTTCCCTTCCCGTGCATTGGTTGACCGATCAACCATAGGCAGACTTTGGTTGAGTGGTCAACCTTTAGCTAGGATGGCCGCGTGACGGCAGAACCGAAGTGGCTCGACACCCGCGAGGACCGCGCCTGGCGGACCTTCGTCAACGTGCACCACGAGCTGATGCTGCGGCTCCAGCGGCACATGATGGCCGACTCCGGCCTGGTCCTGGCCGAGTACGAGGTGCTCGCGGTGCTGTCGCAGCACCCCGACGGGATCATGTCGTCGCAGGAACTCGGCAACCAGCTGCGGTGGGAGAAGAGCCGGCTGTCGCACCAGGTCCGCCGCATGCAGGCCCAGGGCCTGGTCGCGCGCGAGCCGAACCCGGCGGACGCGCGCAGCTGCATGGTGCGCTTGGAGCCGGCAGGGCGCCGCACCATCGAGGAGGCGGCGCCCTGGCATGTGCTGCATGTCCGGGAGGACTTCATCGACCTCATCACTCCGGAAGAGCTGGAGACGCTGATCGCGGTCAACGAGCGGGTCCTCGGCCATCTGGCCGACCGGTCCGGAGCCGACCAGGCCGGAGCTGACCAGGCCGGAGCTGACCAGTCTGGATCCGAGGATTCGGTTCAGAACAACGGGAAGTAGGCCCCCTCACACCAAAGCCGGGTGGTTCGCCCACCCGACCTTGTAAGGATGCTGAGCCTGCCAGCGCCCGATGACCTCCTCGATCCCCGGCGCGGCGAACGCCTTCGCCAGCGCGTCGGCGTCGGCGACGGCGATCTGCACGACCGCGGTCGCGATCAGCGCCGGGATCTCCTCCTCCCCGGGCACCGGGATGTGGCGCGCGGCGGCGAAGGACTCGACGACGCCGGTCTCGCGCAGCACACGTTCGATGTCCGCGAGGTATCGATCGAGCTCGGTGTCCGGCAGCGGGTCGGTGAACGAAACAATCATCGTGTGGTAGATCATGCACCGATTCTCGGCAGCGCGGGGCGCCGGTGTCCAAGACCCGTTCGATCTTCAGCGATAACCTGGAGGCATGAGTGACCTGGAGACCCGCGAGCTGGAGTACTTCCTGGCGGTCGCCGACGAGCTGCACTTCGGGCGCGCCGCCGTCCGGCTCTCGATCGCGCAGCCCGCGCTGTCGAAGGCGATCCGGCGGATCGAGCACCGGATCGGCGTGCCGCTGTTCGTCCGCTCCAGCCGCCACGTCGAGCTGACGCCGTCCGGCAGGGCGTTGCAGGAGCACGGCCGGCACGCGCTCAACGCGGTCAGCGCCGCGGTCCGCCACGCGCAGAGTGCCGGCGGGGCGCAGACGCACCTGCGGCTCGTCCTCAAACCCGGCGGCGACGGCGGCCTGCTCTCCGACATCCTCGCCGCCTACGCCGAACAGCCCGACGCCCGGCACGTGGACATCCTGTTCAGCGGCCCCGCCGACCGGGCCGACTTCCTTCTGGACGGCCGTGCCGACGTCGGCCTGCTCTACGCGCCCTTCGACCCGCTCAAAGGCCTGGCCCACGAGCGGCTGTACACCGAGGACCGCGTCGTCATCATCGCGGCCGGGCATCGGCTGGCGAAGCGCGCGTCGGTGCGGATGGCCGACCTCGAAGGCGAGAAGCGGCCGCTGTGGAAAGGCGTTCCGCAGGACGGGAGCACCGGGATCCTTCTGGGCGTCGGCGGCACTGGCGGCGCTGATGGTACTGCCGGCAGCACCCGCAAAAACGGCAGCACCGGAACGACTGCGAGCACCGCCAGCGCCGGAAGCGGAGTCACCGACGTAGTCCAGATGCTCCACATGATCGCCGCGACCGGCGTGGTCGAAGTCCTCCCGCGCTCGCTCGTCGCATCCCTGCCGTCCGGCGTGGTCTGCGTCCCGGTCCGCGACGCACCGCCGAGCCACATCGTGTTGGCGTGGAACGAGCAGGACCGGCGGCCCTCGGTCGCCGCGTTCGTGACCGCCGCCCTCAAAGCGGCGCGGTGAAAGCCGCCGCGAGCTGATCGAGGAGCAGCGTGGCGGACGGATGCCGGTCGCGCCGCGACGTCAGCGCGTAGATCCCGCGCGTCGGAGGGTCGGCGAGAGCCAGCACCCTGACATCCGGCCGCAGCGCGCTCACCAGCACGCCGGGTATCAGCGCTATCGCGTGTCCGGTCGCGACGAGGGCGGTCTTGCCCAGCAGGCTGGCCGCGGTGAGGTCGATGCGGGCGCTGACCCCGGCCCGCGCGGCGTGCCGTCGCAGCAGCTCGGCCGAGCCGTCGTTGTCCTCGGTCCACGTCTGGTCGGCCAACTCCCGGATGTCCACGCGGTCGCGCGCGGCCAGCCGATGGTCGGGCGGGACCACGACGACCATCTCGTCGATCCCGAGCAGCCGCCGGTCCAGGCGCGCGTCGTCCGGCAGCCCCGGCGGCGCGTCGGTGACGACGGCGACGTCGAGCTCGCCGGCGATCGCGCGGTCGTGCAGCTCCGGGGTCAGCGCGGGCAGCAGGCTCCAGGTCAGCGGCCCGGCACTGTCCAACAGGCGCCGGATCGCGGCCGGCACGATCCCCGCGGCCAGCGACGGCGTCGCGCCGACCCGCAGCGGCCGTCCCGGCGCGCCGTCGCCGGCCTCGCGCGCGGCGCGGATGGCGCGATCGGCCTCGTTCAGCACCGCCTGGGCATGGTGCCGGAACACCTCGCCGGCCGGCGTCGGCCGGACGCCGCGCACATGCCGCTCCACCAGCGTCACGCCGACCTCGTGTTCCAGCCCGGCGATCTGCCGGGACACGCCCGACTGCGTGTAGCCGAGCTCGGCCGCCGCCGCGGAGAGCGAGCCGAGTCGGCAGACTGCCAGGAACGTCCGCCACGGAGTCAGCGCCATCCCTCCAGCATGCCGCACGATATGCGAATCACGCATAGCGAGTCTGCGAAATATGCGCTTGTCGCAGATCAGGCGATGCAGCACGCTCGGCATATGAAGACACCGCAAACCGCCATCGTCGCCGCAACAGCCTCCGCTGTAGACGACGCCGTGCTCGAACCGCTTCATGCCTACATCCGCGGCCACGCGACAGGCGATCCGGCGCACTTCCGCAAAGCCTTCCTCCCCAGCGCGCACGTCGATGGAATCCGAGGCGGGGCCTTCGTGTCGTGGCCACTGGAGCAGTACTGCTCCCTGTTCACCGGACAGCCGGCCGAGGACGAGGCGACGCGGACGCGCTGTATCGACAGCGTCCGCGTCCACGGGACTGTGGCCTCGGCGAGTATGACGCTGCACCACGGCGCCGATACCTTCACCGACATCTTCCTGCTGGTGCAAGCAGATGGCGGCTGGCGGATCGCCAACAAGGCCTACCACCGACACGCGTAGCCGCGTGCCACCGAATCAGAACGCGTTGATCCCGGTGAGCTCCGCCGACAGATCCCACAGGCGCGCCGCGGCCTTCGCGTCGGCTCCCCAGGGATTCAGCCCGGTGCGGATCGAATTCGGGTCCTCCGGGTCGACGATCGGCGCGACCTCGCAGTCCTCCAGGTAGACGCCGCCCATGCCGTCCAGCGCCGGCGAGGTCACGGCCCACGCCGCCGTCGCCGCGCCGGCCTCCACCGACTTCCACGTGATGAGCGAGTTGCCCTCGCTGTCGATCCAGCCGAGCGTGAGCTGGTCCTCGGGGACGACGTGCCGCTGCAGGTTCGTGCGGATGCCGCCGGGGTTGAGCGAGAACGCCCGCACGCCGGAGGCCTCGGCGAGCAGGTCCAGGTGCAGCGCGAACAGGACGTTCGCGGTCTTCGACTGGCCGTAGGCCTGCCAGCGGTCGTACTCCTTCTCGAACTGCGGGTCCTCCCAGCGGATGTCGGAGAATTTGTGGCCGCGCGAGGAGAACGCCGCGACCCGCGCGCCGTCGCCGGCGGCCAGCGCCGGCCACAGCAGGTTCGTCAGGGCGAAGTGGCCGAGGTGGTTGGTCGCGAACTGGAGCTCCCAGCCGGGGCCGACGCGGGTGAGCGGCGGCGCCATCACGCCCGCGCAGTTGATCAGGTAGTCGATGCCGCGGCCGCTGTCCAGGAAGCGGGACGCGAACGCCCGCACCGAGTCCAGGTCCGACAGGTCGAGCTGGTCCACCTCGACGCGCCCGGCCCCGGCCCCGACCTCTAGCCCGGCCCCGGCCAAGGCCGCGCGCGCCTCGTCGGGGCGGCGGGCCGGGACGAGCACCGTCGCGCCGGCCGCGGACAGGGCCCTGACGTCCTCCAGGCCCAGTCCCGAGCCGCCGCCGGTGACGACGGCGAACCGGCCGGTCAGGTCGAGACCGGCCAACACCTCGCTGGTCGTGCTGGCAGCACCGAATCCGCTGCCGATCGGCTTTTGCGTACTGGTCATGATCCCCAGCCTAGAAAGCGCGTGAGTGGTCAGCCAGGCCCTGTCAGACCCTGCCTCTCAGACCCTGCCTCTCAAGCCCTGCCTGGCAGGGCCTGGACCCGTCGCGGCCCGTTCAGCGGCCGGTGACCCGTTCGACGATCTCCCGACCGAACCCGAACGCCGTCGTCATCCCGACCCCGGCCGTCACCGCCGCGACGTGCACGCCCTCGGCCGGCGTGGCCGCCAGGAACGGTTCCGGCGCCGAGGCGTAGACACCGCGCCAGCGCTCGCGCACCGTCAACCGCTCCACCCCGAGCAGCTTCGCCGTCTCGCGCAGCACGGCCGCGTCGAGCTCCTCGTCCTCGAACGGAAGCAGCGTCGTGGCGTAGCTGTGCGTGTCGCCGATGGTCAGCGTCCCGTCCGGGCGCTGGGTGAACATCAGGTTCAGCCCGATCGCGACCAGGTCGGGCGTCTCCCGGGTGAGCCGGTCGCGCAGCGCCGGCAGCGAGGGGCATTCGGCGAAGCCGCCGTAGCGCAGCATCGAGAAACCGGTCTGCACCGCCGGTTCGACGGCGCGGCCGGTCGGGTTGTCGACGCGCAGCATCCGCAGCGCGCAGCGCTGGACCCCGTGCTCGGCGGCCAGGCCGGGGAAGTGGCGGTCGACGTCGTGGCCGGTCGCCACGACGACCTGCTCGGCGCGCAGCACGCCCCGGCTGGTCGCGACCTTCCCGGGCTCGATGTCGTGCGCGGTCGTGGACCAAAGGAACCGGACCCCGCGCCCGGCAAGGTATTCGGCGATCCTCGGCACGCTCTCGCGCGGATCCACGCGCAGATCCTGCGGAAGCCACGCGCCGCCCACGACCCCCGGACCGAACGAGGCGTGCTCGGCGACCTCGGCCGCGGTCAGCATCCGGGCCTCGTCGGCGCGCAGCCCGGCGAACTCCTCCAGCACGGCGAGTTCGTCCTCGGCGCGCGCGACCATCAGCGTCCCGGTGCGCTGCGCCCAGAACTTGGCCTCCTCGGCGAGGCGCAGCCAGGTCGTACGGGCTATCCGTCCGTACTCCAGCGCCTTCCCGGACTGCGCCGTCGCGCACGCGTGGCCGAAGTTGCGGATGGAGGCGCCGGTGGCCCGGGCGTCGCGCTCGACGACGACGACCGACAGCCCGCGCTCGACGGCCTCGTAGGCACACGCCAGCCCGACGATGCCGGCCCCGATGACAAGGACGTCCGCTGATCCCGGATCGGGGTTCGTCATATGGCTACCGTCCCTCGGCACGTCGCTGATCATCTGCATCGGCAAGCTAGGCGGGGCGGCGCCGACAAGCTGGAACGCCATCCGAACGCCACGTTAACGGCGGCTGTCCAAACGGGACAACAAACGGGACAACAAACGGGACAACCGACGGGACAGCCGACAGACAACCATCGCTGATGCACGTGGTTTCGCGGATACGCGTACGTACCCGACCTCCGTAATGTCGTGCTCGGTCAAGCGGGACGTAAGCGAGGGGAATCCGATGCGCAAGGCAATCCTGCCCGGGGTGGGCGTCGTCGTCATGGCGGCGACGTTGGCGGGCTGCGGTTCGAGCGGCAAGTCGACGGGGGTCGGCTTGCCGCCGCTTTCGGGTCATACGTCCCAGCAGGCGGGGGCCACCAGCGGGGGACTCCTCGGCGGCGCTGCTGCCAGCAGCAGCAGCGCCGCCGGGCCGTGTCAGAAGCAGGTCGTCGTCACGTTCTGCGAGAAGATCGACATCACCGGCGCGATGACCGTCAGCGGCACCGCGGCGGCGATCCCGGAGTTCGACCAGGGCGCCGCCGGGCTGAAGCAGACCTGCGCCACCTGGCCGACCTACCAGCCCCAGAACCCTGACGACCACACGCTGGCGCTTCCCACCGACCCGGTGGACGGTCACAAGCTGCTGATGGTCTGGCCGTTCCCCGCGGGGGTGGGAACCACGGACATCTCCAAATATGCGGGCACCAACAGCATCAGCGTCGACAATGCCGGCTTCCAAGATGTCGCCGTGGATGTGAACAACACCACAGCGAGCTCCGGTTCCGTGCAGGTTAACCCCGATGGCTCAGGGTCGTTGAGCTTCAAGGATCTGGCCGGCGAGACCGGGAAAATCTCCGGCACCATCACCTGGACCTGCGTCGACAGTCAATAGCTGGCGACGCCTCCCCGCGGGCCGGCCGCTTCGGGCGCGGTCGGCCCGCACCCATTGACAAGGGCGGGCTTCTCCCGGCCGTGACGACATCTTTATTTCCGGGCATTCCGACGCGTCGCGCTGACATAATCCAGGCGTGGAACGTCGCAATGGCGTCGGGACGGCGTCCACGGTCCATGGCCGCATCGCTGAGCTGCACACCATCGCGCAACTCGTTGCGAGCACGGCCGCCGGCCCACGCGCCGTCCTCGTCACCGGAGAGCCCGGAATCGGAAAGTCGACGCTGCTCGAAGCAGGCGTCGGCCTGGCACATGAGAACAACCTCCCGACGCTCACCGCGCGCGGCAGCCTGGCCGGCGGCCAGCGCTCGTTCGGCGCTCTGGTGGACCTGCTGCGGCCGCTGGCCGAGGAGGACTTCGCCGGACTGCCCGAGCCGCAGCGGTTCGCGCTGAACGTCGCCCTCGGACGGACCGAGGCCGAGGCCCGGCCCGGAGCGGTCGGGCCGCGCGAGATCGCCGCCGGGCTGCTCGCGGTGCTGCGCCGGCTGGGACCGGCGCTGATCGTCGTGGACGACCTGCCCTGGCTCGACCTGGCGACCCTGGACGCGCTCCGCTTCGCGCTGCGCCGGATCGGCGAGGGACGGCTGCGGATCCTGGCCTCGCGGCGGACGTCGGGGGCGATCGAGGAACCCGCCTCCTACAAGGCCGCCGACGACGTTCTACCGGCCGGAACCTTCCAGACGCTGGCGCTCGGTCCGGTCGATCGCACGACGATCAAGGACCTGCTGCTGGAGCGGCACCAGTTGCAGCTGCCGGTGGCGGTGCTGTCCGGCGTGGTCAAGCAGACCGGCGGCAACCCCTTCTGGGCGCTGGAGATCGGCGCCGCACTGGCCCAGACCCCCGAGATCGACGGCTACCTGCCGATCCCGCCGACCCTGTCGTCCCTGGTCGCCGGCCGGCTGGCGAAGCTGCCGGCCGAGGTGGTGGAGGCGCTGCTGGTGGTCGCGGCGCTGCCGCAGCCGACGCCGGCGCTGGCCGTGCGCGTGCTGCAGACGGAGGTCGCGCGGCCCGAGGCGGCCATCGACGACGCCGTCGCCTCCGGAGTGGTCACCGCCGAGGGCAGCCACCTGCGCCCCGCTCATCCGCTGCTCGGTTCCGCCGCGTTGGACGGCCTCACCCCCGAGCGGCGCCGGGGCCTGTACCGCCGGCTCGCCGCGTCGGTCACCGATCCCGAGCAGCGGGCCCGGCATCTGGTCCGGGCGGTCGAGGCCGGCCCCGATTCCGAGACGGCCGCGGCGGTCGACGCCGGGGTCGCCGTCGCCGAGGGCCGCGGCGCGCTCGCCTCGGCGGCCGAACTCGCCGAACTGGCCGTCGGCTTCACCGCGCCCGAGGACTGGGAGGATCTGCGCCGTCGCCGCCTGGCCGCCGCCCGGCTCACGCACCGCGTGGGGGACATGGCGCGCGCGGTCCGGTTCGCCCGCGACGTGAGCGACGGCGCCGACGTCGACACCACCCGCAAAGCCCTGGCGCTGCTGGTCGAGGCGACGTACTGGACCGAGGGACCCCAGGCCGCGCAGGCCGTGCTGCGTCCGCACCTGACCGGCCCGGCCACCGACGAGCACCTGCGCGCCGTCGCGCTCTCCCTCGCCGCGGACTGCGGCGACGGCCTGGACACCCCGCGCCCGGAGCTGGTGCGGCTGGCGCTCGAGTCCTTCGACCGGGTCGGCGCGGACGCCGACGCGGTCGCGCTCTGCTCGGCCCTGCGCTACGAGGTCGGCGTCAGCCTGGACTCCGGGCGGGGGATCCCGGAGCAGGTGGTGGTCCGCATCGCCTCGTTACAGGGACGCGCGGCGAACCAGGCCAGCTGGGCCCGGCTCTCGGTGGTGCTGGGCTTCTGGCGCAAGGCCGTCGACGACCTGGACGGCTCCCGCAACGCGCTGAACGCCGCGATCGCCCAGGCCCAGGCCGAAGGCGACGACGCCGTGCTGCCGACGCTGTTCAGCCATCTGGCGGTCACCGAGAGCTGGGCCGGCGACCTGACCGCGGGCCGCCGCGCGGTCGCCGACGGCCTGCGGCTGGCCGCGCCCGGCGGCGTCGCCCCGCTGACGATCACCGCCGCCGACGGCATGCTGCGCGTCCTCACCGGCGACTTCGACGGAGCCCGGGCCCTGATCGCGGAGCAGCGCGCCAGCGGCCGGGGGACGATCCAGCCGCAGGGCGACATCTTCTACGAGCACGTGCTCGGCCTGGCCGCGCTGCTCGAAGGCGATCCCGAGGACGCCCAGACGCGGCTGCTGCACGCCTACCACCTGGCGCAGGGCGCCGACATCCTCGAACCGGGCCGGCGGCAGCGGCTGGAGCCCGACCTCGGACAGGCCCTGGTCGCCACCGGAAACCTCGACGCCGCCGCCGAACTGGCCGCCGAACAACGCGAGCTCGGCGAGCGGATGCGGCGGCCGACGCTCATCGGCATCGCCCACCGCCTGGACGGATCGGTGTTCGCCGCCCGCGACGACCTCGACGGCGCGATCACCGCGCTGCGGCTGGCGGTGGCCGCGCACGAGCAGTCGCCGCTGCGCCTCGAACTCGGCCGCAGCCTGCTGGCGCTCGGGGACGCCTACCGCCGGCGGCGGGCCAAATCCGAGGCGCAGCCGGTGCTCCAGGCCGCCGTCGAGCTGTTCACCACCGCCGGCGCGGCGCCGTTCGCCGCGCAGGCCCAAGCTGAGCTCGACCGCGTCCAGCGCTCGCGGACCGGCGACGTCCTCACCGCCACCGAGACCACGGTGGCCGAACTGGTCGCCGGGGGCCTGAGCAACCGCGAGGTCGCCGAGCAGCTGGTGACCAGCGTGCGCACGGTCGAGGGCCACCTCGGCTCGATCTACCGCAAACTCGGCGTGCGCTCGCGCACCGAGCTCGCCCGCCGGCTCGCTCCGGGCCGGACCTGACATCGCCAGTGCAGCCACCGCAAGAAATGACAGTGCACATCATGAACCAACCAAGCATCGCCCAGCCCGAGAGCTCGCAGACCGCGATACCGCAGCCCGAGGTATCCCAGCCCGAGATGCCGCAGCCCGCCGGCACTGCGCCGCAGCTGGTGATCTCGCGGTCCACCGAACTGGCCGCCGTGCGCGAGCTGATCGCCGACCCGGCCGAACGCCCTCGCGCCCTGGTGCTGACCGGCGAGGCCGGGATCGGCAAGTCCACCGTCTGGTCCGCCGGCGTCGAGCTGGCGCGCGAAGCCGGATGGCGGGTACTGTCCGCGCGCGGCGACCAGACCGAGACCGGGCTCTCCTTCGCCGGCCTCACCGACCTGCTCGATCCGGTGCTCGACGAGGTGCTGGACCGGCTGCCGGCGGCGCAGCGGATCGCGTTGGAGGTCGCCATGGTCCGGCGGCTGCCCGACGGCAGCCAGCTCGGTCCGAACGAGATCGGGAACGCGGTCGCGGCCGCGATCCGGGAGCTGTCCCGGGACCGGCGGCTGCTGCTGGCGATCGACGACCTGCCGTGGATCGACGGCGCCACCGTCGCAGCGTTCGAATACGCGCTGTCCCGCCTGGGCCACGAAGGCCTGCGTCTGCTCGCCACCCAGCGCACGGCCAGCACCCTGGCGGCCGCCGCGCCTCCGGCGCCGGAGCTGCTGCCGGCCGACGACGTCCGTTCGGTGACGGTCACGGCGATCGACGCCACCGCCGCCGACGACCTGCTCGCCGAGCGGCTGGATCTGCGGCTGCCGCCGACCACCTTGCGCGGTCTGGTCGAGCACAGCGGCGGGAACCCGTTCTGGATCCTGGAATTCGGCGCGGCGCTGCGGCGTGGCGACGGCGACCGGGCCGAGCTGCCCATCCCGACCGCGCTCACCGACCTGGTGCGCGAGCGCCTCGGCAGCTTGCCGCCGGACGCGCGGCAGGCTTTGGTCGTCACCGCGGCGCTGCCCCAGCCGAGCCCGGCCCTGGTGATCCGTGCGCTGTCGAAGCAGGCTGACGACCCGATCGGTGCGGTCGAGCGGGCCGTGGCGGACGGCGTGCTCACCGTCTCGGAGTCGCAGCGGCTGAGGCCGGCGCACCCGCTGCTCGGTGCTGCGGCGCTGGACGCGCTGCTGCCGTTGGCCCGTGCCGGGCTGCACCGGCGGCTCGCCGAACTCGTCGAGGACCCGGAGCAGCGGGCCCGGCACGTCATGCTCGCCGCCGGCGAGCCGCCGGACGCCGAGACGGCGGATCGGCTCGCGGCCGGCGCCGAGGCGGCGCGCGGACGTGGTGCGGTGTCGGGCGCGATCGAGCTCGCCGATCTGGCGATCCGGTTCACCCCGCCGGATCTTGTCAGTGCTCTGGCTCAGCGGCAGGTCGACACCGCCGAGCTGTACTACATGCGGGGCGACATCGAGAAGGCCCGCGAATTGGCGGCGACCGCCTGGGCCGCGGAGTCCGCCGAACCGTCGGTGCGCCGGCGCGCCATGGCGTTGCTCACCCACACGTCGCTCTACACGCAAGGTGCGGCGGCCGCCCAGAAGGTGGTGGACGAGGCGCTGGCCGAGACGGCCGACGACCCCTGGCTGCGCTCGCTCGCGCTGGCCTTCGCCGCCGACTTCAACGTCGCCAGCGACCCGCCGCACGCCCGGCGCTCGGCGGTCGAGGCGATCGAGATCTGCGACCGGCTCGGCGCCGAGGCCGACCCGACCGCGCTGTCCACGGCGTTGCTGGCGCTGGTCGAGATCGACATGTTCGACGGCCGCGGCCTGGACCGCTCGCTGGTCGAGCGCGCCGGGGCCGCGCAGGCCGACCGGCGCTGGATCCCGTTCATCGAGCGGGCCGAGGTGCGGTTCGGGCTCAGCGTCAAGTACGTGGACGATCTCGACACCTCCCGGGCGGTGCTGACCAGGATGGTGCAGGCGGCGCAGGACTTGGGGGAGACCTCTGCGACGCTCGTCCTGCAGGCGCACCTCGCCTACACCGAGGTGCAGGCCGGCCGGCCCGGCGCGGCGCGGGCGGCGCTGGCGGCCTTCGAGGACGCGGCGCGGGAAGCCGGACCGGGCATCGGCGAACCGGCCTCGCTCACCGTGTCGCGCGCGCTGCTGGCCATCATGGACGGCGACCTGGACGGGGCCGAGGCGACCCTGCTCGCCGCGCTGGAGCGGCTGCCGCCGATCCCGCTGGTGCGGGTGATCATGGACACGCCGCTGGCCACGATCGCGCTGCTGCGCGGGGACGTCGGGCAGGCGATCACGCTGCTCGACGGGGTGCTGGAGCAGGCGCGGGCGGTGTACGTGCACGAGCCCGCGGCGCGCGGGCGTCCCGAGGGCGACCTGGGGCAGGCGCTGGTCACGGCCGGGCGGCTGGACGAGGCCGAGGCGGTGGCGGGTGAGCTGGCCGAGATCGGGGAGCGGCTGGGGCGTCCGACGCTGAGCGGGATCGCTTTGCGGGTGCGGGGAATGATCGCCGCGGCGCAGGGGGAGCTGGACGAGGCGGCGGAGCTGCTGACGCGCGCGGTCGAGGCGCACGAGGCGTCGCCGATGCCGATCGAGCGCGGGCGGAGCCTGCTCGCGCTCGGGCAGGTGCAGCGGCGGCGCAAGGCGAAGACCGAGGCGCGGCAGGCGTTGCAGGACGCGCTGGACTGCTTCGAATCGCACGGACACCGGCCGTTCGCGCAGCTCGCCGAGGCCGAACTGGCGCGCGGGCAGCGGGCCGGGGCCGGTTCGGTGCTGACGGCCTCCGAGCAGCGTGTCGCGGACCTGGTCGCCGGCGGGTACACCAACCGGGAGGTCGCGGCGCGGCTGTCGATGAGCGTGCGGACGGTCGAGAGCCACGTGGCCTCGGTGTTCCGCAAGCTCGGGGTGCGGTCGCGGACGGAGCTGGCGGGGCGGTTCCCTCAGTAGGGACGCCGATACGCGTAGTTCCACGGGTTAAATGAGACATCGAAGTCCCTAGCGTCGGTCCTGTTGGTTCGACAGCTAGGGGAGATGTCATGCCGATCAGGCGAAAGATCGCGGTCGCGGTCGCTGTTCCGTTGCTGCCGCTGGGGTTGGCGGCTTGTTCGACCGGCGGGAAGTCGGTGAGTGGGGCGGCGTTCGGCGCGGGGG
>NZ_JAACYW010000148.1 GCF_015356825.1 Catenulispora rubra | reverse complement strand
GATGGCCATCGCGCTTTCGATGGGTGGTCCCGATGTGAAGTTGGAGTAGACGCCCATGCCGTAGCCCCGGAACGAGGTGACGCTGTTGGGGATGTAGAAGGCCGGGTAGCCGTTTTGGCTCGGGGTGGCCATCCAGGCCGACTGGTTGGGGACGTCGTAGGGGTTTTCGTTTTGGAAGAAGATGACGGTGCCGCCTTGGCCGTTCCAGACGGTCTCGTTCTTCTGGTAGTGCTCGACGGCCAGTCCGTAGGCGGTGACGTTGTTGCCGTTGACGGTCAGGCCGGTGTCTGCGGTGTCGGTGGTCCAGGAGTTGGAGCCGGCGCCGTGGTCGGCGCGCCAGGACCAGATGTTGTCCAGCAGGGAGTTGTTGCTGTTGTCGATGAAGGCGTCGGTGACTGATCCGGCGGTAGCGCCGCCGATCCGGAAGAACACGTCGTCGACGGTGACCGGGTCGCTGGCGTGGCTGGTGGCCGAGCCTTGGGTGCCGATGGTGAGCAGGGTCGGGGAGGTGGTGGGTCCGGCGTCGAAGATCAGGCCGGAGATGTTGACGCCGTTGACGTCGGCCACACTCATCGTGGTTTGGCCGGCGGTCGGGATCAGGGTGGCGAAGCCCAACCCGAGGATCTTGGTGTCGGGGTGGGTGACGTTGATCGTCTGGTTGTAGCTGTAGACACCCGGCGTGAACAGCAGGTTGTCGCCAGCCGCCAGCGCCGCGTTGATCTGACTTACGGTGCTGGAGGAGTCGATGACGTAGAAGGTGTTCAGCGACACCGAGGTGCCGGGGGTGCTGCCGCCGGCCCAGGTCGGGCCGCTGGTGTTGGACTGCACCGAGGGCACGAACACGTTGTAGTTGCCTGAGCCGTCGGTGTACAGGTACGGCTCCTCCTGTGTTGTCGGGCAGGTGCCGAGCGTGGTGTACGGCTGCGGGCCGCCGGCCTGCAGGGAGGTCGAGCCGAAGCTCTGTGCCGGGGCGCCGGGGTCGCCGCAGAACACCTGGTTCCACACCCCGTTGGTCCAGGAGCCGATGCTGGTGTTGCGTACCAGGTACTGCTGCTGTGAGCCGTTTTCTATGGTGCCGTTGAGTTGGGAGTCGGCGATGAACCCGCCGCTGGACCAGCCCGGTGTCCCGCCGCAGTAGTCCATCAAGGTCAGGTTGCCGTTGACCACCACCCGGCGCATCGGTGAGGCCTGCGAGGCAGCCCAGACGTCCTCGCCGGCGTTGCAGCCGGTCAGGCCGGTGACGTTGATGGTGAGGTTGGAGACCGAGCGCCAGAAGTTGTTGGTGGCGTAGCACTGGTTCGAGGCGCCGTTGGTGCACTGGTTCCAGGAGTCGATGGTGCCGTTGATCACCACCTGGCCCGGGTTCTGCCCCAGACCCTCGACGCTCTCGTAGTACCCGAGCTGGAAGTCCAGCGGCGCCGCGGCCGAGCCGTACGTCCCGGGCTCGAACAAGATCTCATAGCGCTGATTCCCGAACTGGTTCGGCGCCTGCTGCGTACCGATCGCGTTGAGCTGGCTGGCGATCGCGCTCACCGACTCACTCGGACTGATCACAATCACGTTCGGACCCAGGCCACCGCCGGTCGGAGGCGGCGGCCCGCCGGACGGACTCGACGACGAGGAGGTCGGGGGCGTCGACGGCGAGGTCGACGTGCTGGGCGAGCTGGGCGAGGTCGGGGTGCTCGACCCGGACGTCGGTCCGCCCGGGCCGCTCAGCGTGACGTCGTCGGCCGAGTAGTCGCCCTGGGCGTACCAGCCGTGCAGCCAGACGGTGACGCTCGTGGTGGACGCGCCGGTGGTGAACGAGGTGCTCAGCTGCGTCCAGGAGCCGCTGCTCGTCCAGGTGCTGGTGTCGCTGGTGCCGGTTCCGGTGTCGCCGAGGTAGACGTAGCTGCCCTCGACCCACGCGGTCAGCGTGTAAGCCGAGTTCGGCTGCACGCTCACCGCCTGCGAGCACTGCGCGTCATTGCTGTTCGTCGGCGTGCCGAGCAGGGCGTGCGAACCGGAGTGCACCGGGCTGGCGACCACCGATCCGTTGCCGCCCGAGCAGGACCAGGGCGAGAGCGTCCCGGATTCGAATCCGGGGTTCTGGACGAGATTCCCGGTGGCCGCCGGGCCGGCGGCCGACGCCGCGGTCGACGTGGTCGCGGCGGCCGCCAGGCCGGCCAGGGCGAGGGCGCAGGCCGCGGCGATCACGCCGGCCCGCTGCCGTACCTGACGGCGCAGGTGACGGCTCAATGCGTCTTTGAAGGGCATGGATGGTCCTCAGTATCGGTTGTGCACTTCCGCTGGACGCGGCGCGGACGGGTATCAGGGCGAGCACACCCGCGCCACCTCTGCGGCTGGTCAACAGGCCCCGGCGTTAATGTTCGGGTCCGACGGGTTGCTCACCGACGGCTCGACCAGAGCGGGGCCGGGGTTGAGCAGGAAGGTGAGCGGGCTGCCGATGGAGAACCACACCCGGCCGCCGGCGAGCTGCGGAATGGTGATCGTGGTCGTCGAGCCGGGCCCGCCCAACGGAATCGCACAGTTCGCACCCAGCGGCGTGCCGGTCGAGCTCGGCGACGTGGGGTAGTACAGGGTCCGGCCGTCCGATTCGAGCAGAACCAGGGCATTGTTGCCGATCGCCAGCCCGGTCACGAACGCGTAGACCGTGTTCGAGGTTGTGTTGTTCTTCAACGCGACCGACAGCGTGGACGCGGTGGCGGCGGACGCCCGCGAGCCCACCGCGTCGACACCGACGCCGCCGAGGAGCGCGGCACCTCCCACGAAGGCTGAGGAGGCAAGGAACCTTCTGCGGCTGACCGTCATGTGCACTCTCCTCGGGAGATCGCGAACCCGAACCGTGAATCCGGAGCCTGACATCACAGCACCCGGACCAGGGCCGGAGCCCCTTACCGGGTGACGCGGCGATCAGCGCGCAGGAACACCGCGCGGATCGACTGAGCGCCCACTCCCCTGCCGTGCGGCGCCGCACGAGTGGCGTGAGCGGGTGGCGGACGGGCGATTCCGGAAACGTTTCCGAAACGCCGGTTGGGTCAGAGTATGGAAACGCTCAGGCCGTCCGTCAACCGCTCTCGCGTGATTCTTTTCCACCGCCGTCGCACAAAAGAAATCGTGGATCAACGAGATCGATCGACTATCCCCACGGGTCTCGTCTCCGACGTCGGTTCGGGCGGCTCAGCGGGCAAAAAGCCGCCCCCGGGCCGGCGACGATCGCGGCACGGGGGCGTCAGAAGTTTTTTGCGCGGATCAGACCTCGATGATCGTCCGGATCGCCTCGCCGGTGCGCATCAGCTCCAGCGCCTGGTTGACGTCGTCGAGCTTCAGTCGGGCGGTGATCATGCCTTCCAGGTCCAGTCGGCCGGCACGCCAGAGCGCGATCATGCGGCCGTACTCCCGGCGCGGGTCGGCGCCGCCGTAGT
This sequence comes from Catenulispora rubra, assembly GCF_015356825.1. GTDB lineage: Bacteria > Actinomycetota > Actinomycetes > Streptomycetales > Catenulisporaceae > Catenulispora > Catenulispora rubra. The sequence continues at coordinate 24,468 of NZ_JAACYW010000148.1, read as the reverse complement.
AGGAACCGAGGATCTTCTTGTTCTCGGAGAAGAGCTGGAACATGTCGAACTCGACCCGGTCCTTGTTCTTGCCGGCTCCGACGACCGTGACGGTGCCGCCGCGGCGCGCCAGGCCGTAGGCCTGCTTCACCAGCGCCGAGTGGCCGACCACCTCGAAGACGTAGTCGAAGCCGGTCCCGCCGGTCACCTCGGCCTTGGCCGCGTCGACCTCCTCGGGCCGCACGGCCTTGGTGGCGCCGAAGCTCAGCGCGGCCTTGTGCTTGCTCTCCACCGGGTCGATCGCGACGATCTCAGCCGCCCCGGCGATCCGCGCGCCCTGGATCACGCTGATCCCGACGCCGCCGGCGCCGATCACCGCGACCGAGGAGCCCGGCTGCACCTGCGCCGTGTTGAACACCGCGCCGACCCCGGTGGTGACGCCGCACCCGATCAGCGCCGCGATCTCATACGGCACGTCATCCGGGACCTTCACCGCACACTGCCACGGCACCACCATCTCCTCGGCGAAGGTGCCGTTGCCGGCGAAGCCGTAGACCTCGGCGCCGTCGATCCTGAAGTGCGGCTCGAACATCATGCCGACGAAGATGTTCACGCACAGGTTGCCCTGCCCGCCGCGGCAGAAGGAGCACTCGCCGCACGACGGGTTCCAGCACACGATGACCCGGTCGCCGACCGCCACCTGCGTGACGCCCTCGCCGACCGCGACCACGTCCCCGGCGCCCTCGTGGCCGGGCACGAAGGGCGCGGGCTGGCGCAGCACCCCAGTCATCGCCGACAGGTCCGAGTGGCACACCCCGGTGGCCCGGACCCGGATCCGCACCTCGCCGGGGCCGGGGCCGACGACGGAGACGTCGTCACGCACCTCGAGGACTTCGCCACCGATCTTGAACAGGACTGCTGCGCGCATCGTGATCCCTCGCCCGAATCCGTCTGGCTCCTGTGAATGAGCACGGCGTTGACGGGCGCGACGGCGTCCGTCGCGCCCGCCCGAGATGGTGTGGCTGCCCACCGCCCCGCGCTGGCGCCCACATCCTCACAGGCATCGTCGAGCCCTGAAAACAAATTCCCGGTGAACGTTGGGTGTACTCCGGTAATCGAGTGATGTCACCTAAGGGACTATGTCTATGGCGTTACAGGTGATGGGAGCACGTCCGAAACCCGGGGGAAACACCGAGGGCTGACGCCTCGTGAGTGGAGTAGGCGGCGCGGCGTCGTCGGTTCCGTCAGCAGGACAAGGACACGTTCTTGGCGGGAGGGGCGGGGTCGATCGTGCAGACTCTGGCGCCGCTCGCGGAGAAGAGTTTGACCTTCAAGGGGCCTGAGTAGAGCTGCTGCTGTGCCTTGTCCGCGGCTGTGGTGATCGCCTTCGGTGTGAAGAACAGAAGGCCGGGCTGGCCCGACACCGCCTCGACGATCGTGGCGACGTGGGCCTTGCCGTCGCCGCCGGTGACGGTGACGAGCGTCGGCTTCACGGCGGCGAGCGTCATTCCGTAGACATAGCCGTTGGCCCCGGGAGCGGCCACGATTCCACTACCCAGCATATGGAAGGGCCCGGCCTCGGGGCTCACGGTGTTGCCGTCCGTCGGCGATGTGCCGCCAACCCAGCCGAAGGCGTAGCCGGGGGCGCAGTCCCCGGTCTCGAACGTGGGGCTGTCGATGTTGGTGACGCAGAGGGACTTGCCCGTGAACCAGATGGTCGCGCCGGATGGACCAGGCACGGTGAAGCGCTGGCCGGGCGACAGCTTGATGACAGGCGAATGCTGGCCGGCCCGGTCGTTCTTCCCGGCGGCCATCACGTCGGCTGCGGCGCCCGATCCGCTCGTCCCGCCGACCGTCAGCACGGCACCGGCCGCGACCCCGACGGCCGCCAGCGCCGCGCCTGACAACGTCAGCCGAGCCCTGGTCTGCTTCCGTCGCGCGCTGGCGAGGACAGCTGCGGGGGAAAGCCCCGGGTTGTATTCATCGCGGTAGTCCAGTGCCGCGATGATGGCGTTCTCTTCTTCGGTTTCCACGGGTCAGCTCTCCCAGTCCGAGTACTTCAGTGTCAGGATTTCCGAGCCGCGCAGTTTCGTGAGCGCCCGGTGCAGCGTGCTCTTCACCGTGCCCGGGGCGATCCCCACCTCCGCGGCCGTCTGCGCCTCGCTGAGGTCGGCGTAGTAGCGCAGCACCACCACGTGCCGCTCGCGTTTCGTCAGCGTCGCCAGGGCTTCCAGCACGACGGTCCGCTGCGAGTGCTCGTGCGCGAAGTCAGGCGCCGCGCTGTGCTCCGGCACGGTGCCGGGCCGCTCCCGGTCCCGGCTCCACCACGTCTTGTGCTGGTTGACGAGGATCCGCGGGTGCGAACTGGGTTGTCGTACTCGTCTTCCACACCTTCTAGAGTCTCCGGCCGGGCATTCGGTTCTGGTGCCGGCGGAAGAATCTTGCAGCCCTGCACGGTCCCACACTCGAAAAGCCAAACGGCGTGGCGACGGCAAAGCTGCCGCCACCACGCCGGTCACTGTTCGTCAGCGACTACCGTGCGGATCAGAACCCGCCGACACCGTTCGGCGTGCCCAGCCCGGTCGGGCCGTCCCAGCCCACGCGCGCGTGGCACAGCTGGGCCGGCGAGCACGAGCCGTTGGAGCCGGTCGTGACGTCGAAGAAGGTGCTCGCGGAGTCGTGGGTGTAGGGGTAGTTGTTGTTGATGGAGGCGGCGTTGCCGGCCAGGGCGTACACCGAGGCGATGATCGGCGAGGCCACCGAGGTGCCGCCGTAGACCTGCCAGCCGCTGCGGCCGCCGTACGGGGTGGTGTCGTAGACCGCGACACCGGTCGCCGGGTCGGCAACAGCCGAGACGTCGGCCACGGCGCGCCGCGGGCAGCCGGTGCCGTAGGGGGCCTGGCCGCTCAGCGCCGGGTTGTAGGCCGAGCACCCGGAGCCGGCGCCGGACCACGCAGTCTCACTCCAGCCGCGCGCGTTCGAAGCCCGGGTCAGCGAGGTACCGCCGACCGCGGTGACGTAACGCGAGGACGCCGGGAACTCCACACCGTAGCCGCTGTCACCGGAGCTCGCGGTGATCATGATGCCGGGGTGGTTGTAGTACGGCGCCGAGGTGTCGGGCAGGTCGCCGCCGCCATAGCTGTTGGAGATCGTGTTGGCGTGCAGCGCCGCCGCCTCGTTCACCGCCGCACCCAGGTTGGCGTACGACGCCGAGGTGGCCTCGACCAGCAGGATGTGGCACTTGGGACAGACGGCCGAGACCATGTCCAGGTCCAGCGATATCTCGGTGGCCCAACCCGCGTCGGTCGGCGGGTAGCTGGTGCCGCCGCTCTGGTTCACCTTCTTGAAGCAGCCACTGGCCGTGGTGCACGCCGGCAGACCGTACGTCGACCGATAGACGGCGAGGTCGGCCTCGGCGGTCGGGTCGTTGTACGCATCGACGATGGCCACCGTCTGCCCCACACCCCGGGTGCTCGACGGCAGCTTGTAAGCGGACTGCAGGTCAGTCGGACCGTAACCGGACGGAACGAGTGCCGGATGCGCGCCGGGCGCGGCATGCCCGGGCACGAACAACGGGTGCGCAAAAGTAGTGGCCGCAGCCGAGGTGGCCCCGGCAGAGCTACCGGCGGCCGAGGCATTCGCGTCGGCAAACGCCGGCACGGCCATGGCCAGCAAAAGTGCGGCGAGAGTGGAGAACAGAAGCCTGATACGAGCTGTCACTGAGAATCCTCCGAGAGGTGAATCTGGGGGGACGACCGGGCTGGTGGCCGGGCCGCGGTGCGGTGTGACGAGTTCGAAGCGGCCGCGGACGAACCGCGGAGCGTGCGGCGCAGACAGTGCTCCGGCGGCGAGGCCGACACCGGTGTCGGCAGATCCGGCGGCGAGGTCGGGGGACGCACCTTCGGCATCACTCACCGTTTCCCGGCACGCCAACGTACCGGCGGACTCACGATGCTTCCCGGGCGTCCCGGAGGAAACCGCCGGCGAACCGACGGCGATGTGGGGATACGGCACCTGACGGGGAAGGGCCAGGCCCGCCCGGCATCACCGGAACCGCGCCCGACCCTCATGCATCGCAGGGTTCGTATTTAAACGGAACGTAGCAGCGCGGACCCGGAGGGTCAATGGCGCAAGCCGCGACTCCCGTCGTTGGCATACCCCGAAAACACAGGGGGCGCTCACGGTTTCCCCCGGCCACCGAACTGATGACGGTGAGCGCGGATCGCGCTGCGGTGTTACCCCGCTTGACAGCGGAGTGGCGGAAGAGGAGGTGTATCAGAACTCTACTTTAAGCGCCTTGCCAGCTGCGGTTGGCGACGGGCGAGCCCGACTGGCGATGTCGTTCGTGGGCCCGACCGGACCATGCGGGGTGTTGGTTCTGGGTCCCTCGCCGCGTCAGCGGGCGCAGCCAACCTGCCCGGTTTGGCGGTGTCAAGCCGGACGGAGCCGGACCACAGCAGCTGTGATCCGGCTTGATTCCGCCAAACCGGGCTGGTTCCGTTCACGGCGATGACGCGGCGAGGGACCCAGAACCTGGCGACCACAAGCAGCGACCGCCACCCAACAACGCGGCGCAGGCAACAGCGGATAGAAAGCCGAACAGTCGCGGGCCGCCGGCATCAAGCCCGACGCGCGGGTCGCCCCCTCGTCGAGGAGGCCCGCCAGAGGCCTCAACGCACCCACCAAACGCGGCAGACAGCCGCCAGACCAAACGCATGCGCAGTGACTCGGACCGACGCGCGGTCTTGTACATATATTACCGGCGGCCGCCAGCGCAACGCGCGGGGCTCAACCGAACTGCGTCCCCCTGCGAGGTCATCAAACCATTGGCGAAGCCGTAAAAATCGCCTGTAAACCACACACCAACCGACACCAGCACCCACACATAGAGCAGAGGCACCACAAAAAGCCCTGGCAGCCATGCTCACCAGGGCCTCATGTGTCTTCAATGTGCAATCAGCGAAGCGCAGACGCGTAATCGCTGTACCGCACCCGACCCGTCGGACTCGCCAGGATCGCAGTAGCCACCGCGCCAGGAATCGGCGCCCACCAAGCAGGCATCTCCGCCGCGAGCGTCGGATTCAGCGTGTAGATGAGGGCGAAGTTGGTCAGCCAGAGGGCCGGGGCCATCGACATGCCGACTTCCGCGGACATCCCCGTCCCGTTCCCGTTCTTCGTATTGGGCGCCAACTGGGCCTGGCCGGAAATCTGCTGGCACACGAACCCGAACGCCGCCTCCACCAAATACGCCGACCGGTAGAGCGCGATCAGCGAAGAGGTCGCGCCGTTGGCCCTCATCCACTGGCCCATGTACCCGCCGGGCGCGATCACCGTGTTCACCAGCCGCGTCGGGGCGGTCCGGTAAGCAGGGCTCTCCAGCCAGCCGTCCTTGGTCACGAACAAGCCGTAGCTGGCCAGAACCGTCGGCGTGAGCACCCCGTTGACGACGGAGTAGAGCGGGTGCCCGATGGTGTTGGTCAGGATCCGCACGCTCGCGTCCACCAACGCCGCCGACGCGGGATCCCCGCCGACCCCCTGCCCGGAGATGAACTCCAAATACTGCTGCTCGGTGAACGACGTCGACCTCCGCAGCCCGATCCGCACCGCGAGCGCGTCCGCTGCCAGCTGCCCGATCGGCTGGTGGAGCTCCGAGGCGGCAGTCGCCTCCGTCGGCGCCAACGGCAGATACCGGGCCGGCCCCGTGAACGGGATCGAGAACCCGGTCGCCGAAGCGGCGCGGACGGCCTCGCCCGCCTGGATAGCCCCGACCGCCTGGGTAGCCCCGACCGCCTGGCCAGCCCCAGCCGCCTGAGTGGCCGGGGCCGCCGCCACGGTGAGCAGAATCGTTCCGGCGAGTGCCAGCGCAGTGGTCCTGAACCGGCGCCCGGCCGGTCGCATACTTGTCATGCAAGGACTGTGGGCGCGACGACGCGCCCAGCCGGCGCCAACACGCCGTCGCGGAGCACGCCTTCACCCCAACGGCAGCACCCCGCCACGCTCACGCGCAGGAAGCCTCACACGCAAGAAGCTTCACGCGCAGGAGGTCTTACGCGCGGGACGCCTCACGCGCAAGAAGCCCCACGCGCACGAACTCCTACGTGCCGGAAGCCTTGCGAGCATGCAGCAGCCGCCCCTCCAACGGCAGCGGCGAATGCGCAACAAGTTCGAGCCCTGCGTCGCGCAACAGCCGCGCATAGTGGCTGGTGTGCCGCTCGCGCCCACCCACATTGCACAGCATGTGCAGGTCCCAGGATCCAGCCAACGACGGCACCGCCCCATCCGGAAGCACGCGCTCCAAAACAAGCAGATCGGCATGCTCCGGCATCGCCTTCACGCAATGCCGCAGGATCTCCCGGCAGCGCTCATCGTCCCAATCGTGCAGCACCCGCGACAGCAGGTAGACATCAGCACCAGCAGGCACGTCCGCGAAGTCACCCACGTGGTACTCGCACCGGTCCGCACACCCGGCGGCCTGCATCGCCTGCCGGGCGGCCGGCACCACGTGCGGCCGTTCCAGAAGGGCGCCGCGCAGGGTGGGATGCGCAGTCAGGATCCGGCCGAGCAGCGCACCCGTGCCGCCTGCCACGTCCACAACGGTCGCCGGCCGCTTCTGCGCAGCAGCGCTCGCGACAGCAGCGGCGAACACCGGATGGTCCGGGACCGGATCGAACATCAGCGCACTGGCGGCCATCGACTGCTGGAACAGATCCGTAAGCCCGGGGTGCCGGGCGAAGTGCTCGAAGTGGTGAGTGCCGAAGACGTGCTCGAAACCGTCCCGGCCGGTGCGGACGGTGTGAGCCAGCCCGGTGAAGGACTGGTAGAAGGTCCCCGCGTACATCAACGCCAGGGATCGCATCGAGTGCGAGTCGTCGGTGCGCAACAAGGAGCCCAGCCCGGTGAGCCGCCAGCTGCCGCCGCCAGCATCCCAGCCACCATCACCGCCGCCATCACTGTCACCGCCACCGCCACCGCCAATGTCACTGCCGCCGCCACAGCCGCCCCGACCGCCGCCACCGTCACTGCCGCCATCACCACCACCCCCGCTCCCGACATCCCGCCGCACCACACCCATCATCGCCAAGTACCGCAGCAGCCGGTTCAAGCTGTCCGCATGCAGCCCAGTCTGCTTGGCCAGCACGTCGAGATCAGTCCCGATCTCCGTATCCAGCGCATCCGGCACCCGCAGTTCGGCGAACGCGGCCAATGCCTGCGTGGTCCACGCCCCGGTCATCAACCGCAGCAGCGTCGCAGCATCCTGATCCGCGCGATGCTCAGCCAGGTGCACGGCCAGCACGTCCCGGAAGTCACCGCTCGCGTAAAGTTCCATCCGCCGATAGCCCGACCTGGAATCGGGCGGCGTCGCAAAGTAAAACACCGTGCCGTTCTCATGCAGGTTGTACCCACCACCGTCCGGAGTGGCACCGTGCCGAATCAGGACAGTGCGCAACCCGCTCAACAGCAGCGGATCCGCGCGCTCCACATCGAACGCCACATGCGCCTCGTACTGCCGCGCCCGCTCGACGTCCGCGACCTCCGCCAGGCCAGACCCGGGCGGCACCGGCAGCGCGAACACCTCGACCATCCGCGCCTCGCCGCCCCGGCCCCGCACCGGAGGACGCACGATCCGGACGTCGAGCGCCGCCGGGTCCCGCCGATGCCGGGCCGCCAGCCGCTGCCTGACCACGACGCTGGGCGTGGGATCGGCGTCGGCGGCCAGATCGCACGCCGCCAGCTCGGCGTGCAGCGTGTCCCAGTCCGGCGGGAAGACCAGCACCGCGGCGTGGGTGAAGCGGCACCGCTCGGTGAGCGACCGCAGTTCCGATCCGTCGAGCCCGGGCAGGAGCAGTGCCAACAGCGACGCGGTGTCCTGGTCGCGGACGAACTCGGCCGTCGTGCGCAGGTGGGCCGTGTCGGGAAAAGCGGTCAGCATGGAAGGACGCTTCCTCGTTTCTGGGGTTGCGCGAATCGCGCGTCCGCCTTGGACGCGCGCGTTCTTCAGGGATTTAGGGAGCGCTCAGACGCCTACATAGTTCTCGGCGAACCAGTCCTGGTGGCTCCGCGAGGTGCGCAGCGACTCCAGCCGTGAGTGTCGCAGGGCATTGTCGAAGTTGTCGGCGTGGTCGAAGCCGTGGGTGTTGTCAAAGCCGCCGGTCCCGTGCAGCAGCCGAACCATCCACCCAGAGAACTCCTGCGCCCGCCAGATGCGCTCCAGACAGCGATGCGAATACCGTTCCAGCGGCTCGGAATCACCATGTACGAGCTCTGCGATGAAAGCCTCGGCCAGCAGCTCCGCCTCCAGCACCGCGAGGTTCGCACCCTTGGCTGCCGACGGACTGATCAGGCTCGCCGCGTCGCCAGCCAGGAGCAACGACCCGTACCGCAACGGCTCCAAGACGTCGGATTCGAGGTCAACAACAGCACGCTGCACGATCGGCCCCCGCCGCAACGCCCCGAACCGGTCGGCACCGAGGCGCACGGACAACTCCTGCCAGACCTGCTCCTCAGACCACGCATCCGGCCCGGCGCCGCGCTCGCACTGGAGGTAGTACCGCGTGACGTCCGCGCTGCGGGCCATGTGCCCGGCGAAGCCGCGGCCGTGCACGGCATAGCCCACGGCGTCCAGACTCGGCGGCGCCTCGGCGAGCAGGCCCAGCCACGACACCCCGTGGTCCATGCGGTGCCGCCGGACAGCACCCGCCGGGATCGACCGCCGCGCCGCCCCGTGCCGACCGTCGCAGCCCGCGATGTAGCGCGCCGACCACCGGACCGGCGCCCCGTCCGGATCGTGCGCCAGCACTTCGGGCCGGGGCCCGTCGGCGCCCAGGACCGCCTGCGCCTCGACCCCGAACACGATCCGGCCGCCGCGTTCGACGTACCGCGCCAGCAGATCGGCGACCAGGTCCTGCTGCGGGTAGACGGTGTGCGGCTCCCGCGCGCCGAGCCCTTCGTACTCCAGCCGGAAGCGCGTCGTCTCGGTGCGGAACTCGCAGACGCCGTGCGTCCGCCCGCGCCGCCGCACCCCCTCGGCCAGACCGTGCCGCTCCAGGATCCGCACGGTGTTCGGGGCCAGGTACCCGGCCCGGGCCCGCGTCCGCACGTGCTCGCGGGTGGAGCGTTCGAGGACCACGCAGTCGACCCCGGCGTCGTTCAGGATGTTGGCCGACACCAGTCCCGCCGGGCCCGCACCGAGGACGATCACGCCCTGACCATTCGTCACGAGCGACGATGATAACCAGGGCAAAAGGAAACAAGGACCATCAAGTCACTCAAACGCATTAAGACGCCAGACTATAACGTAGCTATGCCTTGAGATGCCTGATTAAGCCAAGGAATTCTCGATCAAATCGCCCATCGCGCGGTCATCTCACCTGACTTGGCCGACCTCGTCCGAGCAGGCCGCTCAGCTCGCCGGCGAGGGCGACCGAGGCCTCGATCTCCACCTTGCGGATGGACACGCTCTCCACCAGGAAACCGAACGGCATGCCGAGCTTGCGGCAGAAGGCGATCAGGTCGCGGGCGTTCGTCAGGCATTGCTGGTACGACTCGGCCAGCGTGTCGTCCGCGTGGCGCAGGGAGTTCTCCAGCCAGCGAGGGACGTCGACGCCGAGCCACTTGAGGAACGCCAGCGTCTTCACCGAGCCGCACACCGAGAGCGTGAACAGCACCGGCTTCGGCTCAAGCCCCTGCTCGCGGCAGGCGTAGTAGTAGTCGGAGACCATGCTCTTCGCCGCGTCGGCGTTGTAGATGACCTGCGAGATGAAGTACGCGCATCCCGCCTGCTGCTTGGCGATCAGCCGCAGATGCTCATCAGGGCGCTCGGTGATGGCGACGCCGCCGAGCAACAGGCCCGGACGGACGTCGCGGCGCAGGGCGTGCGCCTCCGGCAGACGGATCCGCACCGTCTTCGCCTTCGATGACGCACCGACGAAGACCGAGAACACCCGGTCCGTGTCGGCGGACTCCAGCCAGGTCCGCAGCTCCGACTCCGTGTACTTGCCGACGCACCGGTAGATGACCGCCGGACGCTTCCACTCCCCGAGGTATTCCGCGTGATACACGGCGGGATCGAGGGTCGGCAGGTAGGGGAACGGCCGCTCCGCCGGATTGCGGTCGCTCTCGTCGTCGATGTCGTACAGCGCCAGGCCGTCCACATTGAGGGCGTCCAACCGCGCCAAGGTGGCCGCGGTGATCTCCCGGATCCGCTCGGGCGCGGTGCTCAGGCGGGGCGGCGTGATGCCGAACAGGACGACGCCGCCGTCGGCGTCGGTCACCAGCGTCCGGAGGTCTGCGCTGTCGCTGTGGTCCACCATGACGCGGAAGGTAGCAGCCCTTCTACCGGGCGGCAGGCGGGCGTCACCCTGCGAGACGGCGAGCTGTGGCTATCCCTAGCTATCCCTAGCTATCCCTCGATGATCGCCATCAACGCCGCAACGAAGGGCGCCGAGTCGACGTCGCCGCGGACGGCCAACTGCTGGCCGTAGCTGCTGCACAGGGCCACGAACGGTTCGGCGATCTGCTCGGCGTCCCGGCGCCGGGGGTCGGGGACCGACGCGGCGACCGCGGCCCGCATGGCGGCGAGCTGGCGTTGGACGACGGCCGCCAGCGGCGGTGACACGGCGGCTTCGGCGTAGATCTGGGCCACCAGCCGGGCGTGGCCCGTCTCGCGCGCCAGGGTGCGGACGTGTTCGAGGAAGCCGGTGACGGTCTCGGCGGTGAGCTCCTGCGGCAGCGCTTCGCCCGCCTGCTCGCAGACCGCGACGACGATCTCGTCCTTGCTGGTGAAGTACCGGTAGATGGCTCCGTTGGACAGGCCGGACTCGGTGACGATGTCGGCCATGGACGTGTGGGCGAAGCCGTGGCTGGCGAACCGGGCACGGGCGGCGTCCAGGATCTGCTGACGGCGGGCGTCGAGGTGCGCCTGACTGACCTTGGGCATAAAAAGAGTGACCCCTCGCTTTTTTTGATACCGTGGAGTCTACCCCGCGACACCGACCTTCAGGAGCAGCCGTGCGCTACCAGACCTTCGGCCGACTGACCGGACTGCGCGTGTCGGAGTACGCGCTGGGAACGGCGAACTTCGCCACCTCGGACGCCGGCGCCGGCCCCGAGGGCTCGCGGCAGATCTTCGAGGCCTTCGTCGCCGCCGGCGGCACCACGGTCGACACCTCCGACATCTACCAGGACGGGCAGGCCGAAACCGTGGTCGGCAAGCTCCTCGCCGGCCGGCGCGACGACTTCGTGGTGATCACCAAGTACAGCGGGACGAGGCAGGCCCGGCCCCGCCCCGGGACCACCGGCAACAGCCGCAAGGTCATGGTCCGCTCCCTGGAGGCCAGCCTGCGTCGCCTGGACACCGACTACGTCGACGTCTACATGCCGCACTTCCCCGACGGAACCACCCCGATCGAGGAGATCCTGGCCGGGTTCGACGACCTGATCCGCGCGGGCAAGATCCGGCACGGCGGGCTGTCCAACTTCCCGGCCTGGCGGGTCGCCGGCGCCGCGGTCCGGGCGGACCTGCGCACTGTGGCGCCCCTGGTCGGCGTCCAGACCGAATACAGCCTGGCCGAACGGTCCGCGGAACGGGAACTGCTGCCGATGGCGCAGGCCCATGGTCTGGGTGTGCTCCTGTACTCCCCTTTGGCCGGAGGGCTGCTCACCGGCAAGTATCGGCAGGACGGAAAGGGTCGGCTCAACGCACGCGGCGACGCCATCGAGGGCACCGCACAGCGCACCGCCGTCGTCGACGCCGTCCTGGCGATCGCCGACGAGATCGGCACCAGTGCGGTCCAGGTCTCCCTGGCCTGGCTGCGCCGCCGGGCCGCACTCGCGCAGACGGCGTTGATCCCGATCGTCGGCCCCCGCACGTTGGCGCACTTGGAGGCGTACCTCCAGTCCCTCAACCTCGAACTCAGCGACCAGCATTATCAGCACCTGGACGAGGCCAGCGCGATACGGCCGGGCACCCCGCACGAGGACGTCGCAGCCGCGCTGAAGCACGGCATCGACGGTGACCGCATGCTGCTCGAAACTCCCCCTGTTCCCGTCATCTGACAGGGGCGGGGCCCGACCGCCCCCTCGGCGATCGGGCCCCGTTGGCCACCGGGAAAGGAACCCGGTGGGATCAGGGACAGGAAGCGTGGTGCCCCGGTGTCAAGACGATCAGATACACCGGACCCGGGTCCTGACCGTAGGGCGGATAGGCAGTGCTCGGGGCCTCGGAGCAGACAAGGCTGCTGCGGTGCTTATGCGCTTTCGCACAGGGTTCTCCTATTGATCAGTCGAACTGGTCAGTCGGGCTAGTCAGTCGGGCTAGTCAGTCGGGCTAGTCAGTCGGGCTAGTCAGTCGGGCTAGTCACTCGTGTCAGTCAGAAGAGACCATGACAAACACCGCATCTCAGGTCTGTGTCTCGGGATCCAGCGCGGGCGGCACGGTGCAGTCGATGACCCCGTCGAGCCAGGCCGCGCCCTTGATGTAGATGTTGCTGACCCACGCCTTGTACGCGGGCAGGTACGACCACGCGTCGTTGCTGACGCCCTCCGCCGTCACCGCGCCGGCGTGCTTCTGACAGCCGATCTGCACCGCCGTCGGGCCGGCCAGCGTGGTGACCGTGCTGCTGTCGGTCCGCGGGTGGGAGTGCAGGTTGACGTTCGTCCCCCACGTGCTCCACTGCCCGTCGGTGCCGGTGCCGGTGCCGCCGCCGGTGTCCGGGTCCAGCGCCGGCGGCTTGGTGCAGTCCATGACCCCGTCGAGCCAGGCCGCGCCCTTGATGTAGATGTTGCTGACCCAGGCCTTGTAGTCCGGCAGGTAGGACCAGGCGTCGTTGGTGATGCCCTCGGCCGTCACCGACTCCGCGTGCTTCTGGCAGCCGATCTTGACCGTCGTCGGCCCGGCCAGCGTCCCCTTGACGTCGGACCCGGCGGACGGGTGCGCGTGCAGGTTCACGAACGTGCCCCACGAGCTGTACGAGCCCGCCGCGGTTCCGCCGCCGCAGTCCGGCACGCCGTCGAGCCAGGCCGGGCCCTTGACGAAGATGTTGGACACCCAGCCGTTGACGTCGGGCAGGTGCGACCAGGCGTCGTTGGTGACGCCGGCCGCCGTCACCGACTCGGCGTGCTTCTGGCAGTCGATGTGGATCGCGGTCGGTGCGGCGAAGGTGGTGACCACCGAGGCCGAGGCCGACGGCTGGGAGCGGACGTTCACACTCGTCCCCCACGTCGAGTGCTCGCCCGACCCGCCGGTGCCGCCGCAGTCGGGCACCCCGTCCAGCCAGTAGCCGCCCTTGATGTAGATGTTGGAGACCCAGCCGTTGTAGTCGGACAGGTGCGCCCACACGTCGTTCGTGACGCCCTCGGCGGTCACCGACTCCGCGTGCTTCTGGCAGTCCACGTTGATCGGCGACGGGCCCGGGAAGCTGACGACCACCGAGCCGCTGACCGACGGCGTCGAGCGCACGTTGACGTTCGAGCCCCACGTCATGTGGTTGCCCCCGCCGCTGCCGCCGGCGGCGAAGCGCAGGCCGCCGGCGTAGTCGGCCATGTTGTGGCTGGTCAGGTCGGACACCATCACGTGGGTGTCCGACTCCCGGGCCTCGACGATCTTTCCGGCGCCGAGGTAGATGGCCACGTGGTGCACGTTCGAGACGCCCCAGAACACGATGTCGCCGGGCTGGAGCGCCGAGGTGTCGGTGCCCAGCCTTTGACCGGGCATGCTGAAGATGCCGGCCGCCGTACTGTCGCCCATGACGTCGTACCCGACGGCCTGCGACCAGGCCCAGCGCACCAGGCCCGAGCAGTCGAAGCCGATCCGGTAGGGGTCGTTCTTGCTGCGGACCGGGTCGGTGGCGTCGACCATCCCGTAGGTGGCGCCGGGCGCGGAGCCGTGGCCGCCGCCCCACGTGTACCAGGTCCCCGCCTTCTCCTGCGAGCAGGCCGCCGCGATCGCGGCGCCGGCGGCCGCGGACGTCGGCGTGCCGTGCGCGCTGCAGTCGTTCGGCGGCGGGGGCGGCGGGGGCGTGAACTTGCCCGGGTCGCGCTGGGCCAGGAGGAACGCCTCCAGCAGCGGCGAGCCGGTGTACTGGTCGTTCCAGGTCCGGCCGCCGTTGTAGGAGAACTGCGCGGTCCAGCCGCTGGTGCGCGAGTTGCTGCCATCGTGCAGCCCGCTGTGGCTCAGGCCCTGGCTGTCGTCATAGCGGATCTGCGGGCTCGCCACGGACAGGTTGACCGACGAGTCGCCGCCGACGACCCCGTCCTCGACCGCGCCGATCGTGGCCCACAGAGTGTCCTGGCCGGAGTCGACCGGCAGGCCGTTGAGGAAGTCCGAGCCCGGGATCATCTGGTAGCACTCGTTGGACGGGCTGGCCGCCTTGCTGAGCCGGCACCCCTGGGTGGCCGCGAAGGTGGTGCCCTGGTGCGGTGTGCCGAGGGTGACCACGCTGTCGACCGGGATCGACGGCGGGTACCCCGCGCGGTGGGTGCGGGTCCCGGCGATGGCGTCCCGGATGATCAGGCCGCCCATGGAGTGCGCGACCACGCCGATCTGGCCGCCGCCCCACGCGGCGTCGTGGTTGTAGATGTACCAGGCCAGCTGTCGGCCGAGGTCGGGGATCGGCTGGGTGGCGTCGCCACTGGCGAACGGGTCGGAGCAGCCTTTGTCGGCGCCGTAGTAGCCCATGGTGTGGACCTGGCCCTTCCACCCCCACTGGTGGAACAGGTCGAGCGCCGGGCCCCACATGTCGTCCGCCGGGCAGTCCGCCTCGCCGGAGAGCTGCCAGCCGTGCAGCAGGAGCACGGGCTTGTCGTTACCGGTCGGCGGTCCGTCGGCCGACGCGGTGGCCGGCGCGAGAAGAGGCGCCGCGAGGCCCAGGAGCGCGGCGGCGAGCCACAACCCCAGAGCCCGCGCCCATCCGCGCCGATGTCCGTTCTTGTTCATGTCTTCCTTACGGGTGGCATCGCAAGCAGGCAGAACCCTGTCCCCGCAGGGTCCTGAAGACAAAGTACGAACAAGCGCTTACGGATTACTTACTGATTTGCCACGGCGCGCGTACCGCGTTATTTCGACGCTGGCAGCAGCGGATTCAGCGCCGACTACAACGATTCAGCCGGCTGTCGCGGCGGCCGCCGCCTGAGCGCTGTCCAGCGTCTCCTGCGCCTCGGCCAGGAACGATCCCCAGCCGCGGCGCCGCCACAGCTCGACGGACTCCTCCAGGTGCGCGACGGCCGCGACCGGATCGCCGGCCGCCAGGTCGAGGCGGCCGAGGACGAGCAGCGCGTCGGCGAGGTGGTGGCTCATTTTGTTGCGGCGGCTGATCGCCTCGGCGGTCTCCACGGCCGCCCTGGCGCGCACGTCACCGATCGCCGCGTAGTACTTCGCCAGGTAGAGCAAGGAGAAGGTCTCGGTGTAGCGGTCGTCGAAGGCCCGGGCCATCACCAGCGCGCGGGTGAGCAGGTCCTCGCCGCGCTCGCCGTCGCCGACGCGGCAGTAGGCCGCGCCGAGGAACTGGGCCGCGGCGGCCTCGAACCGGGTGTTGCCCAGTGTTCTGGCAATCTCAAGGGCCTGCGACAAGTGGTCGATGGCCAGACCGAGGTCGTCGTCCTCGCTGCGCGCGATCGCGATGATCTGGTGGGCGCGCGCCCGGCCGCCGGGGTGGTCGCTCTTGTCGGCGAGGGCCATGGCCTCCCCGGCCGCGGCCAGCGCCTCCGGGAGCCGGCCCTGGGCGACCAGGCTCCAGGCGGCCATCACCAGGGCGTCGGCGGCGCCGCGGTCGGCGCCGAGCGCTTCGAACTCCTCGAACAGCCGCATGGCCCGCTCGTGCAGGACGACCATGGTCTGGCTGCCGTCGTCGGGCCCGGTCCAGGTCGTCACCTCGATCAGCCCGCGGGTCAGCACGGCCGCGCCGAGCCGGTCGCCGGCCGTCCGGCACAGCTCGCGGACCGCCAGGTTGACGGTCTGCCACTCGTCGTAGAACCCGCGGACATCGTTGTGCTTCTCCTGGCAGGCCGCCAGGTCCCACGCCGCCGACACCAGGTCCAGGGCGCAGGCCTGCCGGGTGATCGCCAGCAGCGCCGGCCGCTCGGTGTCGAACCAGGCCAGCGAGTCGGCCAGGAGCGCGCCGGACACGCCGGGGAACGGCCGGCGCGGCGCGGGGCCGTGGATCGGGGCGTAACAGGGTCCTGGGATCCGGTCGGCGGCGCGCTCGGCGAACCACAGCCAGCCGCCCACCGCCCGCACCACGGCTGCCAGCTGGTACGCGGCGCCGTCCTCGGCGTCGGACTGCTCGCGCGCGTACAGCCGGACCAGGTCGTGGAACCGGTACCGCAGCCGGGGTTCGACGCCGACGACCTCCAGTAGGTGGGCGTCGACCAAGGTCTCCAGATGGCGCTCGGCCTCTTCGAGCCCGAGGTCGGCGACCGCGGCGGCGGCCCAGGAGGCGAAGTCGGGGACGTCGAGCAGGCCCAGGAGCCGGAACAGCCGGCGCGCCGCCGTCGGCAGCCGGTCGTAGCTGAGCCCGAAGCTCGCGCGAATCGCCAGGTCGCCGACCTGCAGCTGGTCCAGCCGGTCCCGCTCGTCGCGCACCAGCCCGGCCATGCGGGCCAGGCTCCACCGCGGCCGCCCGGCGAGCCGGGCCCCGACGACCCGCACCGCCAGCGGGATGTGGTCGCAGGCGCGCAGGATCTCCGCTGCGGCCTCGGGCTCGGCGGCCACCCGCTCCGCGCCGACCAGGCGTTCCAGGAGCGCCAACGCCGAGGACGGGGACAGCACGGACAGGTCGACCAGCTCGGAGTTGTCCAGCGCAGTGAGCGCCGCACGGCTGGTGACCAGCGCGGCGGCGCCCGACCCTCCGGCAGCGCCGGGCAGCAGCGGCCGGACCTGCTGCTCGTCGGCGGCGTTGTCCAGGACGACCAGGATCCGGCGGCCGGACAGGACGCTGCGATAGAGCGCGGAGCGGTCGACCGACGTCTCCGGGATCTGCCCGGGCTCGACCCCGAGCGCGCGCAGGAACCCGCTGAGGACCAGGCCGGGATCGGCGGGGTCGGTGCCGGCCCCGCGCAGGTCGACGTAGAGCTGGCCGTCGGGGAAGTCGCCGCGGGCCTGGTTGGCCAGGCGGACGGCCAGCGCGGTCTTGCCGATCCCGCCCATGCCGGCGATCACCGGGAGCCGCCCGGCAGCCAGAGCCTCGCGAATCCGCACCGTCCCACGCTCGCGCCCGACAAACGCCGCCGCATCAGGCGGCAGCTGAGCAGGAACCGGCAGCGGCCGTGGCGCCGCACTCTGCACGTCGCTGTCCAGGGCCAGGACCTCGGAGTAGGCCTCACGCACCTGAGCACCGGGCTCCACGCCGAGCTCGTCGACGACCTGCTGCCGCAGCGCTTGGAAGAGGCGCAGCGCCTCGGCCGGCCGGCCGTCGGCGGCGAGCAGGCGCATGCGCGCGGCCTGCACCGGCTCGTCGAGGGGGGTATCCCGGGCCAGGGCGTCGAGGTGCGGCAGGGCGGCCTCGGGACTCCCGTCCGCAAGCGCCGCCTGGGCAAAGGCCAGCACCGCGGCACGCACGTCCTCCTCGACGGTACGCAGCAGCGGATCGGTGTGGCTCACCCGCACCGCGTCGGCGAACACCGGCCCGCGCCGCAACGCGACCGCCGCGCCGAGGTCGCCGCGCGCCACCGCCTGCCGGAACCGACCGAGGTCGGCCGCCTCGGGGTGCAGGCGCAGACTGTAGCCGCTGCCGTCGAAGTCCAGGACGAGGTCCGGGTCCTCGAACGTCCCGAGCCAGCTCCGCAACCGCGAGACCCCGGTCTGCAACGCACCGAGCCCGACCTGCGTGGCCTGGTCGCCCCACACGAGGTCCAGCAACCGCCCCGCACTGAGCCGCTGCCCCTCGGCCAACAACAGAACCCCGAGCAGCCCCTTGAGCACCGGCGACCGCGGCAGCCGCTCCGGCGCACCAACAGCCGCCCGACCGGACCCACCTTCGACATCCACCTCGGACTCAACCTCGACCCGCAGCGGCCCGAGCACGCCGAAGTACACCCTCACGACCGCAGTTTGTCACATGCCTGGTGTCAGGGCGTACGCAAAGATGTGGTCTGCCCCGTGCACAGACCACTTTTCGGACGCTACGGGAGGGCGCTTACAGATCGCTTACCGATTCACTCGCGCTTGAAGCAGCACACCAAAACCCTGCCCAGCACATCGGCGATCAGACGTCGGCGGCAATCCCGGACAACGTTGTCAGCGACGCCCGACCATCCCCAAAAAGCCAGCTCAACCCGAAATCTCCCCCGACCCCCGAGGAATCAGCCGCGTAGCCACCTGCAACCGCTGCACCTTCCCGCGCTCCCCCCGCATCCGCCGGAACAGCAGTTCCGCAGCCATCCGTCCCAGCAGCACCGGGTCCTGCGCCACCACCGTCACCGGCGTCGGCAACATGTCGGCCAGCTCGAAGTCGTCGAACCCGACGACCGCCACCCGGCGCTCCCCGGCGGCGAGCGCGCGCAGCACCGCGACCGTGATCCGGCTGTTCCCGCACATCAGTGCACTGACCGCCTCCGGAC
Source organism: Catenulispora rubra (assembly GCF_015356825.1). Lineage (GTDB taxonomy): Bacteria > Actinomycetota > Actinomycetes > Streptomycetales > Catenulisporaceae > Catenulispora > Catenulispora rubra. Next base: position 5,937 of record NZ_JAACYW010000148.1, on the reverse strand, counting down.
CGGACAGCATGCGGTCCAGCGTCAGGCTGATGCCCACCGGATCCGGCTTGCCCATCTCGACCCAGCCCTCCCGCACGCCGTAGCCGGCCTTGGCCATCGCCTGCCGATACCCGGCCAAGCGCTCGGAGGCCGTGTAGATGTCCGGTGAGTCCCCGAGGAAGCCGATGCGCCGGTGGCCTTGCCGGATCAGGTGGTCGACGCCGGTGACGGTGCCGCCGAGGTTGTCGGACAGCACGGTGTCCACGTCCACCCCGGTGGCCGGCCGGTCGACGCTCACCATCGCCGTCCCGGCCGCCAGCTCCGGCGCCAGCCAAGCATGGTCGGCAGCCGTCGGCACGATGATCAGCCCGTCCACCCGCCGCGCGCAGAAGTCCAGCGTCAGCTCCCGCTCGCGCCCCGGGTCCTCGTCCGAGGACCCCGCCAGCATCAGCGAGCCCTGAGTCCGCGCGACTTCCTCCACGGCCCGGCTCAACAACGCATAGAACGGATCGGCCAGATCCTCCAGAACCAGCCCCACGCTGCTGGTGCGACTCCCCTGCCGCAGCAGCCGGGCCCCGTCGTTGCGCCGGAACCCGAGCAGCTCGATCGCCTCACGCACCCGCGCCGCCGTCGCCGCGGTGACCCCGGCCTCGTCGTTGACCACCCGCGACACCGTCTTGAGCCCGACCCCGGCGGCCGTCGCGACGTCCTTCATCGTGGGCCGCGCCGATGGCTCCGCCGTCTCCTGCCGCACCTGGACCACCCCTTCTTGGCTTCGGTTGTGGCACCAGGGTAACCGGACGACCCCGATAACGTTGTCAGGTTCGCGCCACCGGCTCCGCCCGGTGCGCGAAGTTCCGGAACTAGCCGCTCCGCGCCGAAGAACCCGCACGTCAAGCCCCTAACACCGGCAACCGGCGGCCCGAGAGAACCTTGACACTGGACTCGACGCCCTAGTTAAATCCCCCTCACGCGGCGACAACGTTGTCATTCGACTCTCGAGAATGGACGTCCGTACATGGCACCACAGGCTGATCAGCCCTTCCACGCTTCGCGGCGCAGCGTCATCACCGCCGGGGCGTCGCTGCTGGCGGGCTTCTCGCTCGACGCCGCCTTCCCCGGCACCGGCTTCGCGGCCACCGGCCCCACCGGCTCCGCGGCCCAGCCGGCGAACGCCGCGCGCCCGACCCCGACACCCGGCGAACTCGCCCTGTACCGCCCGGTCGAGGTCTCCTCGACCGACTACGCCCCGACGCCCGGCGCGTTCGCCGTCGACCGGGTGTCCTCCGCAGGCGTCAGGGGCACCGGTTGGCGGGCCGCGGCCGGCGACCCGCAGTGGATCTCGGTCGATCTGCAGTCGCTCTGCCAGGTGACGTCCGTCCACCTGACCTTCGAGGCCGCCGCAGGCGATCCGGTCTTCGTCAAGCCGTCCTCGGGCAACTGGTCCGACGGGACCACCGGCCAGGAACTGCTCTCCAGCTACGCGGTGGCGTTCCAGGTCGAGGTCTCCTCCGACAAGAAGTCGTGGACGAGCGTGTATCAGACCTCGACGGGCACCGGCGGCACGGTGCAGATCGATCTGCCCGCACCGGTCTCAGCACGCTGGGTCCGGCTGACGGCGACCAAGCGCTCCGACGCGAACCCGCTCGGACTCAACGGCTTCGAGGTCTACGGCACCGCCCCGGGCCCCCGGCCGCACGCCACCGGCTGGACCGACTGGGGTCGGCACGACCACCACGCCCCCGACCTGAAAGTGGCCGCCGACGGCACGGTCCCGCTGGAATCCGGCTGGGTCCTGACGATGGACGACTGGGCCCCGGGCGACGGGACCGCATTGTCCCTACCGACCGTGGACACCAGCGGATGGCTCCCCGCCGCCGTCCCGGGCACGGTCCTCGCCTCGCTCGTCGAACAGGGGCACCTGCCCGATCCGGTCGCAGGGTTCGGCAACCTGCAGATCCCCGAAGCCCTGTCGCGCCATTCCTGGTGGTACAAGCGCGACTTCGCCCTCCCCCACGCCCTCGACACCAGCGCGGGCCGCCGCGTCTGGCTGGAGTTCGACGGCGTCAACCACCACGCCGACGTCTTCCTCAACGGCACCCAGGTCGGCAGCCTCACCTACCCGTACGCGCGCGCCGCGATCGACGTGACCTCGCACCTGGTCTCCGGCCAGCAGTCGCTCGCGGTGAAGATCACCCCGATGCCGGTCCCGGGCAGCCCCGGCGACAAGGGCCCGGCCGGACAGTCGTGGGTGGACGCCGGCGCGCAGATGATGAACCAGAACTCCCCCACGTACCTGTCCCTCTCGGGCTGGGACTGGATGCCGGCCGTCCGCGACCGGGCCAGCGGCATCTGGAACCACGTGCGGCTACGCGCCACCGGCGACGTGCTGGCTGGCGACCCGCGCGTGGACACGGCGCTGCCCGCGCTGCCCGATACGTCGAGTGCGGCGCTGACCATCGTGGTGCCCGTGCGCAACGCAGCCTCCGCCGCTCGCAGCGCGACCGTGACAGCATCCTTCGACGGCGTGCGGGTCGCGCAGACGGTCACGGTGCCGGGAGGTCAGAGCCTCGACGTCACGTTCACGCCGGCCGCGTTCCCCCAGCTGAAGCTGAGCAAACCGCAGCTGTGGTGGCCCAACGGCTACGGCGAGGCGAAGCTGCACGACCTGTCCCTGACCGTCGCGGTCGACGGCCGGACCAGCGACCAGCGCCGGACCCGCTTCGGCATCCGGCAGTTCGACTACGAATACAAGACCCCGCTGCCGTTCGTCGCGACGCCCGACGCCTACACCCAGACCGTAAAGCTCGGTGCGCAGCAGGCGCGCTACGTGCGGATCAACTGCGAGGCGCGCGCGACCGGATGGGGCTTCTCCATCTGGACGCTGGCCGTCCTGAACAGCGCCACGCCCGGTACCGACCTGGCCGTGCACATGCCGACGACGGCATCGAGTCAGGACCCCTCCAACCCGGCGGCCAACGTCACCGACGGCAACGCCGGCACGCGCTGGTCGTCCGACTACGCGGACAACCAGTGGATCCAGGTCGACCTGGGCTCCTCGCAGGCCTTCGACCAGGTCGCCGTAACCTGGGAGCAGGCTTACGCGCGCACCTACGGCGTGCAGGTCTCGGTGGACGGTGCGACGTGGACCGACGCGGCAAGCGTGGACAACACCGCGATCCCGCTGCCGTTCAACGGCGGCGACGCGAGCCTGGACGTCGAGTCGTTCCCGGCCACGTCCGGCCGCTACGTGCGGATCGACTGCGGCCTGCGCGAGACCAGTTGGGGCAACTCTCTCTGGACACTTTCGGTCCTGAACGGCGCCGTGCCCGGCACGGACCTGGCCCTGCACCAGCCGACGACGGCGTCGAGCGAGGATTCGTCGAACCCGGCGGTCAACGCCACCGACGGCAACAGCGGCACGCGCTGGTCCTCCTCCTACGCCGACGACCAGTGGATCCAGGTCGACCTCGGGTCGGCGCACACCTTCGACAAGGTGGCGATCCTGTGGGAGGCCGCGTATCCGAAGACGTACGTCATCCAGGTCTCCGACGACGGCTCGACGTGGACGGACGTGAAGTCGGTCGACCTGGCGCCGGAGTCGCTGAAGATCAGCGTGAACGGTGTCAGGGTGCTGTGTCGCGGCGGGAACTGGGGCTTCGACGAACTGCTGCGCCGGATGCCCGCCGAGCGGATGGACGCGGCGGTCCGGATGCACCGCGACATGAACTTCACGATGATCCGCAACTGGGTCGCCTCCAGCGACCGCGAGGAGTTCTTCGCGGCCTGCGACGAGTTCGGGCTGCTGGTCTGGAACGACTTCCCGAACGCGTGGGGCATGGACCCGCCGGACCACGACGCGTTCAACACCCTCGCCGCCGACACGGTGCTGCGCTACCGCATCCACCCGAGCATCGTCATCTGGTGCGGCGCGAACGAGGGGAACCCGCCGCAGGCCATCGACCAAGGCATGCGCACCGCCGTCACGAACGGCGCGCCGGGCACGCTCTACCAGAGCAATTCGGCGGGCGGGAACATCACCGGCGGCGGTCCGTACAACTGGGTGGAGCCGGCGCGGTACTTCGATCCGACGACGTACGGCAGCCGCGGTTTCGGCTTCCACACCGAGATCGGCATGCCCGTCGTCTCCACGGCGCAGAGTATGCGGGACATGGCCGGGGACGAGCCCGCGTGGCCGATCGGGGGCCCGTGGTACTACCACGACTGGAGTCAGTACGGGAACCAGGCGCCGGGGCAGTACGTGGCCGCCATCGAGGCCCGGTTGCAGCCTTCTGACAACCTCGACGACTTCGCGCGCAAGGCCCAGTTCGTCAACTACGAGAACGCGCGTGCGATGTTCGAGGCCTGGAACGCGAACCTGTGGGCGGATGCCAGTGGGCTGATGCTGTGGATGTCGCATCCGGCGTGGCACAGCACGGTGTGGCAGACCTATGACTACGACTTCGACGTCAACGGCATGTATTACGGTGCGCGCAGCGCGTGCGAACCTGTGCACGTGCAAGCCGATCCGGTCGGCTGGCAGGTCGTCGCGCTGAATCACACGCCGAACGCGTTGCGTGGGGTGACGGTTTCGGCGCGGCTCTACGACCTGTCCGGTCGGCAGCTTGGGGCGACGCAGAGTTCTGCGATCGATGTCAGCGCGGCGGACAGCGCGAAGGCGTTCACCGTGCCGTTTGGCAGCGCACTGCCGGATCTGCACCTGCTGCGGCTGACGTTGCAGGACGGCTCTGGTCACACGTTGTCGGAGAACACGTATTGGCGCTACAACGCTCCGTCCGCGATGCAGGCGCTGAACTCGGCGCAGCAGACCCGGATCACTGCGTCGATCAGCAGCGCGAAGAGTACTGGCGACGGGCGGCGCCAGGCGACCGCGACCGTCCGCAACCAGGGCTCGGCGGTCGCGGCCATGGTCCGGCTGTCGCTGCTGGACTCGCACTCCGGCGAGCGCGTGCTGCCGACGCTGTACGAGGACAACTACCTCTGGCTGCTACCCGGCGAGTCGCGGACGCTTTCGGTGTCGTTCCCGGAGAGCGCGCTGCCTTCGGGGAAGCCGGAATTGCAGGTTGAGGGGTACAACACGCGGCAGGTCACGGCCAAGGGCTGACCTCGCGGGGATCGGCTCGGCTCGGCTCGAATCGGCTCGGCCGGCGGTCGGAAAGCCTTCGTTGTGAAGGCTTTCCGATCAGCCCGCCCAGTCGTGGAAGCGCTCCCATTCCGGGTGGCCGTCTGACACTCGGAACATGTCTTCCGCGAACGGAACCTTCCCTTGGAGCGATGCCGGCGGTCGACGAAACCCCCGAAACCGGTCCGCTCGCCGGTGCCGTTCGCGCTCAGTGTCGGTGAACCGATCGGCAGCGTCGCTGGTCCTGTTCGACGTGAACGGTCGGGTAACCGGGTGCGGCTCAGGCTGTGGCGGCGATCAGGCGTTGGCCCAGTTCGTGCGCTACGTGGCGGAGCTCGGGGCTGCCGATGATGCGGTATGGGGCTGGAATCGCAGTGAGCTGCTGGACGTACCAGTAGGGGTTGCCGGTCGTGCCGGTGAGTCGGCAGGAGTCGGGGGCGAGGGGTTCCAGGGTGCCCAGGACGCGCGGGCACTGTGCTGCCACCGCGTCGATCGGCGCTTGGATGATCAGCTCGGTGGTGTACTTCCAGCCCGCTGCCAGGTGTTCCTCCAGGGCCGCGACGGGGTCGAGGTCGGCGGGCGGCGGGTCGAAGGGGGTGGCGAGCAGCTCGACTGCGTGGATGCGGTCGATGCGGTAGGCGCGGCGGGCGCCGGAGGTGTGCGACCAGCACAGGAGGTACCAGCGGGCGTGGCGGACGACGAGGGCCCAGGGGTCGACGTCGATGTCCCGCTGGTGGCCGGCTTCGGAGCGGTAGGACAGGCGGGTGCGTCGGGTTTGGGAGCAGGCCTGGACGAGGGTGGTGACGGTGTCCGGG
>NZ_JAACYW010000147.1 GCF_015356825.1 Catenulispora rubra | reverse complement strand
GTGGCAGCGATGGTGGCAGCCGTGGTGTCAGCGGTGGTGGCGTGGGAGTCCTGGCCGGTCGCGGGCTGGGCCGGCACCGTACCGCCGGAACCGGCGGCGGAGTCGTCTCCGGCCGCGCCGTGCAGATCCGTGAGCACTGCGGTCACTGTTGTGGCCTCTCAGGCGGACGCTCTTAGACGTCGGGTGGTGGATTCGCGCCTCCCGCGGATCCGTCCTCCCCCTCTGTCATGGAACCTGAGAGTTTCACCGGGAGCGCCAGACCAGTCGCGCCCACGGCTTACACCTTCGGTGAGGGCTTCCCTGCTGCTCGGCCCTGCTTTCCAGAGTTGCCTGCTCGAACGGTCCGTTTGCCTGAGAGTTTCCGGGGAGGGTTGCTCCTTCGGCGCCCCACGGGGGGTCTCTCCCGTCCGAGGTAGTCGGCACTTACGACGGTACCAGCGCGACAACCGCCTGTTCTAATCCCGTTAACCGTTTGCCGTAGAACGCCGCCGATGGTGGGCTGGCCCGGTGACCTCCCCCACCCCGGACAAGGACCTGCTCGCAACCTTCGACGTGCGCATGCGGGCCACCGCCGAACCCGACGAACCCGGCGCGCGCGTCGAGAAGGCCGACCGCGTCGTCCGCCAGATCGGCGCACGCCCCACGGACTGGCACGGAGTCCTCTACAGCGACCTGGACGCCACCACCGCCGACTCCGCGATCCACGAGCAGATCGCCTACTTCCGCACCCTCGGCGCCGACTTCGAATGGAAGCACTACCGCCACGACGAGCCCGCCGACCTGGAAGCCCGCCTACGCGCCGCCGGCTTCGTGGCCGACGACCCCGAGACCCTGTTCGTGGCGGAGATCACACAGCTGTCCGCAGCCGGCCTGACAGTGACCCTCCCCGACGGCGTCACCCTCCGCCCCGTCACCACCGAAGCCGACGCCGACCTGGTCGCCGAAGCCGCCGAAGCAGCCTTCGGCACCGGCGGCGACCGAGCCCGCGCCCGCACCCTGGCCCGCCTCGCCGCCGACCCGGACACGGTCTGGACCTGGCTCGCCATGGCCGGCGACCGCCCGGTGAGCGCCGCCCGCATGCTCCTCCACCCCGGCACCGCCTTCGCCAGCCTCTGGGGCGGCGGCACCGCCCCCGACTGGCGCGGCCGCGGCATCTACCGCGCACTGGTGGCGCGACGGATGGAGGTGGCGACGGAGCTGGGGTGCGAGTACTTGCAGGTGGACGCGTCGGACATGAGCCGGCCGATTCTGGAGCGGCTGGGGTTTCGGGCTTTGAGTGTGACGACGCCTTACGAGTATCGGTTCTGACATACTCGAACTCGGTCACGGCTGTTCGCAGGGGGATACGGTGGATCGGCGACACGCAGGCCAGACGTGGTAGGGGCCACGGAGCAGGACGGCGAAAGACGGCTGGCCACGTTCAAGTCCCTGGTCGAGTCGTACGCCAACAGCATCGCCGAGGATCTGGAGCTGGGGCAGCAGTACAAGCGGACGAGACTGCCGCGCCTGCGGTCGGAGCCGGAGGGCCGCCGCCGCGTACGTGGCAGTTCCAGGGAGCAGGAGGCGCTTGCCGACTTCGACCGGATCGAGGTCGGGGCGCAGCAAAGCTTCGCCAGGGCCGCGTCCTCCACCGGCTCAGGGCCACTCGTCCTCGAAGAGTTCTACGACGGCACCGCTCGCCTCAGTCAACCGTACGCCGACCTGATAGCCACGATGCTGGCCGCGCGCTCGGAGGCGAACGGCCGACTTCTCCTGGCTTACGCTCAGGGCCGCGTCATCGCCGAATCGCTTGAGCGGACCGGCAAGAGTCTGCTGTCCACGGGCCTTCCCCGACTCGCGGAGCGGGCGTTCCGTGAAGCAGCTATCATCCACGCGCGCTTCCAGGACCCCCGAGCCGAAGACCGCTGTCAGTACTTGAAGCTCAACGCGCACCGCAGAACCTATCCGTGGTGGCATCCGATGCGGTGCGTCTCGGAGCTGTCGCGGTGGTTGGTCGGATACGGATATAAGCCGATGCGATTGCTGGTCTGGATCGCGATCGTCATCGCCGGATTCGCCGTTTACCTGCTGCATCTACCGCGCAACCCAGGAGTCACGCGCGGCGACGCCCTTTTCATGGCGCTTCAGAACTTCGTGAACCCGATGGGCTTGACTGATACGAAGGGCATCTCGCCGACATGGGAAACGCCGTTGGAACTGGAGACCTACACCGGCGATATCCTGCGGAACGTGTTCTTTGTGCTGCTCATTCGGAAGTGGTTCCGTCTGTGACGGTGAAGGCATCCGGATCCACCGGCACTTCCGGCAAATGCTCTTGATGCCAATCGCCCCGGGTGGGGAGCAGTAACGACATGACCATCCGAGACTGCCCGGGCCCGAAATGATCGACACGCTCCCCAGTGTCGATGAAGCCAGAATTTTCGTAGAGTCGACGGGCAAGCTTGTTGGTCGGCTTGACCAGCAGCCGGATCACTTTCATATCGTAGTCATGCAAGCGGTCGATGGTCGCCCGCAGCAGAAGCTGCCCCCAGCCGTGCCGTTGTCGGGCGGGATGGATAGCCATCCCGGCGATCCACCCCACGGTCGAGTCTGCGGTACGAAGGTTGACCGAGTAACCCCAGATACCCTCGTCGTCCTCCGCCAGTATCCACAGTTCTCCCGACGGATCGAACATCACGTCGAGACCGTTGCGAGACAAACCTTTTGGTCCGAACGCGGTCTTCTCCAACTCGGCGATCCTGGGCAGGTCGTCTTTCTTGACGCCGCGCAGCCGCGGAGGGGGAAGGTCGCCCACGAAGTCTCTCCTCCAGGAGTCCTCATCCATTGCCAAACGATCTCCTCCCCGGATGTACCCGGTTCGGATGTGCCGGAAGCGTCAAGCGGGACACCACGGACGAGATCTCGCGACGATGAGAGCTAAGAAGCACGTCACGCGCCCCCTAAGGACCATGCCGTTTTTGAAGGTGACTCACAGTCACTCGACCGGTAGAAGCAGGGTCAGTATCTTGCGACGCTCCCCGTCACCGATGTCGCAGCCCTTCCACCGACCGGTGTCCTGGAAGCCGGCGCGGAGGGACATCCCGCATCCCGGCACGCTGTGTGGGTTGACCATGAGCTTGATCGCGCAGACAGTCCCAACCACGGCACGCCCGAGGGGCCGAGAAGCCGCGTCAGCGCGGGGACACTGAAACCCGTGCCCTCGAATGCGAGGCCTTCGAGTTCGGCGATACGCGACAGATCCTGTTCACGCGCCGTCCGTGCTGACGGTAGCTCGAACAGGCCCTATAGAACCTCCTTCAGGAGGGTCTCCTCGATGGCTTTTCGCGTCAACAGCGAAACCTTGTCCCTCACTCGGGTCAAAGTGGTCTGCCATTCCCACGACAGTTGGGCCGCGTCTTCCAGCGCGTCCCAGAACCACCGCATTGCATGGGGCAGGTGTGCCTTCGGGTTCCAGACATGCGCGAGATAGCTCAGCGCCGCCTCGAGTTCGCGCTCAGCGCTCGGTCCGGTCCGCGAGGAGCGGTCGAAGGCATTTTTCAGCGCGGTCAGCAACCAGTGGTGCAGTGCGAGAATCTCGCACATTTCCATGAAATCCGGCAACAGCGCCGACGGCATGGACATCTGGACCCGGAAGACGCCGTCGTCGCCGGCCTCGACGTGGCCGTCCGGTTGGACGTCCTCCTGGACCTGCGCCGCCCACAGCAGCCGGTGGGTCTGCGTCTTGAGCCGGGCCCGCCGGTCGATCTGCGGCGCCTGGTCGAGCAGCGACATCACGTGCGCGCCGGTGTTGCCGAGGTCCAGCAGGGCCTTCCCCGGCCGGTCCCGCAGGAATCCCGACACGATGTCGGCGGGGTGGGCCTTGTTGATCGCTTCGGCGACCCCGGTGCGGGCCATGTAGTGGGACCAGGGCAGTCGTCTCGTCGACGCGCCCAACAGGACATCCACATGCGCCGAGCCCTGCAGGAAGTGCCCGGCGGTCAGGACCGCACGGCCCCGCGCGGTCCCGATGATCCTCGGCTGGGAACCGGTGTCGACGGACAGCCGGCAGTCCAAGCCGAAGTACAGATCAGGAGATACCACCTGCTCCACGGGATACTGCCGCCAGTCTGCTTGGACGCCGGGGACCAGCGCCAGCACCTGTCGTGCAGCATCCAGGGGAAGCGGCTCCGAGGTGTTCAGAAGGCCGGTCGTCACTGCTCCGAGGACAACCTGCGGCTGGTGTGGCGCTACCGGTTCCGTCAACGGCGCGACGGGTCGCGCCATCACTTCTCGCCTGGCAGGAAGTGATGGCTCATCCGCTGGGAGATGACGTCCGGCACCACAATGCCCTCCTGTTGTGCGCGCGAGTCAACCCTGGCCATCACGTCCTCCTGGAACACGAAATGGTCGACGATGTTCCGCACCGCGGTCTCGATGGGCAGGAAGTTCTGCGGCATGATGCTCAATGACTGATACGCGTAGAACGGCGCGGCGTTGGGGTTCACCCTGACGATGTCAGGGAACTGGCTCCACTCCGTCTTCCACTCACCGTCGAAGTTGGTGACCTCCAGCGCCGGGACTCCGTCCTTGCGCAGCAGGCCGAGCCGGACGAGCTGCCAGACCGCGGCCAGAAAAGGGCAGGAGTACTGCCGCTGATTCAGGATGTCCTCGCGGTCCGCCCCCGGTTCCGCGCCGTCCCGCCACAGTTCGACGTCCACGTAGATCGAGTGGTTGCGCTTGCCGTACTCCAGCGGCGCCTCCCAGGTGTGGGCCTCCATCGCGTTCAGGATGGTGGCCTCACGGGTGGGCCTGCCGTTGGAGAGCCAGCCTGACGTGATGGTCGGCGGACGGCCGCCGGTGTCCTGGTCCGGTTCCGGCTCTTCCAGCAGCCTGGTGGCCAGCAGCTCGGCCACGACGAACCCGTCCTTGCGACGCGCGCAGGCAGATTCCCTGGCGACATAGTCGATGGTCACTCCCGCTTGATTCGACAGACGCAGAAGCTTTTCCATGATATCCGGGGCGTCCGACCAGGACTGGAAGTAGTCGTCGATGAGATAGCACGTGCTGACGCGCGGCTTGCTACCCCCGGAGATCGCCGATGCCTTGGCCGCTTCCAGCCATGGTCTGACTCGCTCGAACTGAGCGAGGATCGGCTCTTCACCGTTCTCGAGGTCTTCCATGTAGAAATGGCCGACCTCGACCGACAAATGAGAAAGCGACAGATCCTTCACTGTCGTACCGCGATTGTGTTCGCGAAAGACCACAGCCGACGATTCCGCAACCCGGGACGGCGTGTATGTCACCATTTAGAAGCCTTCCCAGGCATGATTGTTGATCACCTTGTGAGCCAGCTTGTCGAAGGCGTCGGTCGTCGCCTGCTTGGCCAGGTTGTGCTTGACGTCGACGTCCATGATGACCTGCTCCCGCCAGAGCAGCATCGGCTCCAACGGTGTGGTGCCGGCGAGCAGATCCTGCCCGAGGTGGCGGGTCTTCGCCAGGTCCTTGAGGACGGCGTCGCTCTCGCGGAGCCAGGCTTCCCGCTCGGGGGCGACTTCGTTGCCGGCGACCGTGCTGTCAGGCACCGCGGTACGGATGGTCCGGACCAGATCCGTGAAGTCCGACGCCTTGAATCCCGCGTTGACGGCGCAGGAGACGATGCCGTTCTTTTCGAACAGCAGTCCGCTGGCCGCGATCACGTGCTGAGTGGACCAGCGGTGGAACAGCAGCCACCTTACCGGATCGGCACTGCGCGGACGGACGTTCGGGGAAACCGCCTGCAAAGACATGTCAAGCGCCGACGACCGTCCGGCGCTCAGGTCCACGATGCAGACGTCGAATTCTCTTTCGACCTGCTCGAACAGCGCTATGGCCCTTTTGATGTGCGGCTTCGTCAGAGCGAACTCCGCGCCTCCGACGTCCCCGGGATACAACATCAGTTTGCCCGAGCCCGGAGGCCGCGTCCTCATGTCAGCGCGTTTTGTGACAGTCCTGATGTCCACGCGCATCGGCTTCGTGACTCTGCCGAGGATGTAAGAATGCAGACCGCCTTCTTCGGCGCCGCGCTCCAGGTTCGAGATCTCGAAGATCGCGCCGGCGGTGGGGGAACCGAAGTCGAAATCCAGATAAGCCACATCGTAGCCCAGCAGCGAGATCCGGTAGGCCAGATTGCAGCTGGTCACGGACCGTCCGGTACCGCCCTTGTCGGACGAGGCGAAAACCATCATGTCAGCGGCTCCGTCCGGCATCGATGCGAGCCACTTCCAGCGCGTCCAGCAGGCGTAGCGCCTCCTCCGCCTTGGAGATCGCGGTACTGGTACGGCGCCTGCTGAGCTCACGGGCCCGCGCGATCAGGGTTCCGATCTCCTCCAGACGGTCGCGCAGCGCCGTCTTCTCGAAGACGTTCGACCGCAGGAGCTCCCGGTTGTAGACGTGGTCCGCCTCGTTGAGGAGCCTGAGCAGATAGTCGTACATCACCGGGCTGCGCGGTGGTTCCTGCTCGAACGCGATCGCGGTGGCGACCAGCGCCTCGACCACGCGCTCGGTCAGGTACCACGACGGCTGGTCGAACCTGACGCCCTTCATGCCGGGGAAGGTGCTGAGATCGTCCCAGAGCTCGATGGGGTCGCCGCTGCGCATCATCCGCCGCTCGTACAGATGGTCCATGGCCGACTCGGCCAGGCCCATCAGCGACTCGCGGGCCTCGACGTCGTCGGTGAGCTGTGCGGCCTGGAGCGACCGTTTGATGATCAGCGGCGCATAGTCCGAGGTGTACAACACCAGCGCGGTGCCGACGGCTTCTTTGCTGCCACCCAGACCCTGCGGCACACCTGGGTAGTGCAGCGCGAGCGCCTCGTCGCCCTCGGACATCCGGCGGGTGATCCGTCCGCGCTGCGCCAGCTCCTGGAGGATGCCGATCGCCTTGAGCAGGTCGGCGTCGGTGGCGGTTCTCGCGACGAGGTCCTGGATCAGCACGGACATGACCAGGAGGGAGTAGTAGTCGGACTCCTGGCCGTCACTGGTGCGCCAGGGGATGTCCTCCAGCGGCCAGCGCTCCGCGTCGAAGCGGGCGACCGTCGACCAGTAGCGCTGCGTCAGCTCCCAGCGCAGGGACAACGCGTCGGCGAGGTCGCGCTGGCCGTCGTCCATGACGTTCAGGGCCGCGGCACGCCGCGAGGTGAAGTCGACGATGCCGTCGAGCGCGTTCACGGTGAAGTACAACCAGGGTCGGGACTGCGCGTAACCGGTCTTCTCGGAGACCTTGAGCCCTACGGCGTAGTCCTCCTCGATCGGCTTCGAACCGTCGGCGATGCCCCAGCTCCAACCGCACTCGAAGAGCTGGTCCTTCTCAGGCTTCGCATCGTCGGACAGGCCGAGGCGCAGAGAGGTGGAGATCTGGGTGCGCAGGCGCTCGAAGCGCTCGCCCAACCGCTTCGCCATCTCGTCGTCGGTGCTGTCGCCCTGGCGGAGCATCTCGATGATGGCGCGCCCCTCCGAGGAGTCGGCGGTCACCGAGTTGATGACGAAACTGCGCAGCATGCCGACCATCGCCGCGGTGAGCCGCCGCGAGGCCCGGCGCTGCAGGTCGCGCAGGTTCTCCTTGTGCTTGGCCTGGATCTCCAGCTCCATGCGGGAGTCCACGAAGAACAGCAGCGACAGGCACAGGGTGATCGACATCGAATACGCGTCGACGACTTCGAGATCCTGGGTCGGCGCGTCCGTCGGCACCGTGGCGTTCGGGTCCAGAGCCTCGAGATAGCTGCCGGCCCCGAACCGGGGTTCGCCGTCGTCGTCGGTGTGGTTCCGGAAGTACTCGAGCGCGATCTCGACGAGCGAACGGGGGATCCGGGTCGCCTCGCCGAACGGACGCAGCGCGGCGGCCACGTCGGCCTGCGTCTCGTCGGAATCATGCACGCTGAACGTGCCGATCTGCGTCATCGGCCAGAACAAGCACAACAGCTGTTCGGCGTCGGCGATGGGGTTGGACTTGGCGCGACCGCCCCAGACCCACTCGCCGTCGACGTAACAGTACTCCAGCATGTAGCGCCAGATATCCAGAATCTGCTTCCGTGGTTCGATCCGCACCGCGGCCTCCCAGCCGAGAAGATCACCATGTCAGAGCTCTGTTTCCAGGTCACCATGCTATCCGCGCACGCCGCGGCCCCGTGCGGCTCCCCAGAATCCCGCCACCTGGATGTATCAGAACACGTCATCGTGGGTATGGGCTCTGGCTGGCAGACATCGCCGTGCTGATCCTGGGTGCGACATGGGACCGGACACGTGCAATCGGGGCAGGTCAGGGCAGGGGCGGATGCTTTGAGAACGAACCCACGACAACACATCCTGGACACGTGGCGAGCTTTCGCGCGCGCGACGTTCAGCAGCGGGGAGTGGGCCTGGGGTGGTCGCTACGCGTCCAACAGCATTAGCGACGCCGAGCAGATCCTCGTCCTCCTCTACCCCGCCACCGAAGTCCCCGGCTTCCGCCTCGACCGTCCGGATGCCATCGAGGACGACATGCTCGCTGCGCTCAAGCCCATGGGCAGCGGCCTGGACATCCCGATGCGGGTGCTGGAGGCGCTGGAGACCTATGTAGCGCGCTACACCGACGACGAAGGCCCGACCTTCAGCGGCGGTTCCTACCTGCTGACCGAGGAGCCAGGCGCCGAGGTGAAGCCCGAGCAGCTCGACTACGACGTCACCGAGTCGTATTCGATCTCTGTCACCCTCTGCCTGTCGGCGAAAGGCTTCCTGCGGGAGTTCCAGCGCACGGTCGAGCGGCGCGACCTGCAGAGCCGGATCGACACCGCCGTCTTGGCCATTGACGCGCGCCTGACCGCGGCCATGGTCGGCCTGCTGCGTTCCTTCGTGGTCAATGTCTTGGACCCTGAATCCACCGCAGAGGCCATCCTGCTGCGCACGGTCAGCCAGGGCCGGCTCGTCGGCAGCAGGACACTGACCCAGGACCTGCGCGAACAGCTGCAGCCAGTGCGCGACAAGCTCCCGGAGCTGACCTTCGGTCTGCCGGCGGAGAACGAGCGGATGCTGCGCGACTATCCGGAGCGCTTCTTCGAATGCGGTTGGGCCTGGGGGGTGGCGGAGGACGCCACCGACATCGAGTTGCCGGCCGCCGAAGGCGTGAAGCAGCCGCACGGCGTCGCCGAATCCCGCCCGGTCCTGCACTTCACGGTCAACGCCCTCGACGGTCTGACCGACCTCTTCTCCGTCCGCACCACCCGCCAGGGACTGTTGACGTCCGAGCAGCAGTCCCTGCGTGAGGCACTGAGCCTGCGCTGGGGCCTGGCCCTGCAGTACTGGGCCACGGTCGCGACCTTCGGCTCCGGTCCCCGCTGGCCAATCGAGGATGTGCCGTGGCAGTCCACCGACGGCCAGAGTTCGCCCTACTTCACCGAGCTGGTGCTCTCCATCGTCGCGCAGTCCCAGCAGGGCGGCGGCAACACCGGCACCATCGGCAAGAGCGTGGCGGTGCTGGAGGAACTGGGCCAGCGCGGTCTGGTGAGCCGACGCGCGGCCGAGGACGACCGCGGTGTCCTGCTGCACGAACCCGGCGTCCTGATGCCCTTGCGGGGATCGGACAAGGAGGGGCCGGCGCTGGCCTGGTCCTACAACGGTTTCGCCGCCACGCTGGGCAAGACCGCGCTGCGGGTCGCCAAGGTGAGCACCAGCCGACGCAACCGGGCCCGCCTGATCGAGATCACGGACGCGGTGGTGGAGCACCTGCTCGCCCGACGGCACCAGCAGCCCGACGGGTTGTGGGACCACCCGGCTAATGTCTACCCTTCCGCCGCGACCGCGCCGGCCACGCCCGCGTGGGACATGACCGAGCGTGCCATCGAGGTCTTCGTCGCGGCCGCGACGCTGATCAGCGCCCCGCCGCTGGCCGACCAGGGGCAGGTCGACGAGGCCAACGCCAAGATCGCCGAAGCCCGGCACGTCCTAGACCAGGAACGGCTGACCACGCCGACGGCTGGCGGCTCCCAGGAACAGAAACTGCTGCGGGAGGCGGAACAGTCCCTGAACCGCGCCGACCGGCTGATCGCCGAACGGCCGGCCACCGCCTCGGCGCTGGCCGACAAGGTGCTCAGGGACCTGGACCAACTGGCCTTCGCCCGCCAGGCAGCGAGCAGGAGCGCATGACGTGCTGATATTCGCCACCTCCGACAAGGGAGGCACGGGGCGTTCGGTGACCAGTTGCAACATGGCCTACCGACGGGCGTTGCAGGGCGAGACGGTCGCCTATCTCGACTTCGACTTCGGATCGCCGACCGCCGGCGCGATCTTCGACGTCCCCAAGGCCGAGCGCGGTGTGGACGCCTCGGGTCTGCACTCGTACTTCACCAGACACACCGAGGCCCAGCAGCTGGACACGGCGCTGCACTCCGACAGCGACACGCTGCGCGACCTGCCGCGCATCTCCGGCGCCGGCCGCCTGGTCCTGCTGCCCGGCGACAGGGACGGCGGGGAGTTCTCGATCAGTGCCGACATGCCGGCCCGCTGCGCGCAGCTGTTCCTGAAGTTGGACCGCGAGTTCGACCTGTGCATCGTGGACCTGTCGGCGGGCCGCTCGTACGCCGTCGACCTGGTCCTGGAGGCCACCGCCCGGCAGGAGCTCAAGTCCCTGACCAGCCGCTGGCTGGTCTTCCACCGCTGGACCAAGCAGCACATCCTGGCCGCGCACGGCCTGGTGTTCGGTGAGAAGGGGCTACTCAAGGCCGGTGAGCGCCGCGGCCACGACCCCCTGAAGCTGAACAACTCCGTCCGCTACGTCCGCACCGCGGTGGTCGATCTCGGCGTGGACCAGGAGTCGGTGACCCGGCCGGCGCAGGGCGCCTGGCTGCGCCGCTACGACCAGAGGCTGCGCGAGCAGGCCGACAAGCTCCGCATGGGCCGGGCCCGCCTGGCCGGGCAGATCCCGTACGACCCGATGCTCCAGTGGAGCGAGCAGGTGATCGACGACTCCGACGTCAGCGGACTGAAGATCGCCAACCAGGCCACCGTGCAGGCCTTCGAGGACCTCGCCGCGAAACTGTCGGACGAGAGATTCTGGGAAGGACTGTGACCGCCGTGGACGTGAGATACGACGAGGTGACCCAGAGCACGAAGGTGGAGGCCGTGCCGCTGGGCCACCTCTCGGTTGAGACCGGGCACCTGTATCTGGACGACTTCGCCGACGGGGACCGCGAGATCGCCCGACAGCTGGAGCAGGCGGCGCCGTGGCTGGAGGCAGCGGGCAAGCGGATCCACAAGCGGTTCGGCCGCAACGCCCGCATCAGCACGTGTTTCCTGGTCGACGACTACACGCCGTCGAGTTCCAGCCTGGACCAGCCCAAGCCCTCGGAGGTGGTCGACATGGTGACCGCCGCCGCCGACCAGGCCGGATTCCGGATCGACTACCTGGCGCGGGAGGCCGGCTGCGCGATCGCCTGCGAGCGGCCGCACTCCGGGCCGCGCGACCGGAGCGCGCTGGCGGACATCGTCGCCGGGCTGATCGTCGAGGAGGCCGCGGTCGGCGCCAACGGCTCCCGGCCGCCGACGGCCCAGACCGGCTGGCTGTCCAACGGCGAACGCTCCCCCGCTGTCGCGGTGGCGATGGACGCTCCGGACTGGGAGCCGCCTGAGGAGTTCGGGAAGTACAAGCACTCGGTGTTCGTCGACATCGAACTGTGGAGCTTCGACAAATCAATGCCGCAGGCCGAACGACAGTACTCGTGTTCACTGCTGTCGGCGGTATGGCAACTGCTACGGCTGGGCCTATTGCGCAACGCCGGGAAGGCGGTGGCCAAACCCTACCGGTTCGGTCCCAACGAGGGCCTGCCGGAGCTGTGGTCGCAGCTGCCGAGCATCACCCAGCTGACACCGGACGCGGCCCCGTTCGCCGCGTATCAGGTGCTTTCCGTACTCCCGCCGCGCTTCCGGGCGGCCGAACACGCCGCCGAGATCATCATCGACCACCTGCGGTTCGACGGAAAAGTCCTGAAGCAGACCGCCGACCGGGCCCGGGACGAGACGAATCCGGTCACGTTACCTGACAATCCGGTGGGCCGGGTAAGCCACTTGTTCGTCGATGATGTCCATGTCACGCACAACGACTGATCGGGACCGGAGCCCGGCCGTCCACGACGACGGCACGCAGCCCTGGTTGGGCTTCGGCGAGGTGCGCACGTGCCTGATCCAGAATCTGAGCACGCTGTCCCCCTCGGCGAGCGTCGCCCTGATGCAGCTCACCCCGGGCTCCCCGGTGAGCAAGGTGGACCGGCCGGTCCGCCGCGTCATCTCCCCGGAGCAGGTCACCGGTGTCGACTGCCGTCTGCAGGTCGCCCGCGAGGGCCGGGGCCGGGCGATCGGCACCGTGCTGAGCCACGCCGTCGTCACCAACGGCCGGATCCTGCAGGGCACCGCACACGTGGCGCTCACCGAGGCGACTTCCAAGGAACGCCGCGAATGGCGCCACTACCTGCGGCACCAGGGCGTCGTGGAGGTCCTGGGCTCGCCGAGCCCGCACAACGTCATCGACGGCTACCTGGCCGACGCCTCGCCGGCCCGCGGTCTGGACCTGGCCTCGATCAGCGACCGCATCATCGACGACGTGCAGCAGAGCGACACCCTGGACCACACCACCGCGCTGCGGGCCAGCACCGCGGTGGTCCGGTGGGCTGCGACCCTGGCGCCGGAGGGGAAGCCGACCGTCGGCATCGCCAAGAGCGACCTGCCGAACTTCCACGTCATCCGGCTGACCGGCGCACCGGAGGATCTTCCGACGCTGATCCGCTTCTGCGAGGAGTTCGCCCTGCACGAGTGGCTGCTGACCACAGTGCAGGACGCCATCGTGCCCCGGGCTGAGACGGATATCGCCCGGGACCGCGATCCGCTGGACTCTCTCCTGTTCGCCCTTAACGAGTTGGTCCCACTTTGGATGCCACCCACTCACCTCAACCCAGATATGAAGGCGTTGTGGGAAGCTATGGAGAGCCGGACACACTACACGCGGTTGTTCGAGCGTCAGGTCGCGCGGATCCGCGACCTCAGGGACCAGGTGAAGATCAGGCCGCCCCGGCGTTTCTAGGGGCGGGCGTGACGCTTGTGAACCAGGCGTGAGCCGAGGCACGGACACTGAAAAGAGTGACATCCGTACGCAGCGGTGCCGCGTGCCGATAGCATGCCCTTCGAAGGTGGTCTTATACCCCCTATCAGCGACCTGTAAACGTCCGACTTCAGACGAGGTGTGCGTGACCACCAACTCCGCGACGCATGTTTCCGTCGATCGCAACGTAAGGCTGCGTTCCGTCGCGGAGGGCGACCTGGCCACGCTAGAGATCCTCGACAAAGAGGTCTTCAAGGACGTGGCCTACTCGATGGTCTATCTGAAGTCGCTGTTCGTCCTGTTCAACAAGACGTGGTTGGTCGCGGAATACGACGATGAACTGGCCGGCTACGCCCTGGTGTGTCCGAACTCGGACAACACCGAGGCCTGGCTGATGGGCCTGGCGGTCAGCGAGCGGTACCAGGGCAAGGGCCTGGGGCGGCAGTTGATGGAGGGGGCGATGGAGCTGATGAGGGACGCAAAGGTCTCCGACGCCTACATCACCGTGCGGCCCGACAACAAAGCCGCCTACCACCTCTACCAGAAGTTCGGGTTCATCCAGCAAGGCGACGAGCGGCCCGACTACTACGGGACCGGCGAGCCCCGCAAGGTGCTGCACCGGTCACTGGCGAAGAAACCCTACCGAGCTAGTCCCGGACGAGGAACGCGAAGAAGATTGACATCGAGATTGTTCCAACGTAGCTCTCGATGATCAGAAAGACCTGTGCCGTACCGCGGAAGTTGGGGTCCAAGTCGCCGAACGTCAGTGGGTTCAGGAAGTCGATCAGACAGCCGTGTAACGACTTCACGTACCCGGGCCCACCGGACAGCCACACCACCACGCTGAACACCGCCAGCGTGACGGCCATCCACCCCAGCATCCGGAACGGACGGTATCCGTACCCGCAGAGGCCGTCGTAAAGCCCTTCGAAGAAGCGTTGGAAGCCGCTGGGGCGCGCCAAGTGCCGGGCTCGGCGCCAGTTCAGCAGCGCCCGCTCACGCCGTGGCTTCTGCTGGAGCGGCAGGTATAGGTCGGCCGCGCTCTCATACGCGAGTGCTGCGTGCCCTGGCATGCCGAGCGCAATGAACTCCTCGCCCATGGCCTCGAAGTGTTCGGCCAGGCGGCCGTTCTGTGAGCGGCTGATCCGGAACTGGCCTCGGCGCTCGGTCTCGGTGGCCAGGTAGGAGCGGATCACGGCAGAGCGGCGGGTTTCGGGGTCGCCGCTGGTGATCTTGCGCCACTCGTAGTACTCCTTCTCCAGAGCCAAGGCCCCCCTGCGCTCGCGTGGCGGGGGGACCTTGCTGTCGAAGGCGTAGACCAGGTCCGGCAGATAGCTGTCGAGAAGCTCCAGGAGCTCCTCCTCGCCGTCCTCCCCTTCCTCTGTGCGGTCGCGATATCTCAGCTCATACTCGGCTATCGCGTCGATCACGGACTCGACACCTGGGGAATTCGAGGTCGGCACATCGAAATTTTAATGACGATCCGGTAGCACGTCGATGACCTTCTCCTGGACAGCCAGGGTCCTTACCCGATTCTCAGGCCCCGTGATCTCTGGATCCCAGCTCTCGGTATTAACCGATACCGGCCTCCTCCGCCGCCTCCACCGCCGTCCGCACGATCCCGATCCGCGTCTCCAGGTCGCCGAAGGCCGCCGCCACGCTCAGCGTCGTCACCCCGGCCTCCTTGTACGCCACCATCCGGTCGGCGATGCGCTCCTTCGGGCCGATCAGGCTTGTGCGGTCGATGAACTCGAACGGGACCGCCGCGGCGGCGCCGGCGTAGTCCTTGGCCAGGTACTTCTGCTGGACCTCGTCGGCTTCCTTCTCGTAGCCCATGCGGCAGGCCAGCTGGTTGTAGAAGTTCTGTTCCTTGCTGCCCATGCCGCCGATGTACAGGGCCGCGTACCAGCGGACGAGGTCCGCGCACAGTTGGACGTCGTCGCCGATGACCGTGGGGACGGTCGGGGCGATGTCGAAGCCCTCCAGCCCGGTCTTGCCGGCCTTGGCGCGGCCGGCCCTGATGTGCTCCAGGTGCTCGCCGGCGTGCTCGGGGCTGAAGAAGACCGGGAGCCAGCCGTCGCCGATCTCGCCGGTCAGCTCCAGGTTCTTCGGGCCGATCGCGGCCAGGTAGACCGGGATGGTCTCGCGGACCGGGTGGACGGTGAGCTTCACCGGCTTGCCGGGGCCGCCGGGCAGGGGCAGCGTGTAGTGCTTGCCGTCGTAGGTGAGGCGTTCGCGGGTCAGGGCCTTGCGGACGATGGCCACGTACTCGCGGGTGCGGCCCAGGGGCGCGGCGAAGGGGACGCCGTGCCAGCCCTCGGAGACCTGCGGGCCGGACACGCCCAGGCCCAGGCGGAAGCGGCCGTTCGACAGGGTGTCCAGGGTGGCGGCGGTCATCGCGGTCATGGCCGGGGTGCGGGCCGGGATCTGGAAGACCGCGGCGCCCACATCCATGTTCTCGGTGTGGGCGGCGATCCAGGTCAGGACGGTCGCGGCGTCGCTGCCGTAGGCCTCGGCGGCCCAGCACACCGCGTACCCCAGCCGGTCCGCCTCCTTGGCCACCTGCAGGCTCTCGGCGTCGTTGCCCGCGCCCCAGTAGCCCATGTTCACGCCGAGCTTCATCGCCCACTCCTGTCCGCTGGACCACCCGCCGGTGGCCTGATTGAAGCCAGATTCACTCAGATTCGCCCCGGCACGCGCGATCGCGGCGCCGTCGCCGGTGATATTACTCGCCAGTAGGAAGCTGCGCGATGGTGACGCCGCCCACGCGGTGTCCCCGGCAACCGATAGCGTCACCTGTCATGGAGCAGCGACACCTGGGGCGGACGGGCCTGCGTGTGTCCCGGCTGGGGCTGGGCACGATGACCTGGGGGCGGGATACCGACGAGCACGAGGCCGCCGACCAGCTCAAGACCTTCCTGGACGCCGGCGGCACACTGATCGACACCGCCGACGTCTACGGGGACGGCGACGCCGAGTACATCGTCGGCCGCATGGTCGAGGGCATCAGGTCCGACGTGGTGATCGCCACCAAGGCGGTGAGCGTCCCGTTCGGCCCGCGCCGCTTCGACGCCTCCCGCCACCACCTCCTGAACGCCCTGGACGGCTCGCTCAAGCGCCTGGGCACCGACTACGTCGACCTGTGGCAGCTGCACGCCTACGACGCCGCCACCCCGCTGGAGGAGACGCTGGCCGCGCTGGACGCCGCGGTGACCTCCGGCAAGGCCCGCTACGTCGGCGTGTGCAACTACACCGGCTGGCAGCTGGCGCGCGCCGCGACCTGGCAGTCCGCCGACTTCAGCCGGGCGCCGATCGCCTCGGCGCAGATGGAGTACTCGCTGCTGCAACGCGGTATCGAGCGCGAGGTGCAGCCGGCCGCGGTGGACCTGGGCATCGGACTGCTCCCCTGGTCGCCGCTGGGCCGCGGGGTGCTCACCGGCAAGTACCGCGTCGGGGTGCCGGCCGACTCCCGGGCCGCCTCGGCGATGTTCGCGCCGTTCGTCGAGCCCTACCTGGACGGCCCCGCCGACGGCATCGTGGACGCGGTGATCATCGCCTCCGACGGCCTCGGCGTGGCGCCGCTGGAGGTGGCGCTGGCCTGGGTGCGCGACCGGCCCGGCGTCACCGCCCCGATCATCGGCCCGCGCACCGTGGCGCAGCTGCGCGGCTGCCTGAGCGCCGAGCAGCTCACCCTGCCCCGCGAGATCAGCGAGGCGCTCGACGACGTCTCCGAACCCGACATCGGGTACCCGGAGCACACCTGGCAGCCGGCCCGCCCGCGGCTGGTCGGCCAGCACCCGCACCATCAGTGACAGGCACCACCGCAGAGCACTAGCGCAGATACGGATGGAACGAGAAGTGACGATGACCGAACCGGACGCACCGTCCCTGGACCAGCTCCTGGCCTCCGCCGGGGCGCCGGGCGACCTGGCCCCGCGGGTGGCCGCGACGCTCGGCGAGCAGGCCGCGGCCCGGCTGGCCGCCGACCCGTGGCTGATCCTGTCGGTGCCCGGCGTGCGCCCCGAGGCCGCCGACGGCTTCGCGCGCAGCGTGCTCGGCGGGACGGCGGGCCCGCAGGACCCGCGGCGGGCGCGGGCGGTGCTGGCCTGGCTGCTGGACCGCGCGGCCCTGGACGGGCACACCGCGCAGCCGGCCGACGTGCTGTGCTCGGCGCTGGGCACGCTCGGCTTCGGCGACCCGGCCGGGGCGCTGCAGGCGGCGCTGGAGGAGGGCGACATGCTCGCGTTCTCCAACGCGGTCGAGGAGGAGGACGAGGAAGGCGGCGGCGCCGGCCCCGCCGAGGAGCCCGGCGGCGCCTCCGGTCTGATGATCAGCCGGGAGCGCTACGCGTTCGCCGAGGAGGGCGTCGGCGAGGCGATCCAGCGGCTGCTGGCCACGCCCGAACCGCTCGGCGAGGACTGGGAGCGGCTGGACATCTCCGGCGACCGCATCCACGGCGAGCTGCGCGACAGCGTCGGGGCCTACGGCCTGACGCTGGTCGCGACCGCGCCGGGGATCGCGAAGACGGCGCAGATCGCAGGGTTCGCCGAGGCTGCCGCGGCGGCCGGGGTGCCGGTGGCGATAATCGGTGGGAACGCGGCCAGCGCGCGGACGCTGAACCGCGAGCTCGGCGGGACCGAGCTGACGGTGCTGTCGGTGCGGGAGTACCTGGCCTCGCTCGGGCGCGGGGAGGCGGAGGCGGCGAACGCGAACACCGAGACGGTGCCCGGTCCGCGGGGCGGCGCCGCGGGTGCGGGTGCTGCTGGTGCTGGTGCTGGTGCTGGTGCAGAGTCCTCGCACGCCGACAGCCCCGCCGCGGCGGCCGACGAGCCCGGCCGGACCGGCGACACGGATGCCGAAGCAGCGGAGACCACGAGCTCTGACACCGCCGAGCCGACGGCCGAGTCTGATGCCAGCGCGAATGCTGCGACCGGTGCTGATGCTGATGCCGCTCCAGGTGCCGCCGCCGAACCCCCCGCCGTCGAGTTCGCCGACCCGCAGCCCGGCCTGGTCGTCGTCTCCGCGGCCCACCAGATCGACGCCGAGGACCTGGCCGCCCTGCTCGACGCGGTCCCGGAGGGCATGCGCGTGCTGCTGGCCGGCGACCCCGCCGAGCCCGGCCCGGCCGGCCCCGGCCAGCCGTTCCGCGACCTGATCGAGACCCGCTCGGAAGCGCTCCTGGCGTACACCGCCGACGGCCGCGTCCCCCGCGTGCGCGCCGCCGACTCCGAGCCGCATCCCCTCACCGACCTGCGCTTCTCGCTGCGTGAAGGCGAGCTGCCGCCGCCGGAGAACGACCCGGAGAAGCGGCTGGTGATCGTGCCGGTCCGCGACGCCTCGGAGGCCGTGGCGCGCGCCGTGCAGCTGGCCGCCGACTCGATCCCGCGCACCTTCGGCATGACCCCGGACGACATCCAGGTGGTGACCATCCGTGCCACCGGCGACGCCGGCGCCGAGACCGTCACCCGGGCGCTGCGCGAGCGGCTGGGCACCGAGCAGGTCAGGGCCCTGACCGCGCGCGAGGCGATGGGCGGCACGTGGCCGGCGGCCGTGGTGGTGCTGGACGGCCCGTCCTCCGGCAGCCTGACCCGGGCCCTGGTCTACGGCCTGTGCGGGCTGGCCGAGCGGCACCTGTCGATCGTGCACGGCGCGGGCTCGGCGCTGCCGCAGGCCGTGGCGAACGTCCCGGACCGGCCGCGGCACACCCGGCTGCCGGCCGTGCTGCGGGAGCTGTAGGGACACTGCCAGACCCGCGACTCCCCACCGCCACCGCCACCGCCACCGCGGCGGCCAGGTCGACGCTGCCGGGCAAGCTGGCAAACACCTTCTCCCCGCGCTCCCCGACGACTCCTTTTCAGAGCTACGAAAAAACCTGGGCGTGTCGTTCCCGCGGGTCACTCGGATGGCGCAGGCACCTGCAATAGCACCGACAAAACAAACCGCGCCGACCCCTGGGGGCCGGCGCGGTTTTACGTGCGTCCGGCTTTTCGTGCGTCCTCAGCCGGTGACGGAGTCCATCGCCGGCAGGTAGCCGCCGGACTGGCCGTCGGCCGTCGGGTGGTAGGACTCGGTGACGTCGCTGATGTTCACCGAGTGCAGCCACTCGTTGAAGAAGTCGCACAGCTCGTGGCCGGAGAAGTTGCTCTTCACGTCGGCGTAGGAGTCGCCGGCGTTCTGCGCCGCGGTCTGGATGACGCTGTCGAGCGTGTCGGCGGCGTTGTTCAGCGCGGTCCGGTCCGTGGTGGACAGGCCGGGGCAGATCCAGGAGTTGCCCAGGTCGTAGAGCTCGGGGTAGCCCATCACGACGACCTGCGCGTTGGGCGCGGCGTTGGCGATCGCGGAGAAGGTGTTCGCCAGCTTGCCCGGCAGCGTCGACCTGGCCGCCGCGGTGGCGGTGTTGATGGCGCTCAGGCAGGCGCTGTCGGACTTCAGGACGCAGGTCTGCATCACCGAGGAGAAGCCGACGTCGTTGCCGCCGATGGTGATCGACACCAGGTTGGTCGACGAGCTCAGCGCCGAGATCTGGCTGTTCAGCACGTCGGTGGTGGTGGCGCCGGAGCAGGCCACCGAGGTGTAGCTGTCCGGGCTGTGGGCGTCGGCCCACAGCTGCGAGTACGCGAGCGTGCTGCGCAGGCAGTTGCCCGAGGACGAGATGTAGGAACCGGAACCGACGCCGGAGGAGTAGGAGTCACCGAGCGCGACGTAGTTCACGCCGCCGGCGGCCGCGGCGTTGGTCGCCAGGACGGTGCTGAAGGCGGTCGTCACCGCGGCCAGGACGAGCAGCGTCCGCTTGAGCACGGGGCGTCGCGTCCGCGTCCGCTTGTGGGGACGAGGGAGCACAGGAAACCTCCATGTGGGGGTGGATGGGGGTGCGCTGCCGAAGAGAATGGCACCCCATCAGGACCCTGTGAAGGCCAAGTTACCAACGAGTTTTGACGAGCGGGTAACTTCTTGGTTGGCAGGTCAGGACGTTTCGGCTTATTCACCTCATCCCAACCTGGGAATCAACCCCGTGATCCGGGACCGCACCCGCCGCGTCAACTGCTCCACCTCCGCCACGCGCAGCGCCTTGGCCGCCAAAACGTAGACAACGACCAGAGCCGTCCCCCCGGCCGCGGCGGCCAGCAGCGAGCCGGGGCGCGCGGTCCCGACGAGCGCCCCCACGTCCTGCGCCACCGCGTAGGCGAGCGCCCCGGCCACGGTCGCGGCCAGCAGCAGCCGGCGGTAGACCCGTGACACGCCCTTGCCGGGCGCCGCCGAGGCTGCCGAGGCCGCCGTCGAGAATCCGGCCGACCCGACCGACCCCACCGACCCCACCGACCCGACCGACACGGCCAGCCGCAGCCGCAGCCGCAGCCGCCGCACCGACCAGGCCAGCCCGATCGCCGAGGACAGCCCGGAACCGGCGGCCATCACCACCACCGGCCAGCGCGTGCCGCCCAGGGCCTCGGTCGCGCCGATGGCGATCGCGGCGTTCACCGCTCCGGTGATCAGCCCGATGGTGAAGGGGGTCCGGGTGTCACCGAAGGCGTAGAACCCTCGCAGGATCACGTACTGCGCGGAGAACGGGATCAGGCCGAAGCCGAACGCGGCGAGCATGTGGCCGATGTCGTGGGCCTGTAGCACGCTGGTCTGGCCGTAGCCGAACAGCACCACGGCGAACTGCGGTCCCAGCGCCAGGAACGCGAAGGCGCACGGCACGATCGCCGCCGCCGAGACGCGCAGTCCGAGCGAGAGGTCGCGGCGGACCGCGGCCGGGTCGTCGTCGGCGGCCGCGCGGCTCATCCGCGGCAGCAGCATCGTCAGCAGGGACACGGTGATGACCGACTGCGGCAGGATCCATATCTGCTGGGCTTTGGAGTAGGCGGCGTAGCCGACCGCGCGGTGTATGAAGGCCGGGTTCTGATCCACACCGGTGGCCAGGCGCATCACCAGGATATTGACCGCCTGCCCGACCAGCATGTAGGCCAGCGTCCACTTCGCGGGGGCGGCGGCCTGCCCCAGTCCCGCACCGCGCCAGTCGAAGCGAGGCCGGTACCGCACGCCGGATCCGGCCAGGAACAGCACCACGACGGCCGCCTGCACGACGACCCCGACGGTCGTCCCGACGCCGATGAACATGCTCTGCGAAGCGCTCAGCGTAAGCCTGCCGTCGGCACCGGTCTTCGCCCCGCCGCCGACCACGATGAACCCGGCGAACACCGCGACCACCACGACGTTGTTCAGCACCGGCGCCCACGCGGTCGGCCCGAACCGGCCCCGCGCCCCGAGCACCTGGCCGACGACCGCGAAGACGCCGTAGAAGAAGATCTGCGGCATGCAGTAGCGCGCGAACGACACGGCCAGCTCTTGGTGCGCGGCGTCCAGCGCGCCGGCCGAGGCCGCGACGATCCACGGCGCCGCGACGGTGGCCACCGCAGTGACCGCGAGCAGCGCGCAGAACACCAGCGTCAGCAGCCGGTTGACGTAGGCCGCGCCGCCGTCGGGGTCGCGCCGCATCGCCGCGACGAGCTGCGGCATGAAGACCGCGTTCAGGGCGCCGCCGATGATCAGGAAGTAGATCATGTTCGGCAGCGTGTTGCCGACGGTGAAGGTGGTCGCCAGCGCCCCGGACCCCAGCGCCGCGGCCTGCAGGAGCTGAGCGAGCATGCCGCCGACGCGCGAGACGACGGTCGCGGTGGCCATCGCGGCCGTGGAGCGCGCGCCGCTGGCGGTTTTGGCTGTGGGCTTGGCTTTGGTACGTCGGGGTAAAGCGGCCGCGCCCTCGGATTCTTCGGCGGACGGCCACCAAAGGTCCTCCGGCAGAAGAGCCGAGGCACCCGCACTCCCCGTGCCCCGCACCGCCGGACCCTGCACCGGCCCCCGCCGCAACGGCATCAGCTCGGTGAGCCGGTCCGAATCGGTG
The DNA here is from genome assembly GCF_015356825.1 of Catenulispora rubra. Taxonomy (GTDB): domain Bacteria; phylum Actinomycetota; class Actinomycetes; order Streptomycetales; family Catenulisporaceae; genus Catenulispora; species Catenulispora rubra. The sequence goes on along the minus strand of NZ_JAACYW010000147.1, from coordinate 5,927 downwards.
ACGACACGCAGCATCCCGGTGTCCCAGTCCCCCGGGACCGCCGGGACTTCGTACCGTCCCGCGTTGACGGCTGCGGCATGCGCGTAACGGCGTGGGTCTGCGTCGGGCTCGCTCACTCTTCCCCCTGTCAGGGTCTTGAGTGAGCCAAGCTACCAACGGATCGTGGTGAAGGAGACGGCGCACAACCAGGCGGGAGCGCTCAAGGAGCTACTCCTGCGGATACCGCTGAATGACCTTCCCCTTCAGATCCGCGCTGAGATACCCGCTCCGGTAGTCGTCGCCGACGTAGACCTTCATGCTCAGAGTGTGGTCGATGATGTCCGAATCCACGATCACGTAGTGGTACTTCGGGTTCTTCACGTTCAGCGAGCTGTCGGCGTCCTTGAGCAGCGCGGGCAGCGCGTCCCAGTTCACCGTCGTCGGGTCCAGGGCCGGCTCGCCCTGGTCCAGGGTGCTGCCGGTCATCGAGAAGGAGGCGTGGCCGTTGTTGAAGGAGTACGTGTCGTAGACGCCGGAGTCGTTCTTCTTGACCACGTCGAAGCTCGCGTGGTCGTCGTAGACGGTCATCGAGACCACGCGGTTGCCGCCGCTGACCGCGAAGATCTTGCCGATCACCGCGCGCACGCCGGCCGGGGTCAGCAGGTGCTTCGTCGCGTCCGCGGAGCCGCTGTCCGCCGAGCCCTGCGACGTGGTCTGTGCGGAGGTCGGGCCTGAGGTCTGCGCTGAGGAACCGTTGGCCTGCACGTTCGGGAACGACGGCATCGAGAACGTCGTGCCGTTGTTCGCCGGCTGGTTGCCGGCCTGCTGGTTGGCGTGGCTCTCGGCGCGCGTCGTGGCCCAGACCGAGAAGCCCATCACTCCCAGGACGGCGACCGTGGAGATGGTCGACAGCCGGAACGCCCTCGAGCGGTACTTCGCCGCCGCCTCGGCGCTCATGCCGTCGGGGTAGGAGGAGCCGTTCCCGTAGGGGTTGATCGGCGGGCGGCCGGGCGGGCCGCCCGGGATCTGGTCGGTGATCGGGACCTGGCCGGTGCCGCCGATCTGCCGCGTCTGCGGCCACGCGTCGTAGTCCGCAGAGCCCGGATAGCCCGCAGACCCCGGATAACCCGCGGACCCGGGATAGCCCGGAGACCCCGCATACCCCGGCGCCGGAGTATTCCCGGTGCCGTGCATGCCGCCCGGCATCCCACCCTGCATACCCCCGTACATCCCGGCGCTGCCCGGCATCCGCGGCCCCGGAATCGGCGCCTGGAAGGCCGTCACGTTCTGCCCGGCCTCGACCTGCGCCAGCATCGCGTCCAGCTGCTCGGCCGACGGCCGCCGCGACGGGTCGGGCACCAGCAGCGCGGTCAGCACCGGGGCCATCACGCCGCTGCGGAACGGCGGCGGGACGTAGCCCTCGGAGACCGCGGCGATGGTCGCGATCGTCGTCTCGCGGCTGAGCGGGTTGCGGCCCTCCAGGCCGACGTACAGCATCAGCCCCAGCGACCACAGGTCCGAGGACGGGTTGCCCTCCATGCCGTGCACGCGCTCGGGCGCCATGTACTCCGGCGAGCCGATCAGCATCCCGGTCGCGGTGAGCCCCGGCGAGGCCTCCAGCGCGGCGATGCCGAAGTCGGTGAGCACCGGCGTGCCGTTCTCGCGCAGCAGCACGTTGGCCGGCTTCACGTCCCGGTGCTGGATCCCGGCGGCGTGCGCGGCCCGCAGCGCGCCCAGCACGCCCCGGCCGATGAGCAGCGCCTCGGGCACCGTCAGCAGCCGCTCGTCCAGCAGCGAGTCCAGCGACCCGCCGGTCACCAGCTCCATCACCAGCCAGGGGTGCGCCAGCTCGTGGGAGTCGACGATGTGGAAGATCGTGACCACGTTCGGGTGCTGCAACCGCGCCAGCGCCTGCGCCTCCCGCAGCACGCGCTCGCGCACCACGCGCTGCTCGGCCGGATCGCTGCCGTGCACCGACGCGTCCGGCGTGCGCACCTCCTTCAACGCCACCTCGCGCTGAAGCATCAGGTCGCGTGCCCGCCACACCAACCCCATACCGCCGCCGCCGAGCCGCTGCAGCAGCTCGAAACGCCCGTCGATCACGTATCCGCCCTGGTCCCCTCCGGTCATGTGCGGAAGTCTAGGGTTTGGGGCGGACAGTCCTTGTGGGTCTAAACATCGTCACCAAAACGAGATATACCGCCGCCAGTCCGCGAATTCGGGATGTATGCGAGCATGCGAACAGCCGGCCTCCCAGCGGCGCTTCAGGTATTCATAGCCTGACGCGCCCACAGGTTCGAGGCCGGCTGTTCGCACAGGGACCGTGCTAGACGACCTCGATCCCGTCGATCTCGTCCTCCGACCCGTCCTCGGCGAACGTGTCGAAGTACTCGTCGTCCTCCTCCTCGTCGCCGATCACGTCGAAGCGGCAGACGATCCGCTCCGGGTCGGCGTCGGAGAACGGGTCCTCGAACCACTGCTCGTCGGCGACCGCCTCCGGATCGGTGGCCAGGACCCAGGTCGTGCCGTCGCCCGGGAGCAGGCCGAGCTCGTCGGAGCGGTTGTGGATCTCGTCGGGGTCGAACACGTCGAACAGCGCCGCCAGCGAGCCCGCGACCGTGCTGATGTCCACCTCCGGGTCGACCGCGCCGTCGGCCAGCCCGCGGGCCGCGCCGAGCAGCCGCCCCGGGTGCTCGATCTGGTAGTCGCGGCGGATCAGCACACTGATCGCCTCCGGGTTGTCCGGGTCCGCGGCCACCTCGGCGTACTGGCTCGGGATCTCGAACGGCGTGACCTCGTTGTACGTGTCGTACAGCGAGTCGTCGTAGGACTCGGCGGCGGCGGCCATGGCCAGGAAGGCCGTGCGTACGGCCGGGTCGCTCTCGTCCGACCGGCCTTCCACCGCGGCCAGGTGGGCGTCGATCGCGGCTTTGAGGGCGTCGGCGGCCGAGCGGACGTCGGCGGCGGTGGGGGCGGTCGGTTCAGACATGAGGTAGACGGTATCCGGTCTTGGCCGTGTCGGCTCGCAATACCCGCGTGCGCGCTGGCAAGAAGGCATGCACTTGTCAGCCCCATGGACGACACGGCGACGGCTCGGTAGCGTCGCTGCAGGCGAGGCGGTCGCCCGGCCGCCGGTAAAGCACAGGGGGCGCACATGCGCGCGTACCACGTCACCATCGGCGCATACGAGTTCGCGGCCACCGAGGAAGGCCCGCAGACCGGCCCCCCGGTGGTGCTGCTGCACGGCTTCCCGCAGACCTCGGCCAGCTGGCAGGCGGCCAGTCGGCTGCTGGCCGCCGAAGGACTGCGCACCATCGCCCTGGACCAACGCGGCTACTCCCCCGGCGCGCGCCCGACCGAGGTCTCCGAGTACCACGTGGACCGGCTCGTCGAGGACGTCGTCGGCCTGCTGGACGCCCTGCACCTGCCCAGCGCGCACCTGGTCGGGCACGACTGGGGCGCGATCGTCGCCTGGCACGCCGCGGTGGCGCATCCGGGCCGTTTCAGGACGTTGACCGCCGTCTCGGTGCCGCACCTGCGCGGCTTCTACGAGGTGCTGGCCGCCGACAGCCCCGAAGGCGAGGAGCAGCGGCAGCGCTCGGCGTACGTGCAGCTGTTCCGCATGGAGGAAAAGGCGGAGGACGTGCTGCTGGCCAACAGCGCCCGCTCGCTGCACGACCTGTTCTCCCCGCTGCCGGAATCGGCGGTCCTGCCGCACTACGCGGCCCTGAGCCAGCGGCCGACGCTGACCGCCGCGCTGAACTGGTACCGCGCGATCGACGCCAAGGAGTCGGCGGCGCTGGCGAGCGTGGAGATCCCGACGACGTTCGTGTGGTCCACCGAGGACGTCGCGATCGGCCGCGCCGTCGCCGAGGGCTGCGCGCAGGACGTCTCGGGCCCGTACCGCTTCCTGGAACTGGAGGGCGTCAGCCACTGGATTCCGGACCAGGCGCCGGTGGAGCTGGCGCGCGCTGTGGTCGAGCGTGTTCGTTCTGTGGAGAACTGAGAGCAAACGCCGCGCAAAGCGTGAATCCGGTCACAAAACCCGTGCTTTGATTCGAGAATCGGTGGTACGGCTTGGAAAACTGATGAGCGTATGACTACGCCGACGAATGAGAACCGAGACACCGACCGCACCGAAGCCACAGACAGCACCGCCCCCGAGGGGCGGCACAGACTCGACCTGTCGGTCACGAAGATCGCGGCCAGCGCCTGCGCCGCCGCCCTGGCCGCCGCGGTGGGTTCGCAACTCGGCGTGGCCGGCACGATCGTCGGCGCCGCGGTCGCCAGCGCGGTCGCGACGGCGGCCGGCGCGGTGATCGGGCACTCGTTGGAGCGCGGGAAGACCGCGGCCCGCAAGGCGAGAATCTATGAGCCAGCGGCATTGATGCGGGTCGACGAGACGCTGCTGGTGCGGCCGTTGACGGATCGGGCGGTCGCCGACCACGGGCTGGACGAGACGGTCGTGCTCGATCGCCGCCTGACGCACGCCGCGACCAACCCGAACGCGCAGACCGTCCCGCTGCCGAGGATCACCGCCGACGACGCGCCGCGCACGTGGAAGGACCGCCTCCCGGGCCGCAAGCCGCTGATCGCGGCGGCGGTGGCGAGCTTCCTGATCGGCACCGGCGCGGTCACGGCGCTGGAGGTCGCGCGCAAGGGCGAGTTCCCCGGCTACCACAGCAACGTGTTCACCAACGGCCCCGGCCAGAGCGGCGGCTCGCACAACCAGCCAGCGCCGGAGAACTCTGGCGGGAACGGCTCGCACGAGGGCACGACGCCTTCGCAGAAGCCGGACTCGTCGTCGCCGAGTTCGTCGGGATCCGGCAGCCAGACGCCGAGCACGACGCCTTCGACGCCGTCCACCTCCGGCTCGACGCCGAGCGTCCCGAGCACGCCTTCGACGACCTCGTCGACCGGCCCCACGGGGCCCTCGACCGCGCCGACCACGCCGCCGACCAGCAACCCGAACCCGACGACGGCACCGAGCAGCTCGGGCGCCTCGACGCCGAGCCAGTCGGCGACAGGGCTGGGGAAGGCCACGCCGAGCGGCGGGCCGACGGGCTGAGGCGCTCCCTAGTAGGGAGTTAGGCGCCTTGCGTCACGCGTCCGGAGTCGGCAACCCGGCGGCCAGAACCTCCGCGACGTGCCACACCCGGCGCTCGGCCACGGCCTGCTCGACCTGGGTCCGGCAGCTGAATCCGTCGGCGATGAGCAGCGTGTCGGCCGAGGCCGCGCGGATCGCCGGCAGCAGGTTCAGCTCGGCGACCGCCATCGACACGTCGTAGTGACCGTCGGTGACTCCGAAGTCCCCGGCCAGGCCACAGCAGCCGGACACCACGCGTGCGTCCACCCCGGCGCGCGCCAGCAGGTCCACCTCCGCCTCGCCGGTGGCGCCGCCCGCGTACTGGTGGCAGTGGATCTGGATCAGGGCCTTGTGTCCGCTCCACGGCGAGGCCGGCGGACGCCAGTCCGGCGCGTGCGCCGCCAGGAACTGCGCCGGCCCGGTCACCAACTCCGCGGCGCGCGCCGCCAACGGATGCGACGGCAGCAGCTCGGTCAGCTCCTCCCGCAACGCCGCGGCGCAGCTCGGCTCGGGCACGATGATCGGCAGCCCGGCCTCCACGGCAGGCCCCATCGCCTCCAGCGTCCGCGCCACCACCCGCCGCGCCACACCGAGCTGCCCGGTCGAGATCCACGTCAGGCCGCAGCACCCAGTGCGCGGCGGCAGTAGGACGCGGAAGCCCGCCGAGCGCAGGACGGCGATCAGCGCCTCGCCGACCGCCGGAGTGAAGTTCTCGGTGAACGTGTCGGCCCAGAGCACGACCGTCGGCGTGCCGGAGAGCTCCCACAACGCGGATGCCGACCAGGTGCCCGGCCCGGCATCAACCGGCGCACCCGCAGGCTGCCCCGCGACATCCAGCCCCGGCCCACCACCGGGCTTGAAC
>NZ_JAACYW010000146.1 GCF_015356825.1 Catenulispora rubra | reverse complement strand
GGCCAGGTGGGTTCGGGAGGTTGTGGATAAGTCGGGGCAAAAGGGGACGCCCGTCACTCGTGTGGCCCAGTGGGCCAGCGTGACGGGCGTCTTTGTTCGCTATTCAATTAATATTGCGGCCCTGTGGCCCCGGTGGCCTTTCAGTCGGTGGGGACTTCCAGGTCACTCTTGGCCAGTTCCTCGACGTTCACGTCCTTGAACGTGACCACCTTCACGTTCTTCACGAACCGCGCCGGCCGGTACATGTCCCACACCCAGGCGTCGGCCATGGTCACCTCGAAGTACACTTCGCCGTCCGCCGAGCGCACCGCGAGGTCCACCTGGTTGGTCAGGTAGAAGCGGCGCTCGGTCTCGACCACGTACTTGAACAGGCCGACCACGTCGCGGTACTCGCGATAGAGCTGGAGCTCCATCTCGGTCTCGTACTTCTCGAGGTCCTCAGCGCTCATGCCCACGCTCCCCTTGGTCGGTCTTCAATCACAGTCATTGTCACCCACAACGCGGGGAAACGTTCGCCACGTTGGCATATGTGAAACGGTGCTCCGGACAAGGCCCGTGCTCCGTCAATGCGGCCTGGTGGGCGGGGGTGGAGTAGCCCTTGTGGACTTCGAAGCCGTAGGCCGGGTGGCGCTGGGCCAACTCGGTCATCATGGCGTCCCGCACGGTCTTGGCCAGCACCGACGCGGCGGCGACGCACGCGGCCACCTGGTCCCCCTTCCACATGGCAAGGCTAGGGCAGGGAAGCCCGTCGACACGGAACCCGTCCGACAGGACGTAGGAGGGGGCGACGTCCAGGCGGGCCACGGCACGGCGCAGCGCCTCGATGTTCGCCTGGTGCAGGCCGCGGCGGTCCACCTCGGGAGCCGGTATGGCGACCCACGCATAGGACAGCGCGCGCTTCTCGATCTCCACGCGGACCCGGTCGCGGGCCTTCTCCGTGAGCAGCTTGGAGTCGGACAGGCCGGGGATGCGGCCGGAGGCTCCGGGGCGCAGGATCACCGCCGCCGCCACCAGCGGGCCGGCGCAGGCACCCCGCCCTGCCTCGTCCGCACCGGCGACCTGAGCGAACCCGGCGCGGGCCAGAGCACGCTCGTAGCCGTAGATCCCCGCATCGGAGCGGATGGCTACGCCGCGCGGCAGCGTGAGGGTGGGCGTCGTGGTCATCGTCTCTAACGTACAACGCGCCGGTGACGACTATGGCGGCCGCACAGGGAAGTCCCTGCCGCGGCCGCCATAGGTCACTGGTCAAATCACTACATAGGTAGTGAAACTACACCTCTAGTTGTTGAGGAGGTCTAGTCGTTGAGGAGGTCGAGCTTCTTCAGCTTCCGACGCCGGTGGACGACCCGGATCGGCACCGCCATGGCGAACGCCGCCAGCGGCACCGCACCCGGCGACGACGACACGGCCTGGAAGCTCTTCTTGAACGTCGAGGGCACCGGCAGCGTCCCGAAGTGCGACGGCGGCCACACCTTCAGCACCGCGATCCCGACCACGTTGCCGACCGGGACGAAGCCGCCGGTCTGGCTGTTGATGTGGGCCCGGGAGTCCACGGACACCTCGCGGTGGTCGCCCATGACCCAGATCTTGCCCTGCGGGACGTGCACCTCGAAGGGCTCCATGGAGGGCAGGTTGCTCGGGTACAGGTAGCCCGACTCCTGCAGCGGGACGCCGTTGACGGTCACCGGCGCGCCGTTGCCCAGGCACTTCACGTCGTCGCCGCCGAGCCCGATGACCCGCTTGATCAGGTCGCCGTTGTCCTCCGGCAGCAGGCCGACCGCGGTCAGGACCTTGCTGAAGACGTTCTTCGGCTTCACCGGCTCGCTGTCCAGCCAGCCGCCCGGGTCCTGGAAGACCACGATGTCGCCGCGGTTGGGCTCGTGGCCCATCCAGTTCGAGAACCGGTTCACCAGCACGCGGTCGTTGATCTCCAGCGTCTGCTGCATCGAGCCGGAGGGGATGACGAACGCCTGGACCAGGAACGTCTTGATGACGAACGCCAGCACCAGGGCGATGGCCAGCAGGAACGGCAGTTCGACGATGAACGGCCGCGGCTTCTTCGGGAACGCGAACCGCCACACCACCGCGAACGGCAGCAGGATCCACTGCCACCAGGTACGCGGGCCCGCCGGCGCGGCCGGCTCCGGAGTCGGCTCCTCGTCCTCGGGGGACGGCGAGGCGCCCTCGGGGCCGCTGCCGGCAGCTTCGGGACCCTCGCCACCGCCGGGTCCGAAAGGACCACCGGGGCCACCGGGGCCACCGGGGCCACCCGGACCGCCGGGACCACCAGGCCAGCCAGGGCCACCAGGACCGCCGGCACCCGGGCCACCGGCACCGGGAACGCCGGGCACAGCGGGAGCACCGGGAACGCCGACGCCACCGGACCCCTCAGGCCCGCCATACCCGCCGTAGCCGCCATGGTTGCCCTGCGCGGGAGCGGGCGCAGACGCGGGATAGCCACTCTGAGCGGCATAGCCGCCCTGCCCGGAGTACCCGCCCTGATTCCCATAGCCGCCGACCGCTCCGGACTGGCCGGCCACACCGGACTGGCCAGCCGCATCAGCCTGTCCAGGCTGCCCGGACTGGTCGTAGCCCGACGAAGGCGCGTACCCGGAGGCCTGCGCGTAGCCGGCCCCCTGGTCGTGCGCCGGATACTCGGGGCGCGGGACCACGGCCTCGCCGCGGCCGACCGGGTTGTCGGCGGTCTCGGAGCTTTCGTCCACTGTCACAGTCTGCCCTTCCGGTGACCCGCCAGGCCCGCTCGGCTTCGCTGCCGCCTGGTCCATGTCGCTGTTCCCTTCGCAATCCCTCGAAAGTTCGCTTCAGCCAAGCGGCCGCTCCGTACCCAACCGCCCACGTAGCCGATTGGTTACGCCCGCGGGGTCCGGAAGGAGAGCGCCACCGCGGCGACGCCGCCGCTGCGCGCCGGCCCGCAGCGGCACCGCGAGCGTGAAGCCCCACATGAGCGGCGGCACAGTGGCGGCGCTCTGCGCGGCCTGCGCGGGGTTCTTCAAAGAGAACGTAGAAGGAGTACCCAATCCGCTGATGCGTGTCAGCGGCCATATCCGCACGAAAGCGTGACCCTGCATGTCCGAGTACGGCACCAGCCCCTGGGAGGACTCCTGCAGGTGCACCCGCGAGTCCCCGGAGTCGCTCCGGTGGTCGCCGAGCACGAACACGGTGTGCGGCAGCACAGTGATCGGACCGAAGGGGGTCTGCGAGGGGTCGTCCAGTTGTCCGTCGACTCCGCGGTAAAGATAGGAGTGCTCGTCCAGCGGCACGCCGTTGACCGTCACCGGCTGCCCGACACCCTTGCACTGCACGACGTCCCCGGGCACCCCGACGACCCGCTTGATGAGGTCCTGCTCGTTGCCCTCGGGCAGCAGCCCGACCCAGGAGAACACCTTCTTGACCCCGCCGACGAAGGCGTTGTCCTTCTTGATCTCCGAGGGGTCCAGCCAGCCGCCGGGGTCCTTGAAGACCACGATCTGGCCGCGCTGCGGGGTCCAGCCGAACCACGGGGTGAGCTTGTTCACCAGCACGCGGTCCCCGGGCTCGATGGTGTGCTGCATGGACTCCGACGGGATGAAGTAGGCCTGGACGAAGAACGTCTTGATCACCAGGGCGAGCAACAGCGCGACCCCGAACAGGATCGGCAGTTCCTTCCACAACCTCACCGGTTTCAGCCGGCGCCTTTGCCCCTTGGCCACCGGCCGCACCCTAGCCTGTTCGTCGTCGGGTCCGCACGACCCGGGTCAGCACATCTGGACAGACAGGAACAGCCGTTCCCAGTCGAACAAGTTATAGGACTTGCCTGAGGATTGTGTAAACGGCTCCGGGCCACGTCCTCGCACTGAGAACGTGGCCCGGAGCCGTGAAAAACGTGCGGTGGAACGCCGGCTCAGTGGCCTGCGACCGCCTCGCGCTTCTCCTTGATCTTCGCCTTCTTGCCGCGCAGGTCGCGCAGGTAGTACAGCTTCGCCCGACGGACGTCACCGCGGGTCACGACCTCGATCTTCTCGATGATCGGGGTGTGCAGCGGGAAGGTGCGCTCCACGCCGACGCTGAAGCTGACCTTGCGGACGGTGAACGTCTCGCGCACGCCGGAGCCCTGGCGACGGATGACGACGCCCTTGAACTGCTGGATGCGGGAGCGGTTGCCCTCGACGACGCGCACGTGCACATTGACGGTGTCGCCGGGACGGAAGGCCGGGACGTCGATGCGCATCGACAGCTCGTCGATGGTGGACAGCTTGTCCATGATCTCTCCTCGTGGACGCCACAGGTCGGCCACGGCTTGGGTGGTGAAACCAGATTTCGGCTTGAAATCGCCGTGGGCGGGTCCCCCTGTGGCAGGGCGCGTCCGGCGGGCAGGTGGCGGTGCCTAGTGAAAGACGGGCACCTGCTCAAGCAGTACCGGCCTAGTCTGACACAGCGTCGGGGTCGAAACGAAATCCGCCGGGGGTCTGCGACCAGCCCAAAGCCTCCAGGCGCGCCCGGTCCTTCTTGTCCAGGGTGGCGGGATCCAGCGTGGCGATCAGATCCGGCCGCATCGCGGCGGTACGCTCCAGCGCCTGGTCCCGGCGCCAGCGCGCGATCAGCGCGTGGTTGCCGGACAGCAGCACCGGCGGGACGTCGCGACCGTCCCAACTCGCGGGCTTCGTATATACGGGCCCCTCCAGGAGCCCCGCCATACCGCCCTCAGAGGAGTGCCCGAAGGAATCGTCCTTAGCGGACTCCGCATTGCCCAGCACTCCGGGCAGAAGACGACCCACCGCCTCGACCATCACCAAGACCGCGACCTCTCCCCCGGCCAACACATAGTCGCCAATGGAGAGTTCTTCTACAGGCATCCGCTCTGCGGCGGCCTCTATGAACCGCCGGTCGATCCCCTCATAGCGCGCCGGAGCGAACACCAGATGCGAGGCAGTAGCGAGGTCTTCGGCGACCCGCTGGGTGAACGGCCGACCTGACGGCGTCGGCACGATCAGCCGCGCCCCGGCCTCCGACCCCGGCGGCACGATCTGGGTCAGCGCCTCCGACCACGGCTCGGGCTTCATCACCATGCCCGGCCCGCCGCCGCACGGCGAGTCGTCCACGGTGTTGTGCCGGTCGTGGGTCCAGTCGCGCAGCTCGTGCACGCGCACGTCGAGGATCCCGGCGGCCGCCGCCTTGCCGATCAGCGAGACGTCCAGCGGCGCCAGGTACTCGGGGAAGATGGTGACGATGTCGATGCGCATGGGGTGACCGCTCTCGCCGCTCGGCGAAGACTCACCGCTCCGAGGAGCGGTTACTCGACGCTGTCCAGGTCCAGCAGCCCGGCCGGCGGATCGACCACGACCCGCTTGGCGGCCACGTCCACGACCGGGACGAACTGCTTGACGAACGGGATCAGCACCTCGGGCGCGTCCGGCCGTCTCACGGCCAGCACGTCCTGCCCGGGCAGGTGCAGCAGGTCGGCGATCTCCCCCAGCACGGTCCCGTCCGCCAGCTCGACGGGCAGGCCGCGCAGCTGGTGGTCGTAGAACTCCTCGGGATCGTCCGGGGTCTCCTGCGGGTCGGCCTCGACCACCAGGATGGTGTTCCGCAGCGCCTCGACGGCGTTCCGGTCTGCCACGCCCTCGAAGGACAGCAGCAGGATGCCGCTGTGGAAGCGCATGTCGGACACCACGAGCGGCCCGCGCTCGGCCGGCTCGGTCAGCAGCCGGGACCCGACCGCGAACCGCAGGCCGGGGTCGTCGGTGCGGACCTCGACGGTGGCCTGGCCGCGGATGCCGTGCGCACGACCGATCCGGCCGACCACGAGGCGCAGGGCCTCGGGCCGGCCGGAGGTGTTCTCAGTGTCGGGGCTCACCGGTAGCCGGCCGCCTCGACCAGGTCGACGCGCAGCGAGCGGCCGCCCAGGGCCGCCATCACGGTCCGCAGCGCCCGGGCGGTGCGCCCGCCGCGACCGATCACCTTGCCCAGGTCGTCCGGGTGCACCCGGACTTCCAGGACCTTGCCGCGGCGCTGGTCGCGCTCGCGGACCCGGACCTCATCGGGGTGCTCGACGATGCCCTTGACCAGGTGCTCCAGGGCCTCTTCCAGCATGCTCAGCCCTCGGAAGCGATCTCAGCCTCGACAGCCGGGGCCGGGGTCTCCACCGGAGCCTCGGTCGCCGGGGTCGCCGGGGTCTCGTCGACCTTCTTCTCGGCCTTCTCGGCCTTCTCGGCCTTCTTCTTCGGCGTGGTGGCGCCGACCTTCGGCTCGTCGGCGGCCTCCTTGGCGGCGGCCTCGAAGACGGCCTTGCGGTCGGCCTTGGGGGCCTTGACCTTCATCGGCGCCGGGGCGTCCAGGCCCTTGAACTGCTGCCAGTCGCCGGTGACCTTCAGGATGGCCTCGACGGCCTCGGTCGGCTGCGCGCCGACGCCCAGCCAGTACTGCGCACGCTCGGAGACGACCTCGATGTACGAGGGGTCCTCCTTCGGGTGGTACTTCCCGATCTCCTCGATCGCCCGGCCGTCGCGCTTGGTACGGGCGTCGGCCACGATGATCCGGTACTGCGGGTTCCGGATCTTGCCCATGCGCTTGAGCTTGATCTTGACTGCCACGGTGTGGTGTCTCCTGCTTGGTCGACTACGGGTGGTGCCGCCGCGCCGCCACGTGGGGACATGGCATCGGCAGCAGCCGGATGGACTCGGCGCAGCGCAGGAGAGAGGGCCATGCGCGACCGGTACAAGCTTCCATTGTGCCAGAAGGTTCAGGCTGGTCGGGACGCCCCCGGCACGGTGGAGCACCGGGAGGCCCCACTGCGTTACGCCTCCTGACGGACCAGCTGCGCGCTACTGGGGCGGCAGCAGGTTCTTGAACTCGTCCGGCAGCTCGAACTGACCGGCGTCCGGGCCGCCGAACGGCGCGCCGTTGCCGTCCTTGCGCGCCTGCCGCGCGGCCTCTTCGGCCTTGGCCTTGGCCGGGTTGCCCGAGCGCGAGCGGCCCTTGGACTTGGCCGACTTGTCGGCGGCCTTGGCCTTGGCCGACTTGCGCTTGGTGCCGCCCAGCCCGCCGGCCCCGGGCAGCCCCGGCATGCCGGGCATGCCGCCCTTGGCCATCTGCTGCATCATCTTGCGGGCTTCCAGGAAGCGGTCGATGAGGTTGTTGACCTGCTGCACCGAGGTCCCCGAGCCGCGCGCGATGCGCTGCTTGCGGGAGCCGTTGATGATCTTGACGTCCTCGCGCTCGCCCGGGGTCATCGACTTGATGATGGCCGCGATCCGGTCGACGTCCTTGTCGTCGATCTCGTTCAGCTGCTGCTTGATGTCGCCGACGCCGGGCAGCATGCCCAGCAGCTTCTTCATGGAGCCCAGCTTCTTCAGCTGCTCCATCTGCTTCAGGAAGTCGTCGAGGGTGAACTCGTTGCGGGCCAGCTTGGCCGCCATCTGTTCGGCCTCGGCCTGGTCGAAGGCCTTCTCGGCCTGCTCGATCAGGGTCATCATGTCGCCCATGTCGAGGATGCGGCCGGCCATCCGCTCGGGGTGGAAGACGTCGAACTCGTCGAGCTTCTCCCCGGAGGAGGCGAACATCACCGGCTTGCCGGTGACCTGGCGCACCGACAGCGCGGCGCCGCCGCGGGCGTCGCCGTCGAGCTTGGTCAGCACCACGCCGTCGAAGCCGACGCCGTCCATGAAGGCCTGCGCGGTGGTCACCGCGTCCTGACCGATCATGGCGTCGACGACGAACAGGACCTCGTCGGGCCGGACCGCGTCGCGGATGTCGGCGGCCTGCTTCATCAGGTCGGCGTCGACGCCCAAGCGGCCGGCGGTGTCGACGATGACCACGTCGTACATCTTCGTCTTGGCGAACTCGATCGAGTCCTGGGCGACCTTCACCGGGTTCCCGACGCCGTTGCCGGGCTCGGGGGCGAACACCGGCACGCCTGCCCGCTCGCCGACCACCTGCAGCTGGGTGACCGCGTTCGGCCGCTGCAGGTCGGCGGCGACCAGGATCGGGGTGTGGCCCTCGGACCTGAGCCAGCGCGCCAGCTTGCCGGCCAGCGTGGTCTTACCGGCACCCTGCAGGCCGGCGAGCATGATCACCGTCGGCGGGTTCTTGGCGAACCGCAGCCGCCGGGTCTCGCCGCCCAGGATGGCGACGAGCTCCTCGTTGACGATCTTGATGATCTGCTGCGCCGGGTTCAGCGCCTTGGAGACCTCGGCGCCCTCGGCACGCTCCCGGACGGCGGCGATGAACGGCCGCACGGCCTGCAGCGAGACGTCGGCCTCCAGCAGCGCCTGCCGGATGGCCCGCAGCGTGTCGTCGATGTCCTGCTGCGAGAGCCGACCCTTGCCGCGCAGGTTTTTGAACGTCGTGGCCAAACGATCGGAGAGCGTGTCGAACACGTCGTATTCATCCTTCGCGCGGAAATCAACAGATCGGGCGGATGAGAAAAACCGCCGTAGTCCACCAGGGTAGCCGCTGACGTCGCCGGACCCGAGTCTGACGGGGTTTGTCAGAACGGTGCGCCACCATGGTTACAACACGAGGTGAGGGAGAACAACACAGTGACTCTGGTCAACAAGTACGCGGGAACGTGCGCCGCGTGCAAGGGTCGGGTGGAAGCCGAGGCCGGTGAGCGCGCCAACGTGGACGGTGCGTGGCTGACCTATCACCATGAGTGCGCCCCGGCCTGGGAGCCTCAGCCGCGGGTCCTGGGTCAGGCGCCCGAGGGCGCCCCGCAGGCGGCCGTCCCGCCGCAGCGGGGCTCGCACGACGGCTGGCACCGCCGCCGGCTGGCCGGCTTCGACACCGAGACCACGGGCCGCGACCCCAAGACCGTGCGCATCGTCTCGGCGGCCCTCGTCACCTCCGACGGCGCCGAGAAGACCTTCCTCATCGACCCCGGCATGGAGATCCCCGCCGAGGCCACCGCGATCCACGGCATCACCACCGAGTACGCCCGCGAGCACGGCACGCCGCCGCGCCGGACGCTGGACGAGATCGCCGACGCGCTGGCCGTCGAGCTGCGCGCCGGCACGCCGCTGGTGGTGTTCAACGCCCCGTACGACCTGACGCTGCTGGAAGCCGAGCTGGCCCGCAACGGCCTGACCCCGCTGGCCTCCCGCGCCCCGGTGGCCCCGGTGATCGACCCGCTGGTCATCGACCGGCAGATGGACAAGTTCCGCAGGGGCGCGCGCACGCTGGAGGCGCAGTGCCAGTTCTACGGCGTGACTATCACGCACGCGCACGACGCCGCGGCCGACGCCCTGGCCGCGATGAACCTGGCGCAGGTGATCGGCGCCAGCTACACCGCGGTGGGCACGCTGGACGCGGTCCGGCTGCACGAGGCCCAGGCGCGCTGGAAGGCCGAGCAGGAGGCCGACCGGGCCGCGTACCGCGAGCGGCGCGGGGAGAAGTCATACGCCGAGCCGGAGTGGCCGACGCGGCCGCTGGCCACCTCGGCGTGACGCGGACCACAGCGTCGTAGACACCAACAGCGATATCGACCCATAGACATCGACGCGATCCACCGACGAGCGGCGGGAGACCCGGAACACGGGTCGCCCGCCGTCGGCGTTTAAACAGGCCACTGACATCTCCCGCACGACGGCCGCGGGGCTGGACCGGGCGACGCCGCCGAGGCCCGCGAAATGCCGGACTAGCTGGCACTCTTGCAGTAGTTTCACGTCTACCGCCCCCGCACTCGACGCATCATGCCGACGACACGTCGGCAAGAACCACGCGATCGACCCTGCCCAAACTCGGACAGGACGGAGTGAATCAGGATCTCTAAACGCCCCGCAAAGTAAAATCCTGGTATAGCGTCCTGGGCCGGTCCGTTTTGTCGTTCGGGGTCTCGCTAGGGTTACGGCCGGACACCCGTAACCACGCCGCCCGCCCTGGACGGTGGCGGGAGTTCACGCCGAATCCGGCAAAGCGCGGCCCGCAGTTTCCACGGACTCCCACACGGTCCGGGGGCGGAGCGCCGATCCGGAACCGGGGACCCACCAAGTCCCACCGGCCCGCAAGTACTGGGGCCAAGGGGTGAATCGGTCCGCTGCGAACCCCCGCGCGGCGGCCTGTAGGGCACGCTTCTCAGCCCGAACCCGTCAGCTAACCCGGTAGGCGGCAGGGAGAGAAGGAGAGTCGCCCTCGTGGCGTCCCATAAAACCGTGACAACTCACCGCGCGTCCAAGAAGACGATCACCGCGCCTCGCACCGCGGTGACGCTGGCGACCGCCACGGTCGGTTCCATCGCCCTGGTCCCGGGTCTGGCCCACGCCGACCCGACCGCGAACCTCAACGACGTCAAGAACCAGGTCAACAGCCTCCACCAGCAGGCCGAGCAGGCCTCCGAGGCGTACGACCAGGCGGCCACGAACCTGGCCTCCCTGCAGCACAAGGTCGACCAGATCCAGGCCCGCATCACGGCCGAGCAGACCCAGCTGACCACCGCGCAGTCCTCGCTGGGCAGCCTGGCCGCCGCGTCATACCGCGCAGGCGGTGTGGACAGCTCCCTGGAGCTGATGCTTTCGGCGTCCCCGGACTCGTTCCTGCAGCAGGCCACCGCGATGACCGAGGTGTCCAGCCACTCCGCGGACTCGATGAAGACCGCGCAGGAGATCAAGCGCCAGCTGGACCAGGACAAGGCCGAGGCCTCCTCGGACCTGCAGCAGCTGCAGAAGACGCGCGACCAGATGGCGGCGAACAAGGCGGCGATCGACGCGAAGGAGAAGCAGGCGCAGGCCCTGCTGGACTCGCTGACGCCGACCCAGCGCACCCAGTACGTGCAGCAGCAGTCGCAGCAGAACCAGAAGGCGCAGACGCCGCCGACCGGTCTGCCCACGGCGCCGAACGCCCGCGCGGCGATAGCGGTGGCGTTCGCGGAGGCTCAGGTCGGCAAGCCGTACGTCTACGGCGCCGCAGGCCCCCGGAGCTTCGACTGCTCCGGCCTGACGATGGCCGCGTGGGCCGCCGCCGGTGTGTCGATGGCGCACTCCTCCTCGTCGCAGGCGTACGAGTTCCCGCAGGTCTCGGAGTCGAACGCGCAGCCCGGCGACCTGTTCATCTACTACGGCAGCCTGCACCATGTCGGGATATACGTGGGCCACGGCGAGGTCGTCCACGCTCCCTACCCGGGTACCACGGTGCAGTATGCTCCTGCGAACTCGATGCCTGTCGCGATGATCGTCCGGCCGTAGACCGGACCGAGCTTCGCCCCGGGGCGCCGACTGACACGTCGGCGCCCTTCGACGTTGTCCAGGGGGACGGAATGTCAGAGTACGGACTCGGTCGGGAGACCGACGCGGGCGAGGAGCCGGTGGCGACCGGCGGCGGTGAGCCGTGGTTCGAGCGGGGCGAGGCCGCGGCGGCCGTGGCGGCCGCGGAACCGGTGCTGGAGCCGGTCGGCGATCCGGTCATCGACCCGATCGTTGACCCGATCGTTGACCCGGTGCTCGACCCGGCGATCGACGCCGTGCTCGATCCGGTGCTCGATCCGATCGAGGAACCGGTGGAGGACGCGGTCGAGGACTACGCCGACCCCTACGCCGACCCGCAGGAGTGGATCAGCAGCCTGATCGCCAAGGTCGAGCGCGCCGAGCAGGGCATCGGCTCGGGGCCGCGCGACGCGCTGATGGCGCGGATCAAGCTGGCGCAGGCGTATTCGGAGCTCGGCGACACCGTGCAGGCCGCGCCGCTGGCCGTGAAGAACGTGGCGCAGGCCCGGCAGCTGTTCCCGTCGAGCGAGGGGATGCTGCGGCAGCTGCGGGAGTTCCGGGACGCCGCGTGCGAGGCGGCGGGGTGGACCGCCGCGATGATGCGCGAGTCGGAAGAGGAAGTGACGGTCGAGGAGCCGAGCGAGTTGGTGACGCGGCCGGACGCGGTCGCGGCGGCCGCGGAGGCTGCGGTGGCCGAGGCTGCGATGGCCGAGGCTGCCGAGGAGGCTGAGGACTTCGGCTTCGAGCACGAGACGCCGGCGGCCGAGCCGGCGCCGAACCCCGCGAGTCAGCCCGCTGAGGCGGAGTCGGTCGGCGCCGTGATCCACGAGTTCGTGCGCCGCTCCCCCGAGCCGGACGCCCTGCAGTGGGCCGCCGAGGTGCAGGCCGCGCTCACGCAGCCGGCCGAGCTGGCGATCCCGTCGCCGCCGGAGCCGGAGTACGCCGAGGAGGTCGAGCCGGCGCTGGCTTCGGCGGACCTGGCGGACCTGAGCGATCTGGCCGACCTCGCCGCGATCGAGGAGATCATCCGGCTGCGCTACGAGCTTCGGGAGGCGCAGCGGACCATCGAGCGGCTGCGGCATGTGAACCGGAAGCTGCGCGAGGCGCTGGAGTACGACGAGAAGGCTTAGACCGCGCTCAGACAAGGCTCAACGCTCGGCTCAACACGCGACAGCTCAAGCGCCTGCGAACCACTCAGCGCGCGAAAAAGCCGGGTCCGAAGACCCGGCTCTCGAGCACCGCAGCAACCGCCGCAGCGCCTACTCCCACTCGATCGTCCCCGGCGGCTTGCTGGTCACGTCCAGCACCACCCGGTTGACGTCGGCGACCTCGTTCGTGATCCGCGTGGAGATCCGGGCCAGTACCTCGTAGGGCAGGCGCGACCAGTCGGCGGTCATCGCGTCCTCGCTGGAGACGGGGCGCAGGACGATCGGGTGGCCGTAGGTGCGGCCGTCGCCCTGGACGCCGACCGAGCGCACGTCGGCCAGCAGCACCACCGGGCACTGCCAGATCTCGGTGTCCAGGCCGGCCGCGGTCAGCTCCTCGCGGGCGATGGCGTCGGCCTCGCGGAGCAGGTCCAGGCGCGGCTTGGTGACCTCGCCGACGATGCGGATGCCCAGGCCCGGGCCCGGGAAGGGCTGGCGGCCGACGATCGCCTCGGGCAGCCCGAGTTCGCGGCCGACCTGGCGGACCTCGTCCTTGAACAGCTTGCGGAGCGGCTCGATCAGCTCGAACTGCAGGTCCTCCGGCAGGCCGCCGACGTTGTGGTGGCTCTTGATGTTCGCGGTGCCGCTGCCGCCGCCGGACTCCACGACGTCCGGGTAGAGCGTGCCCTGCACCAGGAACTTCACCGGCTCGCCGGCGTCCGCCGACTGCTCGACGATCTCGCGCTCGGCCTGTTCGAAGACCCGGATGAACTCGCGGCCGATGATCTTGCGCTTCTCCTCCGGGTCGGACACCCCGGCCAGCGCCGACAGGAAGCGTTCCTCGGCGTCGACGACCTTGAGCTGCACGCCGGTGGCCGCGACGAAGTCCTTCTCGACCTGCTCGGCCTCGCCCTTGCGCAGCAGGCCGTGGTCGACGAACACGCAGGTGAGCTGCTCGCCGACGGCCTTCTGCACGATCGCGGCGGCCACCGCGGAGTCCACGCCGCCGGACAGGCCGCAGATCGCGCGCTTGCCGCCGACCTGCTCGCGGATCGCCGCGACCTGCTCCTCGACGATGTTGCCGGTGGTCCAGTCCGGCTCGATGCCGGCGCCCTTGTAGAGGAAGTTCTCCAGCAGCAGCTGCCCGAACTGCGAGTGCAGCACCTCAGGGTGGTGCTGGACGCCGTACAGCCGCTGCTCGTCGTCCTCGAACGCCGCGACCGGGGTCTTGGCCGTGGTGCCGGTCACCCGGAAGCCCTCGGGGGCGGCCGTGACCGCGTCGCCGTGCGACATCCACACCGGCTGCTCGGCCTGCGAGCCGCTGAAGAGCGTGGAGTTGGTGTCGGTGACCTCCAGCGAGGTGCGGCCGTACTCCCGGCCGCCGGTCTGCTCGACCACGCCGCCCAGGGCCCGGGCCATCGCCTGGAAGCCGTAGCAGATGCCGAGGGTCGGCACCCCGGCGCGGAACAGCTCCGCGCCGACGTTCGGCGCGCCGTCGGCGTAGACCGAGGACGGCCCGCCGGACAGGATCACCGCCTTGGGCTTCTTGGCGAGGATCTCGGCCACCGTCGCGGTGTGCGGCACGATCTCGCTGTAGACGTGGGCTTCGCGGACCCGGCGCGCGATGAGCTGCGCGTACTGGGCGCCGAAGTCGATGACAAGGACGGTGTCGGCAGGCTGCTCCATGATGCGGTCAAGTCTATCGGGAGCGCGTGACTGCTCAGGTCACGACGGTGATCACGGAAATCCGGCGCCGCCCCGCGGTCAGCCACAGGAACCGCTCCGGGACCAGCCCAGCGATCAGCTGCGCGACCGACCCCGAGACCAGCCCTGAGACCAGCCCCAAGGTCAACGCAGCATCAGCCGCCCACCACCCCCATCGGCGCCGTCCGCGGCCACGGCCGCACCGCCTCGATGTACGCCGCGAGCCCCAGCAGCAGCGCCTCCCGACCGGGTCGCGCGACGAACTGCACGCCGATCGGCGTCCCGCAGCTGTGCGTCCCGGCCGGGACGTTCATCGCCGGCCAGCCGGCCAGGTTCCACGGCGGGCACAGCCCCGCGTAAGAGGTGTTGGCGACCGCGTTGGCCAGCAGCCCGCGCCGTCCCCACCGCAGCGCCGCCGGCGGCGGCCTGAGCAGCGTCGGCGTGAGCACGACGTCGGCGTCGCCCAGGAAGCGCTCGGCTCCGGTGTCCCGCCAGCGCCGCCGGGTCCGGGCCCCGGTCAGGCCGGCCTTCGCCAGCGTCCGGCCGGCCGACGCCATGCGCCGCGTGCGGCGCTCCAGGGCCCGCCGGTCGTACTCCTCGGCGTCCAACGCGGCGGCCGCGTACCAGGTCAGCACCGCACCGGGCCCGAGGTAGGCGGGATAGCGCGGCGCCCGGACGATCGTGTGCCCGGCTGATTCGAGCAGCCCGGCCACACCTTCGACGGCGTCCTTGTGCTCCCGGTCGACGCGGTAGCCGACCGAGGGCGGCGCCGTGGAGACCGCGATCCTCAAATCGGACGGCCGCGAATTCACCGCATCGACAAGCTCGGGAGCGTCGGCCATCACCGACAGCATCAGCGCCGCGTCCTCGACCGTCGTGGCCAGCGGACCGTTCTCGGACAGGCCCCACCACGAGTTCCGCCCGAGCTCCGAGGGCACCGTCCCATATCCGGGCTTGAGGCCGAACAACCCGCAGCACGCCGCCGGGCCGCGGATCGAGCCCAGCCCGTCGTTCCCGTGCGCGATCGGCACCAGCCCGGCGGCCACCGCCGCGGCCGCGCCGCCGGACGAGCCGCCCGGCGTCCGCGTCAAGTCCCAGGGATTGCGCGCCATACCCAGCGCGCTGTCGGTCATCGCGACCAACGACAGTTCCGGAGTATGGGTAAGGCCGACCACGATCGCGCCGGCGGCCCGCAGCCGCGCCACCACCGGGTGGTCCTCGGGCTGCGGCGGCCGGTCCGCGGTCGCCGCGGTGCCGTTCCGGCACTGCTCGTCGGCGACCGGCACGTTGTCCTTCACCGCGACCGGCACCCCGGCCAGCGGCAGGTCCGCCAGATCGGGCCGGCCGGCCAGCTCGTCGGCCTCGGCCAACGCCGCGTCCTGCCGGACTTTGCGGAACGCCCCGATCCGGGGGTCCGCGGCGGCTATGCGGTCCAGGGCCTCCTGGACGGCGCCGCGCACACTGCTCTTGCCTTGACGGACGGCCGCCGCTATCTCGGCGGCCGTCCGCGGCTCCACGCCGCTTCCGGTCCAGCCAGCCATCCCTGCATCATCGCGCCGACAAGGTGCGAGGCCAAGAGGGCGGGCGTCGGAGTCCGGAAGCGGATACCACTATGTATCGCGCAGCTCCCGCCGGCCTCAGCCGAGCAGGTCGTCGAACTCGCCGTCCTTGATCCCGTTGATCATGGCCTCGATCTCGGCCCGGGTGTACAGCAGAGCCGGGCCGTGCGGGTCGCGCGAGTTGCGCACCGCGACAGAACCGTCCCCCATGCCTGCGAACTCCACGCAGTTGCCCTGCGAGTTGGAGTAGCTGCTCTTGCGCCACGCGGCGGCGACCTTGGTGGCCGGCATGCCGTTGTAGGCCTCGAACTCGCTCATTGTCGTTTTCCCCTTACATGTACGGTGGGAAGGGTTGATCCACTGCACGTGCATTCGCGCGGGAATCAGCATTCGCCGATGCATGGCAGTAAACGGATGCTAGCGGTCTTGCTGTCGCACGCGCAGAGGTTTCGAGTGTGAAACGTTCAAAGAGCGGGTAAAGGTTCTCCCCGCAGGTTCAAGGCATGCGTTCGCCGCGGCTTCGATACCAGATCGATATACATTCGAGCCCTGTGATCGCCAACCAAATCGGCCGTGTGCCGCCCGTGACCGGGCGCGAACCGTTCGTTAGGGCGAACACGGAAAGCGGTTACTGCGTCACAGCTCCCGTCATCGGTCGGCGACCGTCAGCGACGAGGCCGTCAAGCCGATGGGAATCCTTGACTGAAACAGTGGATGAAGCCCCGTGTGAACCCCTGGACGGAACCGGGCGGAAACGCCGGGTTCGCCGTCAGCAGGCGAGTTCGAACAAGGCCCAGACGACCTTGCCGGACGGCTCGGCCGCCCCCGGCGCGCGAAAACGGCGCCAGCCCCAGTCGTCGGCCAGCGCCTCCACGAGATACATCCCCCGCCCCGACTCGTCCAGACCCCATAACCCGTCGGCCGCCCGGGCCGGCGTCGGGGCCACCGGCGAGGCGGCCGAGGGGTCGGCGACGGCGAAGAGCACGCGCTCCACACCGGCTTCGCCCGCCCCGGTGTCACAGGGTTCGTGGACCAGGCACAGCGATATCAGGTCGGACTCGTCCCGCACCCGGTCCGGCAGCACCGCTTCATAGGCGTGCAGGAGCGCGTTGGTCACGAGTTCGGAGACGACGATGCCCAGATTCTCCAGCAGCGTGGCAAATCTCTCAGGTTGTCCGCGCCAGTCCTCAGCGACGTCCCGGACGAACCGCCGGGCCGCCGAGACCGATTCGGCGCGGGCCGGGAGCACGCAATGCCGCGTCGACACGCTGCGCCCCACGGCCTGGTACCCGATGCAGACCGGCAGGTCGGCATGGAGCAGGGAGTAGGCGTAACCAGACGCGACCATCGGGTCTCCCGTCGGGTGCCGGCCGCTGTGGCGGCGGCACATGCAATCGCAGAGTTTTCCTATGCATAAGGCGGATGCACGTGCATGCTACAGCGTAGACGGCGCGCGCAGGGTCTCGGATGGGCAAAGACTTTGCCGAATTGATTCAGGGTCCTGTAGCACGCTGCCGGGAGTCGAAGGCGTCGGGACAGCCTAGGCTTGCAGTGTTCACAAGCGGACGCCCGAGTGGCACAATCGGCAGCTGATCCACCGCCCGGCACCTGCGATTTACGGGGTCGGGCCTCAGATGGAGCGAGGAAGCAATGAGTGGGCCCCACACCGCTGATCCCGAGTCCGAGCCGCCGCGCTCGGGCGGCGCGACGGTGCGCCGGATCATGCTCGGCTCGCAACTGCGGCGGCTGCGCGAGGCCGCGGCGATCACCCGGGAGACCGCGGGCTGGGAGATCCGCTCGTCCGAGTCCAAGATCAGCCGCCTGGAACTGGGCCGCGTGGGCTTCAAGATGCGCGATGTGGAGGATCTGCTGACGCTCTACGGCGTCACCGACCCCGGCGCCCGCGAACCGTTCCTGTCGATGGCCAAGGCCGCGAACGCGACCACCTGGTGGCACGGCTACCACGACGTCCTGCCGAGCTGGTTCGCCGGCTACATCGGCCTGGAGGAGTCGGCCTCGCTGATCCGTACCTACGAGGTGCAGTACATACCGGGCCTGCTGCAGACCGCCGACTACATGCGCGCCGTGATGGCCGGCCGCGGCGTCTACGACAGCGACTCCGAGCGCCGCGTCCAGGTCCGGTCGGAGCGCCAGACCGTGCTGCTGCGCGAGCAGGAGGCACCGCGGCTGTGGGCCGTGGTCGACGAGGCCGCGCTGCGCCGCCCGGTCGGCAGCCCGGAGATCATGCGCCAGCAGCTGTCCCACCTGCTGGAGATGATGGAGCGGCCGAACATCACGGTGCAGGTCCTGCCCTTCCAGTCCGGCGCGCACGCCGCCGAGGCCGGAGCGTTCACGATCCTGCGCTTCGCCGAGCCGGACCTGCCGGACGTGGTCTACCTGGAGCACCTGGCCGGCGCCCTCTACCTGGACAAACGCGATGACGTCGACGTGTATCTGCAGGTCATCGAGCGCATCAGCGTCACCGCGCTGACCCCCGCCCTCACCGCCGAGGCCCTGGCCAAGCTGATCAAGGACTTCTAGAAGGCCGCAAGGCTTCTTAAGGTTCTTAATCTGGTATCTGTACTCGAACATCCAAAACGGATACGTTCGTAGCCATGCCTGACAGGGGAGACGAACGGGGGCGTGGCGGCACACGGACGCTGGTGACGGGCATTCTGGCCGGCACCGAATGGCACCCCGCCACCAACCCGCAGGAGGCGACTCAGACCGCGCGTGAGGCCCGGGATCTGGCCGTCCGACTGCGACCTGTGCTGTCCAAGCTGGCGCAGGCCCCGCGCGGCGGACGCCGCCGCGATCTGGAGTGGCTGCCGGCGGTCGAGCAGCTGGCGGTGGACGCGCAGTACTTCGCCTCGTGGTGGCTGCCGAGGCTGGAGGGCAAGTCTGCTCAGTCCTGGCCGTCCTGGTCCGCCGACGGCTACGCGGACTGGGTGAAGCGGCTGGACGCGCAGCGCCTGCGCACCCTGGAGATGGTCGAGGGCACGGCCCCGGTGACGCGGATCGCGTCGGTGACGCAGCTGCGGCGCGGCAAGGGCGCGGCGCCCGACGCGGAGGCCGAGGAGACGCAGTCGCCGACCCCGGCGCCGAGTGTCGAAGAGCCCGTAGAGACCCACTCCCCCGCGCGTCACGCCCGGGACGACTCCCAGCAGCCCGAACGCCTCGACGAGGAGCACACGGCCCGCATCACGCCGCTGCGCGGCCCCGGCGCGGCCTTGATGGACGCGGCGCTGATGGACCTGGCCGGCGCTCCCGGCATGCGCGTCGAGGAGCCCGAACCGAGCCTGTCGGCTGACGAGACGCACATAGCGAAGGCGACGCCGATTCCCGCCGGCGGCGGTACCCCCGCCGAGGCCGGCACCGATGCCGCCACCGATGCCGCCAGTGCCGAGGGCCTCGCGGAGTCGACAGCTCCGACGACGCCAGAGCCGGTCGCCCCGGTCAGCCCGGTCGCCTCGGTCGCCTCGGTCAGCCCAGTCGCTCCGGTCAGCCCCGTCGCCCCAGTCGCCCCGGTCGCGGACGTGCCGGTTGCCGGCGTGCGCGACGAGTTGCCGCCGGTGCCCAGGACCCCGCCGAATCAGGGGCCCGGTACGGGTGCGATCAAGGTCACCGTGTCGGACGACCCCGACACCACGCGCATCCAGCGGCCGCCGGTAGACAGCCCGCCGCTCGGCTTCGACGCCATCGCCGCGGAAGCCTC
This sequence comes from Catenulispora rubra, assembly GCF_015356825.1. Lineage (GTDB taxonomy): Bacteria > Actinomycetota > Actinomycetes > Streptomycetales > Catenulisporaceae > Catenulispora > Catenulispora rubra. The sequence goes on along the minus strand of NZ_JAACYW010000146.1, from coordinate 8,731 downwards.
CGAAGCGGCCCTGCCGCGCGTCCCCCGGACACCGCCGAACCAGGGCCCGGTCGACACCGACGCCAAGGCCGGCGCTAACGCCAAGGCCGACGCCAAAGCCAACGCCGCAGCCGACACCGGCGTCGGCGCGGACATTCTGCAGATACCCCGCACGCCGCCGAACAGCGGTCCGGCGGAGGCCGACCGTCCGCGCGGCACGCGGGCCCCGGTCGTCAGCCTCGTCGGCGACGCGGAGCCGCCTCGCGTGCCCCGCACGCCGCCGAACCCCGGGCCGACAGGCGCGGGCCGCGCCGCCGAGAGCGACGCCGACTCGACGCACGTCTCGCTGGCTCCGGTCGGTCCGGCGGCGCTCGGGACAGGCGCTGAGGAGCTGACGCGGCCTCTGTTCCGCCCCGATCCGCCGGCGCCGAAAGCGGCCCCGAGAATTGCTCCGAGACCGGGCTCGGGATCGGGACCCGGATCGAGCCCGTCGCCGGGCCGGGCATCGGGATCGGAATCGGGCCGGGGTTCGGGCACCGCTGTCCCCGCCGCGGCCGCTCTGGCCGGCGCCGCCATGGGAGCCGCCGCAATCGGTTCCAGCCGCTCCGGCGGGCCTGGAGGACCCAGCGGACCCGGCGGACCCGTAGGCTCCGGCCGTTCCGGTGACTCCGGCGCGTTCGGCGACACCGGCCGCGACGAGTTCGAGAACTTCCAGCCCGGCAGCGATCTGCCCCCGCCGGTGTTCCCGATGACGGAGCCGGTCGAGCCGGTCGATCGCGGCCGCATCGTGCGGTACGCGCTGGCGGCCGTGGTCCTCGCGGCGGCCTGCGTGGTGATTTTCGTGGCGGCCCAAAAGAGCTCCACCAACAAGACCGCGGCGACGCCGCCCTTGACGAGCTCCAGCAGCTCCACCGCGGCCGGCAGCGGCGACTCGTCGGGTTCCGCCGCCCCCGGCGCGGTGACGGCGCCGACCGCGACCGGGACCGCCGCGCCGTCCTCGACCGCCTCCAAGCCGGCGCCGCCGAAGTCGAGCCCGCCGCCGAGCACCGCGCCGAAGACCACCGCGCCCAGCGCGCCCGCCTCGCACAGCTCGGCCGCGCCTCCGCCGCCGCAGACCACGACGCACCAGGCGCCGCCGCCGGTCGAGGGCGGTGTCAGCGCGCTGAGCGTCTCGTCGCTGACCCCGGACCAGACCGGCAGCTACAACTACACCGCGCATGTGCACGTGACCACGAACGGAACCGGATCAGTGACCGTCACGGTGACGTTCGCCGGGACCGCGACGCAGGGCTCGCCGGGGTCGATCGGGGCGCAGAGCCAGTCGTTCACGCTGTCCGGCAAGACGTCCTACGACATCGCTCCGCAGCTGGACGTTCACGGCATGTGTCCGTCGTCCCCGTATATCGACGCGGTCGCCAGCGCGTCGGGAGCAGGCTCCTCAGCGGCCTACGCCAGTTCGCCTTGCTGAAATCGGGCTGTTATGGGAGAACCCCTACCGCGCCTGCAAGCGCCACCCTATAGTTCAGTGCATGGGCCAGGATGGGGGGATTGGCCTGCCGACCTTTGTGTCGGAGTTGGCCGATCGAAATGCCGGGGCCGGCGTGTGGGTTCAACCGTGCGCGCCGAAGCCTTCTGCGCGCACGGGGTCGGACGGAGTCGCCGAGGCGGCCCGCCCGAAGATCGCCGACACCACAATCTCCCTTTGGACCACGCCCCACGCCGCCCGCACGCTCCACGCGGACGGTGAACACCGACGTCCCCTGCGCCACGGCTGGCGCCGAACCGGCAGGCCGTACGTACGGGGCGTCAGCAACAACCATCGCAACAGGGGGGAAACACCAATGAGCACTACAACCGTCAACACCCAGCGGCCCGCCTCGCTCGACCGCCTCACGGCGCGCGAGATGGAGATCGCCCGGCTCGTCCGGGACGGACGCACCAACCGCCAGATCGCCCGCGCCCTCGGCCTGTCCACCAAGACGGTCGAGGCGCACCTGTCGCGCATCTTCGCCAAGCTGTCGATCCCGTCCCGGACGGTCCTCGCGGTGCTGGTGACGACCGGCGAGCGCGCGGCGGCCTGACCGGCCCGACGCGCTGACCGCGCCGAGCCGCTCCGGCGGCTCGCGCGGTCGATGAGATGAGGCGGAGACGCCTTCTGGCGCGGTGCGCGGAGGTACGGTTCGCGCACCGGGCTGGGGGACGCGCTTCAGGGGGCTGACAGCGATCGTTCGGGAGCATCACCAGGCATCACAAGGAATCGACGGGTTCGGTCCGACACGGCCGAGCCGTCGATCACCGTCCGAACTCTGTCAAGCCCCCGCTTTCCGTCCCCGGGTCCGGGTCCGAGTCCACAGCGATCCGCGTCACGCGGCGCTTTCCTCCCGGGCCCGAGCAGCAGCGACCAGCTTCGTCAGCAGCGCGGTGGCGACCTGCGGCCGCTCCATCGGCAGCATGTGCCCGGTCCCCGGGACCACCGTCAGCCGCGCGCCGGGGATCGCCTCGGCCATCCGGCGCGAGTGCCCCACCGGTGTCAGCCGGTCGCGTGCCGACGCCAGGACCTCGACCTCGGTACCGCCGAGGTTCTTCAGGGCGTCCCGCTTGTCGTGGGTCATCAACGCCGGGAAGAAGCCGGCCAGCGTCGCGCTGGGACACGTCTTGATGATCTCGTTGCACTCCACGACCGCCGCACGCGGCGCCTTGCGTCCGAACAGCAGCCAGCGCGTCTGTGCCACGGCGAGCCGTGAGCCGGTGGACTGCTTCGCACGGACCGCGTCGGCCTTGCCCGGCTTGGCGGCGATCTTCCGCAGGGTCCTGATGATCGAGTTCCGCACCGGCTTGGCGACCACCTCGGGGAATCCGAGCGTGAGCCGCGCGAGCCCGCCGCTGGAGGTGTTCGTCAGCAGCACACCGGCCACCCGGCCGCCGGCGGCGAACAGATCGGGGCGCTGATCGGCCAACGCCATGATGGTCATGCCGCCCATGGAGTGTCCCGCGAGCACAATCGGGCCGGTCGGCACCAGCTGGTCCAGCACCGCGGCCAGGTCCCGGCCGAGCTGGTCGACCGACGGGCCCGGCCCGAAGCGTTCGGCGCCGGCGCCGGAGACGCCCGACAGCCACGCACCGCCCGGCGTCGACGACCCGTGGCCGCGCTGGTCGTACCGCAGGATCCGGACCTCCCCGGCTTCCGCCAGCGCGGCGGCCTGGGCACGCCAGGCCTGGAGCGACAGCGTCCAGCCGTGCGCCAGCACCAGCGTGACCGGCGCGCCGGCCGCGCCGTCCTCCTCCACGTGCAGCTCGGCGCCGTCGAAGGCGATGACTGTGTGGAACCGCGGATCGGCCATGCTTCCCAGCCCCTGTCCCTGCTCGAGTCCTGCCCGGTACCTACTCAGCGCGTGCTCTGCCCATGCTCCGCCCCTGCTCGGCGGCAACCTACCGGCCGGTAGCCTACTGAGAGTAGGAAAGGAAGTCGATAGAGTCCACTGCCATGACCGACGCCCCGCGCCGCAAGCGCGTGCCCCGCGCCGAGCGCGAGCAGCAGATCCTGGCCGCAGCCGAGGAGGTCTTCGCCGAGCGCGGGTTCCAGAACACGTCCATGGACGAGGTGTCGCTGCGCGTCGGGGTCTCCAAGCCGATGCTGTACGAGTACTTCACGTCGAAGGAAGGACTCCTGCTCGCCTGCGTGGCCCGGATCCGCGCGGACCTGCACTCCGCGACGATCGACGCTGTCTCCGCCGCCGAGCCGGACGGGCCGCGCGCCGTCCTGGAGGCGGGCCTGGAGGCGTACTTCGACTTCGCCGACCGCCACGGCCGGGCCTGGGCCGTGCTGCTCAACGAGTCGGTGATCGTCGCAGGGCCCGCAGAGGAGGCGATCGAGGCGATCCGCGGCCAGCAGACGCAGCTCCTGGAGGACGTCATCGGGCGCTGGCTGCCCGCGGCGTCCCCGGCGCGGGTCTCGATCCTGGCGCACGGCCTGGTCGGCGCCAGCGAGCGCGTGGCGCGGTGGCGACTGCGCGACGGCTCGGGGATCGGGCCGCGCGAGACGGCGGTGCTGCTCGCCGACGCGTTCTGGCCGGGATTCGCCGAGGTCGAGGCGGCGGCGAGGCGTTGAAATGGCCATGAAAGCCGCATAACGGTCATCCAGCGCAGCCGGGCTTGTCCCGCGAAACGAGGCAAGGCTAGCCTGCACGCCGGTCCCCACCCTCAGGACCGTCCCCGGCCACGAATCAAGGTGCTGCCATGTCCTCGTCCCAGATCGCCTTGCTCGGCGCGATCGCCGGCTTCACGATCTACCTCGGCCTGCCGCTCGGCCGGCTGCGCGCCCCGCTGCCCCGGCTGCGCGCGCTGCTGAACGCGGTCGCCATCGGGATCCTGCTGTTCCTGCTGTTCGACGTCCTCAGCCACGCCTGGGCGCCGGTCGACTCCGCGCTCAGCGACAAGCCGCACCGGATCGGGGACGCCGTCGGCTACGGCCTGCTGATGGCCGCCGGCATCGGGGTCGCGTTCCTGGGGCTGACGCGCTTCGACCGGTGGGTCGCCAAGCATGCGACGCGCAGTCCGGGCACGGGTCCGGGCGCGGGTCGGGGTGCGGGCACGGGTCCAGGTGCGGGTCCGGGTGCGGCGTCGGCCGCGGAGCTCGGGAGTGGCAGCGGCAGCGGGCACGGCACCCGCCGCGCCCCGCTCTCCCGGCTGGCGAGCCTGCCGATGCTGATCGCCATCGGCATCGGGCTGCACAACTTCGCCGAGGGCCTGGCGATCGGGAACTCGGCCGCCGGCGGCGAGATCAGCCTGGCCGTGATGCTGATCGTCGGCTTCGGGCTGCACAACGCCACCGAGGGCTTCGGGATCGTGGCCCCGATGGCCGCGGTCGGCGAGCGGCCGTCGTGGCGCTATCTGGGGCTGCTCGGGCTGATCGGCGGCGGGCCGACCTTCGCCGGGACGCTGGTCGGCGAGCAGTTCACCTCGACGCCGACCGCGATCGCGTTCCTGTCGCTGGCCGCCGGGTCGATCCTGTACGTGGTCATCGAGCTGCTGGCGGTGGCGCGGCGGACCGGGCTGAAGGAGCTGACCTCGTACGGGATCATGATCGGGCTGGTCGCCGGGTTCCTGACCGACGCGATCGTGACGCTGGGCGGCGCGTGAGCATACGCCCTGCGTGACGGGGCGAACACCGCGGGAGAGCCTTTCGTCCGAAAGGTGAACTCCGGGCGTCCTGGATAGGTACTCTCATGCACTCATCGCATATCGTGAACATCATGGCGGAGAGTCCTGGCCACGGCGGTCCTGCGGAACCGACGGGCGAACACGAAGAGCGGCGTCGCGTGACGGCCGACATCCCGCCGTGCCACTGCGTGATCTGCGACAGCGAGAACGCGGTCAGCCACACCCTCACGGCGGCCGAGAACGAGGCGTTCGCGGACGACGAAGGCTTGGCCGACGAGGAGGAGGACGCGGTCCGCGCGCTGGTGCCCGGCTGGTTCGGCGAGGCGGCCGCGCACGTGCGGCGCACCGGCTGGACCTCGATCGGCATCATGCCCGGCACCCGCACCCCCGGATGGGCGTTCTCAGTGGGGCTGTGGCACAGCTACCGCGCCCCCGAGGTGTCGCTGTTCGGCCTGCTGCTGCCGGACATGCAGCAGCGCGTGAACCGGGCCGGCCGGCTGATCCGCGACAACAAGCCGTTCGGGCTCGACATCGAGATCGACGGGATCCTGGACGCGCAGCCGGTGGTCGCCAAGCGCGTGCACCCCGGCTGGTACCCGACGCTGTTCGGGTTCGCCGTCGGGTTCTACCGCGGGGCGGTTCCGCCGTTCGTGCAGCTGGTCTGGCCGGACAGCCACGGGCTGTTCCCGTGGCAGCCCGGCTGCGGCCTGCGGTGCCGGACGGTGCAGCCGCAGCTGTGGCTGCCGCCGGAACTGCACCCCGACGGCCCCTGGCAGAACCCGCACTGAGTCAGCGCCGGACTCAGGACGGCGCCTCGGCGCCGTGCTGAGCCGGGATCACGACCGCTCAGAGCCGCTCGGAGCCGCTCAGGACGGCGCCTCGGCGCTGTCCTGAACCTCCTTGGCTTCCTTCGCTTCCTTCGCTTCCTTCGCCTCGCGCTCGGACAGCGCGTTCGCCACGCCGCCGCCGCTGGCCATGTACGCCGCCCGGGCCAGCAGCGCGAGCAGCCGCTCGGCCGCCTCCGGGGTCAGCCCGCGGTAGGCCCGGGACGCCAGCTCGTCCGTGATCTCCTCGGCCTGCTCCCGGAACAGGCGCGTGGCGTCGTCCGGCTGGGGGTACGGCGCCTCCCACCGGAAGAACTTCGCCCCGGCCTCGCCGAGCGATCCGGCGACGATCGCCTCCAGCGGGTCCAGCCCGGCCATCTGCACGGCCGCGATGTGCAGCCCGCCGCGCTGCTCGCGCATCACCATCGCCCAGTGCACCACCCGGTGCCGGGCCGAGGCCGGCTCCGGCATCGCGCCCCAGGCCGCGGCCAGCGGGGACAGGCCGGTCTCGGAGGTGGTCGCGATCTCGCGGAGCGTGTCGGCCAGCTCGTGGGCCTCGTCCTCCGGGAGCGCGGCCAGGAACTCGTCGGCCCACATGCGCTGCACGTCGCGGTAGCGGTCCACGACGCGGTCCAGCGGCGGGCTCTGCTTCGGGTCGCGGGCCGTCTCCCAGCTCTGCACCGCCAGCTCGGCCGGGAAGAACCCGACGACCGCGTGCACCACCTCCGGGGCCACCGGCCCGAGGACCCCGACGCGGCCGCCGAAGTAGAACGGCCAGCCCTTCATCCCCAGGTCCTTGGAGGCGGTGCGGGCCGCCTGGGAGGACATGTAGTCGCCGCCGAGGGTGTAGAGCGCACCTTTGGCCTCGACCGCGGTGCTCAGAGCCAGCTCGCGGATCTGTACCGGACCAAAAAGCGGTGCCGGATCGATTGTCGGATCAGCCGTCATGGGGCCCGATTCTCCCGCTCGGCCACAGAGCTGACAAACCGCCTCGCACAGATGCGCGTACGGCCACTCCGACCTGCGCGTTGTCCGGCAACTCCGCGACAGATAGCACAGAACGACTATTCATCCGCACGGACCACACCGGCGTGACGCGGCGGGGCGAGGGGCGTTTGTCGCGGTGACGGGCTTTGTCGGCCCGGACCCCCCTGAGAAGAATGAGGACTGGCATGCACGACGTGACCAAGCGCGGACTCGCGCTAGCGGTCGCGACCGGCGGCCTGCTGATCACTGGTGCCGCGCCCGCGGTCTCGGCGGTTTCGAACCACCCCGAGAACCCCGAGCACGCCGGGAAGAAGAGTCAGTCGACGGGCGACTCTTCACACCATGCGGCCATCCCGGTCAGCGCGTCGAAGGTCAAGCAGTACACCGGGCGGCACAAGGCCACCGAGCCGCACACCGCCGCGCCGCACCACACGGCCGCGTCGCACGCTCCGACAGCGCACGCTCCGACAGCGCACGCTCCGACGGCGCCGCACAGCCCGGAGTCGCACCACGCTCCAGCCGCGCACCACCCCGCCCCGGCGCACCACGCCCCGGCACCGAACCACCCGGCCGCGCCGCACCACAGCGCCGCACCGCACCACACCGCGGCCCCCCACCACACCGGCGCCCCGCACCACACCGGTACCGGCCCGCACGGCGCTCCGGCGCCCCAGGCCGCCGGAACCACCGCGCACTGGCCGGCCCACCCCGGCGGCGACCGCCCCGAGGCGGCTGAGGCGGCCCAGGCGGCCGAGGCGGAGTCCTCCGACCTCGGCGGCGGCGGCTTCCTGGCCGGCAACACCGTCGAGGTGCCGATCGACGCCCCGGTCAACGTCTGCGGCGTGGTCGCGACCGTGCTGGGCGGCGGCGACAGTGCCGCCGACGAGCACTGCGTCAACGGCCCGGACGCCGCCGGCGGTCCGAGCAGCTCGGCGGCCGCGGTGGCGGCCGGGAACCCGGGCGCGCTGTCGGACAACGTCGTGCAGATCCCGGTCACGCTCCCGACGAACATCTGCGGCGACACCGCGACGGTGGTCGGCGGGCACGACTCGGCTGAGGACATCCTGTGCGCCAACAAGGGCGGCGAGTCCTCCTCGACCGCCCGGGCCGTGGCCGCGTCCTCGCCCGGACTGGTGAGCGGGAACGTCGTCCAGGTCCCGGTCGACGCGCCGCTGAACCTCTGCGGGATCACCGCCAACGTGGCCGCGGTCTACGACACCGCCGCCGGCACCACTTGTGTCAACGGCGGCGAGCACGGTGACCACGACCACGGCTACGGCCCGAACCACACCCGCTCGGCGGACGCGCCCGGCATGCCGCGGCAGTCCGCGGGCTCCGGTGCGAGCGCCGTGACCGCGAACTCCTCCGGCGCCGTCACCGGCAACATCGTGCAGGTGCCGATCGAGGCCCCGATCGACGCCTGCGGCGACTCGGTGAACGTGCTCGGCGTGTTCAACTCCGCGCTGGACAACCACTGCGTGAACCACACCGCGGGCGGCGCGGCCGCCAACGGCCGGGCCGTCGGCAACAACGGCCTGGCCACCGGCAACGTCGCGCAGCTGCCGATCGACATCCCGACCGAGGTCTGCGGCGTCGTGGCCGCGGTCGGCGGGTACCACGACACGGCCGAGGGCAACAGCTGCGTGAACACCGGCGCGCCGACGACGACGTCGAGCGCCAGCACCACCGGCGAGACCGGGATCGTCACCGGCACCGTCGCGCAGGGCAGCGTGAACGCGCCGGTCGAGATCTGCGGCACGACCGTGGGCGTGGGCATCGTG
>NZ_JAACYW010000145.1 GCF_015356825.1 Catenulispora rubra | reverse complement strand
CCGGCGACCTCCTGGGAATCGAGCAATCCGACACCGGAAGCTATGCCACCATCACCGACCCCTTACACACTCAAGCTGACGCTGATTTCCCAGCTCAAAGGCCCTGTTCGATTGAGCAACAGCCTCTTAAACCGTCGAAGACTTGCTGGACAAGGACATGGTTGGCTGCCGCGGCCAGCCATATGCGACACACTGACTATCCGGTTCAGATGCCGGTGTGCGTATAAGCAGCCCAAACCGTCGGGGCGGCATGGGAACGTCCGCGGAGCTGCCGGGTGGCCCAGTGGAGCGCGTGAGCTGCCTGCCGGGTGTCGGGAGGGACGGTTCCGCCACGGGTGAGGCGGCTGTAGAAGTACCGCGCCAGCTCACCGCCGGTGCGGTCACCGACCGGCCAGAGGGTGCCGATGACATTCTGGTAGCCGGCCAGGTGGAACGCGCCAGTGATGTGGATCGATTCGTCGGCGAGGTTCGCGGGGCTGACCGAGGTGTCGCACGCGCAGAGATAGGCCAGCGAGCCAGTCAAGTTCAGCTTGCTGATGTCGGACACCGTGAGCGGATCCGTGCGGTGGTCATACAGGACCAGCCTGCTGTTGGCCGGGTTCTTCATGTCGACGACTCCGTGGCAGGCGAAATGGACGATCGGATAGCTGGCGAGAATTCCGCTGATCTCCTCGCGGGTCGGCCGCGGCGGCCGTCGCGCCGCGGGAATGAGGGCGGCAACTGCATCAGCCTGCGCCGCTGCTCCGGAAAGCAGCGGAACGTCGGGAGCGTCGGGGACTGAAATGATGAGAGCGCCCGCCTTGACGGAAGGCTCCTGGGAACGGGCATGCACGAGGGCGCGCATTGTCGGGGCGTAGGAAGAGACGACGCGGTCAAGTGCCGTACGCGGGTGTTCTCGGGTGCCGGGGTCGGCGGACCTCAGATCGGCGTGATGCCCGGCGGCATGCAGAGGCAGGTAGTTGACCAAGCCGACGGGACACCACCAGATACGCGGCCATGCCTCCTCCGAAACCGGAGTGACGTGGTGGCCGAGAGCACTGAGAACCGGTCCAGTGATCGAGTCCCACAGCCAGGCCAGGACGTCGAGGATCGTGGCTTGAGCGTCCATCTTCGCCTGCGGTCCAGCACCATAGTCGACGGCTGTCCGCCGAGCGGACATCAGTAGGTTGGCTTGGCGACGGGCTTCCTCCTGTGTGAACGGCAGCGGGATGACCCGGCAGTGACCGTCGAGCAGGCCGGAGACCACGATGGCGTCACTGCGGGTCGGGCCGGCGACGACGAAGACGAAATGCCCCTCGCCGACGTGGTCCGCCAGATCCGCGATACTCGGCGCAGCCGCCGAGCGGGCGAATTCGTCGACAGCGCGGATGCGGGACATCACCTCCGTCCATCTGTTCTGCGCCGCTTGGAATTCCGGGCTGCCCGCCGCATGGTCGCTCCTCAGGTCGGCTCGCAGGGCCTTGAGAGCTCGCGCAAGATCCGGGTCGGCGCGCCGCAGCCAGGCCGGGTCATTGCTGCGGGCATCGACGGTGGCGGCCACCAGAACACCGCGGGTCTGCTCCAAAAGCTGCACCGCACGCTCGCCGTCACCGACCGTCAGAGCGGCCTCCGCGGCCACCTCTGGCAAGGACCGGAGCCGACCGAGTCGGCTCTCACGGTCGCTTTGAGTCAATGCGACAGGGATGAGTTCGGGAACCAGGGATACCGCGGTCTCGATATCCGCCAAGGCCTGCAGCGCGCCCTCGGCATCCCGATCGGCCAGTAGGGCCAGCTGCCGGTACGCGCCGATGCGGAGATCCGTGGTCACACCAGGCCCTTCCGCAGCCTCGCGGTAGGACTGCCGCGCCTCCTTCAGCACGGCGGTATCGCCAGTACGTTCGTACATTGCTTCCAGCGCGATCCCGAGGTTGTTCATGACGATGCCGTCTGGCCGGAGATCGCGCTGCTTCGCTCGACGGTAGAGCGCGATCGCCTCCGCGAGGGATTCGATGACCCCGTCGGACTCGTATCGCGCCTTAAGCGCGTTGCCGAGATTAAGGAGTCCAGCTGTCTCGTGGCGGGCATCCATTGGTGTCTGCAGCGCCGCGCGGTGTACTGCGATTGCTTCCAGGAGAGTGTCGGTATTCCCATTTCGGCGATAAAGGTCCTGGAGGGCGATACCCAATGACACGAGGGCACTGCCCCGCCTTTGAGAACCGTCGGGAAGAGCGTTGACAGCCTTTCGCCCGGCTTCAATGCCAACGATCAAGGAAAGCCCGTCGCCAGTCCGGTCGTACCTCATCCGCAGCACATCGCAGAGATTGGTCAGCGCCGCACCACGTTCGGGTTGGCCGTCGGCAGCGGCATCATCGGCTGCACGCCCGGCCCAGACCGCTTCCTCTAGGACCGCGGCCTCGCCGGTGCGGGTGAACAGGCGCTGAAGAGTGATGCTGAGATTGATGAGCCGACCGGCCAGATCAGGGTCGCCCGCAGGGGTAGCCCGAACCAGGACGCGCAGGACTCCGGCCGTCTCACGAAGAGTGCTGTCGTCACCGGTTGACACATACTGGAGTGTGAGCAGACGCCCGAAGTTCGCCAACCGCTCAGTGCGGCGGGGATCACCCGTGGGCGTAGCTTCGAGTGCGGCGCGAAAGGCGTCGATCGCGTCTGCGCGGGCCGCTGGCTCCCCGGTGCTGAAGGCGACGTCCGATAGCGCATCACCCAAGCCGGCAAGGCGGGCGCCGTACTCGGAAGGGCTGTCGGTGTGGGTGCCGACAGCCGTGCGCAGGACTTGCACCGCTTCGTGGAGAGCCTCGGCGGCCCCAGCCTGCTTTGCGAACTCGCGTAAGGCGTCACCGAGGCTCTGCAGCACGGCGCCGTAGTTGGCATGGCCGGGTGGCGTGGCCGAAGCTGAGGCGCGGCGGGTCTCGACGAGCTCGACCAGAATCTCAGGCTTTTGAGTCGCGTCCATGGACTTCTCAAGCGCGTTGCCCAGATTGTAGAGAACCGCACCGTACTCATCGTGACCGATGGAAGCGGCCTCCACTGCTGCCCGATGGACCTCGACAGCCTCAGAGAGGCTGTCTGTGTCACCCGTGCGCGCAGCGAGTTTCTGAAGGGTACTGGCCAAATTACTCAGAACGGCCACGTAGTTTGAGTCGTCGGCGTTGACAGCCTGTACCGCAGCCCTGCGGACCTCGACCACCTCAACGAGTGCTTCAGCGTCCCCGTTCGTGTCGGCCAGCATTTGCAGGGCGCCGGCGAGGGCCTCCAGGACCACAACGTACCGGGTATCACCAGCGGGCGTCGCCCGCACCGCAGCCCGGCGGGTATCGACCAGCTCGCCCAGCGCAGCGGCCGCTCCGCCACGCGCCGACGACTTCTGCAGGGCATCGCCGAGCATCGACAGAAGCAGGCCGTAGTCGTCGGCGGTGTCCGGCGTGGCATCAACGACGGCCCGGAACGTCGCAACCATTTCGTCCAGGACCGCAGCGTCTCCGGAATGGTCGAACACCGCCTGAAGGGTACCGCCCAGATTGGTCAGGCGCGGGACATAGGCGGCGTGGTCCGGCGGTGTCAGACCGACCGCGGTTCGGCCGAGCTCAGCAGCCTCCGTCAATTGGACGATGTCACCGTTGCCCTCAGCTACGATCCGCAGCGCGAACCCCAGCGAGGACAGAACTGCGACGCGCAGAGGGTGGTCAGGAGCCACGAGTGTCAATACTTCACGAAGGGCATCGATTTGACGTGGGGCGAGAGGCTCACCCCTCTGCAGCGATGAATTGACCGATTCGGCAGCCCGGTTGTACTGACTGATGAGTTCCGACTCCTGCTGAACATCGTCATCCGCCAAGCGCGCAAGATCTCTGCGAACAGGTTCGGGAACGGCATTGGGCGAGGCACGGTATACAGAGGCGTAGAACTCGGTCGCCGTCGCCAGCTCCGATGGGTTTCGTCTCGCCAGGTAACGCTGCCAGTGGAACGTGCCAAGCACTTGTGCGGCTTGAAGGTCGCTCCCGGGATCGATCGCGGCGGCCAGTGCCGCAGCCTCCCGCTGGGCGTCGTCGCTCAACAACGCATCCGTGCTCCGCTCCGTCACCATACGGATAAAGCGGCTGTTGAGCGCGGCGACGAGTGTGTCACGGTCCGACATACAGGGTCCTCATCGGCGTCGGCTACGTTCCCGTGGGTGACTCGGCAGTGGCCAGCGGTCCGCACGGCTGCTGGTCATGGACCTTCAGTCTGTATCTCGACTCCGGCATCCGTCTCCTGGACCGCCGAGGCTTCATAAGTGCGTTCGGATATCCGGTTCAGCATGCCGAGCATGCTCGTCAGGTATTCGGGGTTCTGGGGATCGCCGGCCGACGCCTGGCGGAAGGCGTCCGCTGCCTCTTCGAGCAGCGCGGGATCCCCGTCGATCTCGAAGAGCTCGTCAAGGACACCGCCCAGCTTGTGGAAGCGTTCGAATCGGCTGGGTGGCCCGTCCGATGGTGAGGCGACCGCCGACCGCCACAGGTCCACAGCGCGCGTCAGACTGCTCGGTTCGTGGGTCCGGTAGTAGTGGAGATGCCATGCCAGGGCGAGGTTCGAGATCGCGGCGGAGGTGGCCGGGTCATCGTCGGGGAGCCCAGCCAGCACCTCGTCGAAGATCTCGATCGCTTCGGCGAACGCTGCGGCGTCGCCTGTGGTTTCGAACTGGACGCGAAGCGCGTTCGCGAGGTTGTTCCGCACCGCCTTCTCACCGTCCGGTCCGATGTTGTCCGCCACCAGACGGAACAGCTGCACGGCCCTGATGAGCGCGCCCCGGTCGCGCGTCCGGTAGTGCTCAATCAGCAGTCCCTGAGCGTGGGCCGACGTGTCCTGCAGAGTCTCGAGAACGGCTGAGCCGTCGACCGAGCGCAGAACCCCCACCTCGCCAACGAAATGGCTGACGACCACGTCGATCTCCGCCAGGGTTTCAGCCGCGTCGTCCCAGCGGCCGGCGTCGAGAAAGGGGCGCAGGGCCGCGACCAAATCGTGGTAGCCCAGGCTGTCGGCGGCTGCCACAGCCAGGGAGAGGCATTGTTCGAGGTCTTGGGTGTACCTGTCCGGCTCGCGGCGCGCCAGTGCTCGAAACACGGTGACCGCGGCACGGGCCGCCCGCAGAGCGTCCTCTTCCCGCTCGGCAGCTGTCAGGATTTTGCAGAGGTTGCCCAGTGCTCCACCCAGGCTCGAGTCGTGGCGGAGCGGATCGGCACGCACCAGCGCCTGCCAGGCCTGCACCGACTCTTCCGCAGCATCCAGCGCGTCGGAGAGCAGACCGCGCCGGGTCGAGAACACTACCAACCCGTCCAGGGCCTCCGCGAAGAGCAGGAGCCCGGCCTCGAGGTCTGCTTCGGCGAGCCGACGACTCCAGTCCACCTCCTCCCGGGCCACCTCCAACGCGTCGTCGAACTCGGAGTGCTCCCACAGCATCCTGCCCAGGTTGCTGAGGGCTTCGACCAGCGACCCGTCGTACCGACCCGGGCTGCTCATCGCCGCCCGCTTCCAGGCGGTGACAGAGTCCTTCCCGAACGGAATCGCCTCCCCGGCCCGGCCCACGTTGCCGAGCATCCCCGCCAAGTTCATCAGGGCAGTGGCAAGGCCGGTATGGGTCTCATCCGCATCGGCGGCGTCCGCGGTCCGAAACCTCGTGACTGCTTGCTCGGCAGCGGCCAACGCCTCCTGCTCTCGCCCGGACCGCCAGAGCTGAAGACTCAGGCCGACCAGCCGCACACCGGCACTTCGATCCGCATCCGCCGCTCGGGCAAGCTGCGGGTCCACGGGGGCCGCGACGCGACGCGATCGCACTCGGGCAAGGCAGCCGCGTACGGCCTGCAACCCTCCCTGAAAACGCGGCGGATCGAGAGCCGCGAGCCGCTCGAAGATCTCGACAGCCTCCTGGGCGGCGGCCACGGCTTCGTCGTGGAAACCCACCTCGGCCAGCCGATCGCCGAGGAGCGAGAGGGTCGCGGCCAGTTTCGGCTCGTGCGAAGCCAAGCCACCGGCGACGAGCTGTCGACCGACTCCCACGGCCTCCCTGAAAGCCTCCACCGCGCGCCCAGGGGAATCACTCAAGTGGCCGACACCCAGCAGCGAAGCCGCAAGTCCGTCCAGATGCGCGGCCGGAAGCAGCTCGGCCGGCCGGCGCAGGACCGCGATTGCTTCTTCATGAGCTGACAATGCTTCGGCGCGTCGGTCGAGCGCCTCCAGCGTCTGCCCCAGCATGGCCAGTGCTCGGGCGAGATCAGGATCGTACGCTGCGGGGTCGCGCCCGGCGAGATCTCGGAACGACCCGACGGCCTCCTCAACGGCTTCCAGTGCCTCCTCGCGGCGGCCGCACTCATTCCGGTACGACCCGAGGTTGGCGACGGACTGGGCCAGGAGGCTGATCCGAGCGTCGGCGTCCGGCAACACCAGCTCGCGACACAAGCTGACCGCTTCCTCAGCGATGCCGATCGCCTCGGCGGGCCGCGACTGCCGGCTCAGGGCCTTCGCGAGGCCGGTCAGCGCGATGACCAGGTCCTGACGGTACTGGCCAGGACGGTCGGCCGCCAGGACACGGGTCCGTTCCACCGCTTCCTGTGCGATCGCCACAGCCTCCTCTTCCCGCCCGGCATCAGACAACAGGACGGCAAGATTCGTCAGTGCGGCAGCGAAATCCGGTGCCGCCGTCTCCCGCTTCCGGCCGTCGGCACCCATCTCGCGGTGGATGGTTACCGCCTCCATGGCGGCATCCAACGCCTGCTGGCGCAAGCCCGCGTTGTGGAGCCGCGCAGCGAGCAGACGGTGGATCTGGGCACGCTCCACCGGATTCCGGGCCGAGGCCAACCGATGCTCGGCCAGCCGCTGCGCGAGCGTCGCGATACCCGGATCCAGCCGAAAGTTCTTGGTGTCATCGAACCGGGACTCGATCGCCTCGAGCACCTCGATCGGCACGCTCGCCATATCGGCGATCTCCGACAAAGCACTGCTACCCGGGCTCACGCCCGATGCGGAAACATCGTCGTTACCTTGCGGATCGCGCGCACCAGCCATGCGCCGGCCCCTCTCCCCGGCAGCACCGGGCCCCCTCGGCCGTCAATGACAGCCCTGCGCAGCCGAAGCCATCGACCACGGTCTCAATTCTATCGCCAGAGCAACACTTCGACGACGCTTCCACGCGACAGCCAGCGGACCCAATCACGGTGCGCCGACTGTGCGCGCGGCCCCCGTCCACTGGCCTCGGATGGTAGTTGGATCAACTCCGCCTCCTCGTAGCGGCTGCATAGGCTATCCCGCCGTGCCAACTGTCTCCGCAGTTCCGTATGCCCCCGCCGCGATGACCGCTCTAAGCTTGAGCACCGTATGCATAAACGTGGCATACAAATATCTGCGAGGCACGGTAAGCAGCAGCATAGGCACACGCTTAATGATGCGGACGGCCAAAACCCACCGCACTAGTCCTCGTCCTCCAGATGTGATTCTATCCACTCCCGCACAGACCAGGAGCCTCCCGAACCACCACATTCCTCTGACCTACATCAACGGCGCCAACGATGCGGTGTACGTCTTCAACGAGTTTCAGGCGCATCACACAAGTCGTCGTTTCGACATGGGGCGATGTGTTTTGCCACCTCCCGCTGCACGGCGACGGCGCCCCGGCCCTGTTCCTGGTCATCATGAGGGCTGTCCTGAAACCGTCCAGCATTGGCGGCGCAGAGAACGCCCGCCGGTCCGGCGATCTCGCGGCGATGACCGCGGTCGCCTGGACCGGTGTCGGCGCTGTGCTCGCGGTGGTGATCGGGCCGGCGTCGAAGCAGCTGTTCGCCGAGCCCAGGCCGTGCCGGGCGCTGCCCGACGCCCACACCGATCCCGGTACGCCACGGGCGAAAAGCACCTACCTGCGCGAGGACCGCGTCCTGGCCAAGCTGCCCCTGCTCCACTACATGCTCACCGCCGCCCCATCGGCCGCGGTCATCACCGGCGCACCTGCCAGTCAGGCCCGGTGGCTGAGTTTCAGGAGTACTACAGGGGTGGACAAACGCAAGAACCGCCCAAGCGGCGACCGCGGAACTTCGCGTTATGAGAGTCCTTATCCGCTGGCAGGTTCTCCGGCATTACCGCCTTGGTCCGCAGCCGGGGTCGCGCGCCGCAAGCCGCTCGTGCGCACCGGCAGACGCTGCCCGGCGGTTTGTGGACGGACTATCCGGCGGAGGCCCCGAAGCATCACCGGCTGGCCCGGGCCCGGCGACGCCGCCACTACACGTCGTCCGCCGAGGATTGCTGGTCAACGCCGGAGTCCTCGGCGCCGGGCTCGGCCTCCAGTTTCTCCTCCGAGGGCGCGGTCCGCCGGTACTGCGGGTGGTCCAGGTCCATCTGCTTGGCCGCATGAAGCGGCACCGGCAGCCGGACACGGTCAGACCAGGTCAGCGCCTGGTGGCACAGCTTCGCCGTGGCGACGGCGAGCGCCTCGGCCGACATGTCGGCGCCGCGCGCTATTGGGTAGATCTCGGTGGCGGTCATCGCGTACCAGTTCTGGCCCATCTCGCCTTTGCGGCGCTTGGCCGGGTCCTCGGAGTAGACCGACGGCTCGGCGTCCCAGCGTGTGTGATGCTCGCCCAGGCGGCCGCCTTTGCCGGCGAACGCCCGCGGCACGTTACACAGGATCCACACCGGGGAGTCGAAGTCCGTGGCGATCTCGAACAGGCCGGTGGCGGTCATGCCCGGCTTCGACTCGGCGTCCGGCCGCCGGTAGTGGCGGCTGGTCCCGACCGGCTGCGGCACCTCATTGCCGTCGATGTTCACCCGGATCACCGCCAGCGGCTGGTCGCCGGGGCTCAGGGTATGGCCGGGCAGCCAGTACTTGCTGTTGCGATCCGCCGGCGACGTGCCCTGGCGGACGTTCTGGATCCCGTCCCAGCACCGGCGCGCCGACGTCTCCTCCACCGTGATGACGTACGGCACGCCTTCCAGCTCCTCGGCCAGGTCGGCCACGGCCCGCTCCACGATCTCCGCGGCGTCATCCCACTTCTGCCGGTAGGACCTTCTCTCGCCGGTGGCCGCCGGGTAGGCGGAGGCGTGGAAGGAGTTCTGCGCCGCGCGGTACGACTGCCACAGCGGGCGGGTCGAGGTCCAGCCGAGCATCGTCCACGTGCCGCAGGACGGCGACGGCGGCACGAGCGCCGAGGCGGTGACCACGACCTTCGGGCTGCCCTTCTCGCCGGGGCGGTTGTTCTGCTGACGGATGTGGATTCCGACGTGGGCGATGCGGTCCACGGCGTGCCCGGCCTTCTCCGGGGCCAGGGCGTTGGCGACACGGTCGTCGATCACGCCCAGGGACCGGTACAGATCCAGCAGCGCCGCCTCAGCCGGGTGATCGGTGCCCTTCTTCGGCTTGATCGGGCCGGCGTCGTCCCTGCCCAGCAGATACTGTGAGGCGACGTCCAGCGGGGCCAGGACGGCTTTGCTCTGGTGCTTGCCGTCGGTATCGTCGCCGCCGGTCAGCCCCTCGTCCTCATCGGCGGCCGGCATCTCCGTCTCGCACCACGCGCCGACCATCACCCCGTCGGCGCCCAGACGCACGCCGGCTTCGGCGAGCGCGTCACGGCGCCCGTCCGGGCACTCCGTCACGTGAGCACGGCCCAGGGCGGTCAGCCGCCACCGGTACTCCGCGACGTGCGTGCCGCCCGGCGCCATCACCGGGTGCGACTCCACGAACCCCCGGCTCGGCGGGCCGTTCGCCCCGCCGCGGTAGCCCACGCCGATGTAGAACAGCGACCGGCCGGCCAGGTCGTCGTCCGCCAGTCCCTCCGGCCCGGCCGAGGCGACCCGTACCAGCACACCCCACAGCCACTCGGACAGCAGGTGCGCCGGCGCATCGGGCTCGCGCGGCTCGCCGAGCCCGGCGCGCGCCACCGCCCGGCCCCGCCGCGTGATCTCCACCAGGACCCTGCCGACGCTGCCCCCGGCCGAATGCTCAATGGTGTCCCGGGTGATCCGCACCATGCCGCGACGCTCCAGGGCATGCACGGTCCGCCCGGCACCGGGGTCATGCACCCCGCGGCGCCGCAGTCTCTCCTGCAGCCGCGTATAGCCGACCTGCGAGGCCGCCGCGTCCAGCGCCAGCGGCAGCCTGCGCCACTCCGCCGCCCGAGGCACGGGAAGATGCCGCAGACGCCGCATCCACATCTCGGTCTCCGTCATGCGGTCATCGCGCATGATCTCCCCGAGGTACACCTGCTGCCGCTCGTTCAACGACTCCCACGCGACCAGTGCCGCCGCATCAGGTCTCTGTGTCTTTTGTCCGGCGGGAACGGGCACGGGGTCGGCCGGCCTCGTCCGCATCCACGCGTCCAGCACCACCCGCACCGGCACTCTGTACGTCTTAGCCATCGGGCCGAGAAGCGTCCCCGTCGCCTTCGGATCGCTCCAGCCGGCGCCGTGCACCGCCGCGCCCTTCTCTAACGCCGAGAGCTTGGAAGCCGAGACGCGCAGCGCATGGCCAGCGGGAGAGGACCGCAGCAGCTCCGCAGCACGTTCGAGCGTCAGACCGGTGGCGTAGCGCAGGTCGATGAGGGTCTCCTGTCCGCGCTGGGTGCCGGTCAGCGCCCTAACCTGGCAGCCAAGTGCTATTGCGAGCCGCTCTAGGCGCGCCGGCGTCGGTGTACTGGTGCCGTCTTCGTAGAAGAGGATCATCCGTGCTGACACGCCAACCCTCTCCGCAAGCTCGGACCGGGAGAGCCCTGCTGCGGAGCGTCGCCGAGTCAGTGACGACCGGTCGATCATGCGGAGGGGCGGCGACATGGCTTCATCAAAGTGCGGTGAAGACCTCAGTTCAACTATCCCGGCCGTACGTTCGCCGGAAATCGGCTCGCCGGGCAGATCCGACATGCGGCTTCACGTCTTGTCGCATCGGCGGCTGCGCACTCCCTGTGACAAGCCCGACCCCGACGCGCTCCACCCGACGCCGCCGCGTCTACCGGCCCTCGCCGTATCCAGTAGCACGACGGTGTGTCCACGACCGCAGCAGCAAAGGATCGACCGAGTGCGCGCCGCTGCCGTCAACGTCGAAGACCCCCAGCGCCGAAAGAGCCGCGACGGCCGCATCGGGATCCGGGTGCCCAGACAGCTCCGCCGCGGCGGTCAGATCGGCGAGGCTCGCGCCGACGGCTGCGAACTCAATGACGTGTGCGAACGCCACCGAGATCAGCTCGTCTACCGTGAGCCCGACGGCATCGACCAGGTCGGCAGCGCCGACGGCGCCTGCGAGGACGCGTTCCAGCTCGGTCAGTGCCGCGTCCTCCGAACCTTGTGAGACCGCCAGCTCCACGGCCTGCTCCACAAGCATCGGCCAGCCGCTCGTCACCGCGAGCAGCCTTCTCTGACGCTCCTCGGTCTGGAACCGGCTGGACTCCAGCGACCACACATGCAACGTGCGGCGGTCGAATCGGCGCAGGCTGACCACACCGAAACCCGACTGCCTGCCCGCGGCCAGTGCCTCCAGCCAGAATCCGATCTGCGCGGCGCCGGAAACGATCACCACCGAGCGCGTCACCCCGGGCGTGTCCGGGCGCCGCTCGAGTGCCGAGTGCAGCGCGGCGACACACGAGGACTCCTTCACCTCGACAGTCAGCAGATCGCTGAGCACCACCCGCCGCTGGCCCGGCCTGCCGTTCACCAAGGCGTCCTCGAACTGCCTGCGCCTGGGCGTCTCCACCAGCACGTACCGTCCCGCCAGGTCCTCGCACACCTCCCGCAGGTTCTGTCCGACGCGGTGTACACCCGTCGCCTGCGATCCCAGCACGAGCCGGACCTGGTTGGTGTGGTCTCCGAGCACGTCGGTGAGCTGCTCGGCGGTCAGCGGCGCCGCCGCCCCGTCATCGAGCATGCGGCGGCTGGACATGGCGATGAAGTCGCTGGGCACCGCGTGCTCGGCGTCCACCAACTCCGCCATGACCCGGTCCTTCGTGCCGATCATCCGCAGCACGTTCGGGGATCGCAGATGCCAGCCGGTGCCGTCGTTGTTCGGCGCGAGCACGCCCAGGCCGACCATCTCCTGCAGGTACGCCCGGAACGCCTCGACGTCCATGCCGTCGAAGTCCCGTGGCCAGTACGACCGGCACTCCTCACGCAGCTGCACGTCGGTGAGTCGGAAGTCCATACCGTGCTCGTGCGCGTGATGCGCCAGCACGTTCGCGATCACGTTATACCGGGCGTCGAGATTCAACGTGTCGGAGAACGTCGAGGTGATGTCGGCGCGCAGGTCCGGATTGCCTTCCACGGCCTCCACATCGGCGCGCGTCACCGCGAACGGCGGCTCGCCGGGCAGGAAACCGGCCGCGCGCCGTGCGTGCATATGCTCCACGAGCCGGTTGCCGAACATCTGCAACAGGAACGGTTGGTAGGAGCAGTAACCCAGGATCCTGTTGACAAGGTCAGGATCGTCGAACTCGTATCCGAGGGCCTGCATCGGCTCGCTGATGAGGTTGTACGCGAACTGCGGCCGCAGCGGCCCGATGACCGTCGGACGCTGTGCCAGGTGTTTGAACGTGTTGTTCGACATCTTGGCGAACCGTTGGACCGAGTGCAGGCCGGCGAACACCACCTTGGCGTGGCCCTCCACCCCCGACAGCTGGCCCAGGTCCTTCAGCCTGTTGGTCTCCAGGAACCGCGGCGCGTCGGTCTCGAAGAAGCCATCGGACTCGTCCAGCAGGATCAGCAACCGGTTGCCGCTGTCGGCGGCCAGCCAGTCCCGCACGCCGGCGCGGACGATCTCGTGGTTGCGTTTCCCGTTACGACCGCCGCCCTTGACCGCGGGGATCACGTCGGCGGCTTCCAAGTCCCGCAGCAGAACGTCCCACACCGCGTCAGCCTTCTGATGCGTCGGACCGATCTCGGCGGTCGTCAGCTCGATGTGGATCGCGACGCGGCCTGGCTCACGCTCGAACACCGCCTTGGCTTCCCGCAGCAGGGCGGACTTGCCCAGGCCACGACCGCCGAAGATGACCTGGGTGCCTTCCGGGGACAACACCGCCTTGCGTTCGGCGTCGCGGCCGAAGAACATCTCGGGGGCCACGACCCAGCGCTTGTTGCGCACGTACGGCTGGACCGCGGTAAACGGCAGTAGCACCGCCATCGCTGCATCGAGCTGCCTGCCGCCGTGTGCTGCGAGGTACACCAGGGCGGCGTCGTCGAGGACCGCCACGGGCGCGTCGGTGCGCACTGCCCGAGCCGCGAGGCGCCGGCGGGTGTCGGCGGTCATCGTGCCGAAGTGGGCCACCAGGATCGCCTCCCCGGATGTGTCCTGATCGGCCCAGCTCATCACCAGGTTCTCGTTCGGCTGGCCCCAGCACAGCAGCACCCGGAGGCGGCCACCGAGTTTGGAGCCGAACTGGGGCACCAGCGGACGACCGTTCCAGGACACGCCGGTGACCTCCACGACTCGGCGGTCCCTGCCTTTCAACACGTTGAGGTACTTCACGTTGCTGCCGGGTTTGAATTCGAATCCGGCCAAGCGCAGCGCGGGAAGCAGATGCGCCTTCACGTCCAGCGTCGAGCGAGTCTCCGCCGGGGTCGCGCCGATCGTCCGCCATGCCTCCAAAGCCTCGGCGACGTCGCCACGCGCCGCGGCCGAAAGCTTCTCGAACCCTATCTGCGGACAGTCCGCAAGCGTTCCACCGGCACGAGCCGCGGAGATCACCCGCGCACCGACCCCCGCCGGCAGCGCGTCGGGAACCGCTGGGAAGAACGCCGCGAGCCACCCACTCGCGGCGGGGTTGGGCACGTCCTCCCCGATCTCCATGAAGTACAACAGCTCTTCAGCCGTGGACAACTCCCCGGTGGCGATCAGCTGCCTGATGCGCTCCACTTCCTCGGCGCGGTCGGCAGATCCCGGTAGCGCGAGCAGCTGCGCGTTCAAGCGCTGCGCGGCCTCCTCGCGGTAGCGCGGTAGCAAGTCGTCCACAACGGAGAGCTGGTCGCGGACCACGCCGAGGTCTGCGCGACGCTCTGGGTCCGCGGCGGAGAGCATCCCGCTGATCTCTCCGTCCTGCTCCTCGGAGATCTCGTTCCGCAGACGAGCCCGACCTCGTTCGGCGAGCAGCCGGTCGCGGACAGCGCTCAGCTCAGTCCGGCTGCGTTGCTCGGCCTCCCCCAGTTGCTGGCGATGCTCGGCGCCAAGGCCTCCCCCGCCCTCCGGCGCACCTCCAGACAGGTCGTCGAGCATGTACCGCGCCGAGGTGTACTCCTCGCCGGCGATCTTCGTGGCGAACGCCGAAGGCCAGCTTTGAAGCGCAGCCTCCACAAGGTCCCGGGCAGTGCTCTGGGCCGGCACCGTCACAAGGCCCGAGGACTGCTCGACGACCGCGCCAGGGACCTTCAACAACTCTCCGGTCAACACCGCGTCGGGCAGCGGCTCGCCGAGGGGCAAGGACTCCGAGCCGTCCAGCAGCTCGAACGTGCGGGTGAGCGAGACCCGCGCGGCGCTCGCCGCAGCCGCGGCGAGCGCGTCGCCACGCCCGGCGTGCTCCTCCAACCCCGCCAGAGCAGCCCGCGAGTGCCCGAGGGCCGTGGAACGCATCTCGGTCAGCTCGGCGGTAGCCCACGCCGCGTTGTCGGATGTCGCGGCGGTAAACGCCGCGACCGCATCCAACCACGCCGACACCAGCGCACAGCTTTCGGCGGCCAGGAGGAAAAGGTCCTGACGGGCCGCGCCCTCGATCGGTTTGCCGGAGCGGCCCTTGAAATAGCCGTCGAGGTCGTCGATGGCGCGCGCGACGGCGTCCTGCCCGGACAGCGCGAACACCGCGGCCTGGACCTCCTCCAGACGAGAGCGGTCGTCCTTCGCGGCGGCTTTCAGCATGCTGCCGAGCAGCCCGTCGCCGGCGAGCCATCGTTGCGCGATGTCCGTGGCGCGCTTGAACCGCAGCGTCGTCGGCCGCATCCGATCACGGGCGTTGCGCCGAGACATTTCGAGATGCGCTTCGAGCTCGGTGACGTCAGCCAAGACGGTGCGCAGCGCATTCCCGGTCAAGGCCCCGCGCAACGCCCGGCGACCGATCTGCTCGCAGACCTGTCCGAGGTTGTCCTCCAGCCGGGGCGCGAGCGCGATCAGGAGCGCGCCAGTCGCGGGGGCCCCTGTGACCAACGCCGCGCGTAGCAGCGCCGGAACGGCAAGCAGCAAGGTGCACGTCTCTGCGGCAAGGTCCTCGGAGCTGCCGCTTTCCTCCAAGTCGCGGCGCAGCCTGGAAGCCGACGGTCCGCTGTCGCCACGGATCGCTTCGGCCAGAGCGGCGAACCGCAGGGAGGTGACCCGTCCGGCAGACCATCCGGCGCGCTCGGCGATCGCCGCAGCCATGCCGAACCGCTGCTCGCCAATCAGTTGAGCGACCGTTCCAATGATGGCCGCCGAGCCCGTCACGACTGTCGGGGAGGGCACTGCGGCCTGCTCCTGCACGACGTCGGCGGCAGTAGCCTCACCACCGCGCGAGCCATCCGCGTCGACGTCGCTGATGATGGCGCCGGTCCAAATCGCGGCATCCGGGGACACGGCAACGGTGTGTTCTTCTACCGGCTCCCTCAGCTCGGGATCCGGAAGCTGCTCTGGCATTTCAAGCGCCGAAGTGTCCACTTGGGCTCGGATGATCTGCCCGGTGCCGACGGCGAACAGTAGCGGTGTGAGATGCGGCGGCAACCCGGTGCCTGCCCGGGCGAGCAAAGCCCCGGCTTGGAGCGGATCCGCGTTCGCGAGACCGGCGGCCATGAGGTCGACGAGGTCGGCAAGCGCGAGGAACGACTGCACGAGAGGTGATTCCAGCCCCGCCGCGACCGCTTCTGGGACCGCCGATGCCAGCGCATGCAGGTGCTCCTCCAACGCGGGGTTCGGCGCCGCCAATACGAGCTCGGCGAGCTTTGCCAGCCGCTGTGATCTCTGGCCAGCCGCAGACAGCCGCTCCAGCTCGGCGATCGCAGCGTCGAGCGCCGCCAGATCTCCCGGGGTCAGATCACCGAGCCGGTCTGCGGCACCTGGCGCCGCAGACAGCGCAGAGACGACCGCACCCCAGCTGGTGGAATACGCAGATACAGCCTGCAGGTCTTCGGACCCTGGGATCTGACCGGCCTGGATCGCCGCGGTAATGCGGGCGGTCGCGTCGGTGGCGTCGCGTTGCCGGTCAGCCAAGTGTTGTCGGTCGATGCGGACAGCGGCTAAGACTTCGGACAGTGAAGCCGCCACATGAGCTGGTTCGACTGGCTCCGGTTCATTGTTCGTACCAGAAGTGGATCCGGTCTCCTCATCCGTGTCAGCAGCGGACAGCTGCGCTTCCGGCTCGTCGGCCGGACTGGCCTTGTCTCCAGCCCCGTGGTTGGTGAAGGTGAAGTCCGAGCTGGCGGCCATCACGGCGTGCGCGGCGGCCAGGATCTTCGCGCCCTCTTCGCCGGACGACAGCAAATCAGCCCACCACGGCTGCGTGGACGCCCAAGCGATCAGACGCGCGTCAGCGACGGAAACCCCCATGGCGGACCACAGAGTCAGATGAAGGACAGCGTCAGACCAACCGGCGGTCTTCGAAGTGGCGAGTTCGACTTCTTCCGCAGTGTCCACGCCGCCTGCCCACAGTATCGTCGCGGCTCGGAGCGCGCCGAGCAACGGCTCGGTCAGGATCAGCCCGGCATGCTGGGCGTCATGCAGGTGCACCTGATGCAGCCGGGCGAGCATGTCGCGGCTCAGGGCCTGGCCGATGGTGCGAGGCGCCTGCGACGGAACGCCGAGGGACCTCATAGCGTGGTTGCGGACTTCGGCCGGCGCACGCTGCATCAGCCCTGCCACGTCGCCGGCGCTCAAGTGCGCGACGGCAGTCTCCAGCGGATCGGGGCCACCGTTGAGGACCTCAGACAGGTCCTTCAACGCCATGTCGAGACTCGCCGCGTCCGCGGGACGGTAGGCGTGCTCCGGGTAGAACGGATACATCGGCTCATCAGCGTTGTGCCCGCACAGGACGCGTCGGTTTCGGGTCATCTCTACTCCCCCACTTCGTTTTTCCTTCACTCGCCTGCCGTTCACCGCCGAAGCGGTCAGTGCTGTCGCCGGCTGCGGGTGTGTTCCCGCACCAGGGTGTAGCCCTCAGGCAGCTCCGCGACGCGGCCGTGTCGGGCCATGCGCGCCCGGTACTCGGCTTTCATCCCTTCGCTGGCCTTCCTGTTGGTCGGCAGAAGACGCAGGAAGCCCGTGACCTGATATTCGATGGCGGATGCCCCCACGCTGTTGGCGATGGCAAGTCGCTCGCCGGCACTGCCGGTTGTGGCCGCCTCCTGGCGGCGTGGCACACCTGGAGCCGGGCGCGGCCGCCACACCAGCACGGGAACGGTGCCTCCGCCGTCGTTTTCGGCGGGCCACCGGAACGCTGTACCGACCGCTTCGGCATCCTCGAGCGTCAAGGTGCCGTCGGCCAACAGCGCCTGGATGACCGGGCCCAGCGCGACGACGGCTCCCGGACCTGCCAGCGAGCCGTAGACCAGGTCGGCAAGCCGGTCCTCGGGCAGCACCGCTACGCCCTCGGCGTCCAGGCGGCCCACGGTGCGCACCGCACGTAGGACCCTGGCTCGCAGCGTCAGCGGCCCACCAGCGCGACGGGGGCTTCCTGGGGCCGAATCGCGGGTCAGGACAGCAGGGTCGTAACGATGGTCGTACTGCACGCCGTCGATGACGACCGGGGCGTCAGCCAGGGTGCTGGAGGCGCGTAGCGTCGGGGCGCCGCGCTGCCACGTGAATGTGAGCACTATCCCTGCGAAGAACTCCAGGGGCCAACTCACCCCGGACAGGTGCAGCCCCGGCCCTGCACGGGTGAAGTCGACATCCTGCGTCGCCTCTGTGACGTCAAGATCGCTCCCGTCGTGTTTGAGCATGACGCGCATACGCGTCCCGAGGAGCCCGGCGGACTCAGCCTCCTCGCTAATGCGGGGCGGTACCGGGACGACGCCTGCGAGCAGATGCGACAGCCGCAGCGTCGCCGTCCAAGCCAGATGACTGTCGTTGACGAAGAGCAGCTTCGGATCGGCGACGTCGGCGACCTCCTCGTCCTCCACCTCCCATAGTGCCGCGACGGGCAGACTGTCCAACCACCCCAGGCCGTACGGCACCAGCGGGTCGGCACCGGCATACGGGCCGGCCGGCAGCGACGCCCGCCACACACCGCCGCCCTGCCAGGCGTCGTCCAGGCGCAGGTGGACCCCGGACGGCAGCGCCCCGTGCTCGTCGGACTCCCTCCGGGCGTCGTCACCGACCACGGCGTTGAGATGGCAGACCACCTCGGCGTAGCGGGGCCCGATGAGATGCGGTGCGGCGTCAGCGACGTCGCGCAGGAGCGGACCGACGGCGGTATACCGTGTCGTCGCCACAGGCGAGCGGCGCGGCGCCAACGGTGCCGCGCGTCCGATTCCGGCGGCCAGCGAGCCGAGGTCGCCGCCCCCCAGCGGCCCCTCGTCGTGCAACCGGGCGGCCAGCCGAGCTCGGCTGAAGGCGTAGTCGCCCCAGACGCGCACCGAGGGAATGCGCGCAAGCACGTCGGAGAGCGCAACGAGTGCCGTTGTCAGCGCTGCGACAAGTTGCTCGTCACCAGCATCGTCCGCCAGAAGCAGCGGCAACGGCCCGGCCAGGACCTGCTCGCGGCCGACGGTGAGCAGGTAGCGGACGAAGAAGTCGCGGTCGCCCGCCTCGGCGGCGTCAGCGTCGGGGTAGCGGGCGTCCACCAGCAGGTGAGCAAAGCTGTCCAGCCACCGGCCTTTGCTTCTCAGTCTATTGATCTGCGGGTTGGTCGCGGCCATGCCGGCGCCGAACGCGTTGAAGTCGGCGACCAGACGTTCGGACAACACCGGGTGATCTCCCGGGTCCGCGGCGACGCCCGGCCCGCAGGCGCCGGCTGGCGCGCCCGACAACCAAGCCGGAAGATCTCCATCGTCGGTCAGTGCGGGATGTGCGCCTTCCTTGTAGACGACTTCCGCACACAATGGCGCGGTACCGGTCGCGATATTGACCATGGCGCCGACCGGGAGTGCGACGGTGGTCTGCCCGAACGCGACAGTGGGGAAGGCACTGAAGTCGACAGGCCCGCCTACATACCCTCCGAACATCAAGTCATAGCCGAAGTACACGGCGTTGAACGCGACAGCGGTGTGCACCACGCCGCGGTGCTCCACAAGCGCGGCCAGGTAAGCCGAGAGCCGATCCTCGTCTTCCGGATCCAGCTGACCGGGCCCCGCTAGAAGCGCGGGAACGAACAGCGCCTTGTCGTCCGAGTAGGGCCGCCACAGCCCATGCGCGGCCGTCACGACGCAGCTCCCGTCGTACCCAGGGCCCGGGCCTCGCGGCGGGCCTGCCTGGCCACGTTGTCCACGTCACGCCACCGGGACCCTGCAGGCGTGATCTTTCCGACGGCGGACAGGCGGACCAGGGACGCCTGGATTTGCTCGAGTTTGACCGCCGGGTCGGCGCCGAACAGACGCGATGTCACCACCGCCGAAGGCAGGCGGATACGGCGGCGCTGCTTGACGTAGAACCAGCTGTCCTCCCCGCGTAGCGCCAGCTGGATGTCGTAGGCTGACAGGCCGCGGTCGACGGTCCAGATCAGGCGTTGCACCTGGTCATCCAGACGACGCTCCCGCGCCACGGTCGGCGTGCGCGCACCGGCGCGGCGGGGTCTGGCGGTCAGCAGGATGCCGGCGGCGGGCGGCATCTTCTGCCCGGCCGGGTAGTCGGTGCGGTAATCCCAGCACGCAGAGCACCGGTTAGCCTCGGTGGTGCAACAGTCCTCCGGAACGTCCGTACCGAAGTACTCTGCGAACTTGATGTTCGCGCATGTCTTGAAGTCCTCGAAGAAGTCCCTCAGCAGCGCCACCTCGCCAGCCGCGCGAGCTGCCTTGCCGGCCAGCGCGTCGGCGAAGCGTGCCGGGAGTCCCACGGCGTGGACGGTCACTCCGGTGACCAGGTGCCGTGACGGTGCCGCTGACACGTCCAGGCGTCCGCGATCGTGCAGGTCCGCCAGAAGCTGCCAGGTCGAGGCGGGGTCACCGGCCAGCTCCCGGTAGCCGGGCACCGTCGATGCGAGGTAGGCGTCGGCAACCACCACGTCCAGCGCGCGGCGTCCCAGTCCTGCGGGCCCCGCCGACTGCGCCGGAAGAGCGAGCAGTGCCGCACTCACTGCCTGCTCGGCCGGGTCATCGCCGCGCCCAGGAAGCTCCCCGGGTTGCACTTTCACTGTTGGCGGGAAGTCTCCGAGATCCTCGACGGCGCCGAGACCGGCGAGCGCGGCGAACGCCCGCACCACCCCAGCGGTGTACGACTCGGACGTGCGCCGCGCCCGCGCATCAGGCGCGCTGAGCATCCCGGCTGCCTGGCCCTCGGCAATGAGTTCGTCGGCAACGTGTGCCGCATCAAACACCCCGCCGCATGCGAGCACCCGAGAACCCATGCGGGCCAGCAACTCGTCGGAGAGGTCCTGGCCGGTCATGAACTGCACGGTGGACAGACCGCGGCGGGTGAACAGCGTCAGCCCGATGTTCGCTGACCTTGGGCCTGATATCTCGACAGAACCGCCGGAGCCGTCCTCGGCTGGATCTGCGGCACCGACCACGTCCTTGCCCGCCGCGTCACGCCCCGCACGGCCCAGTTGCTGGTACAGCGCAGCCATGTCCGTCGGCGGAGACACGCAAAACACGGTGCGCACATCCGGCCGATTGATTCCGAGGCCGAACGCCGACGTCGCCACGACCACCAACGGCGCGAAGCCTTCCTGCCCCCGCTCGGGAGCCTCACGGAACTCCGTCATCGTCGCCGCTTTCTCGGCCTCGGTGAGCCGGCCGTGAAAGCGGCGTACACGCACGCCGGCCTCTCCGAGGTATTCGCGGAGCTGCGCGTGCAGCGCGACGACCTCCTTGACCGTCAGGCAGTAGAAGATGGCGTGGTCACGGATCTCGTCGACGACGTCCTCGGCCAAACCCGCGGTCGTCAGGCGTCCGGCACCGCCCATTGAGCGGCGGAAGATCGCCAGCTCCGGACGAATCGGGTTCTCGGTCACGGTGACCAGCGCTTCGCCGTCCTCCTGTGCGGGCGGCTCGGTACCCAAGCCGAACACGCCTTCGCGAAGCCCCGCACGCACCGCGCGGTTCGCCGTAGCGGTCAGCGCAGTGACCGGTAACCCGAACTCCCTGCGCAGCTCAGCCAAGAACCGCTCCACGCGCCGGAACGCGGGCCGGAAGTCATCGCCCCATGCCACGAACGTGTGCGCCTCGTCCAGCACGATCCTGCGTACCCGGCCACTGGCGACAGCATCGCGCACCACCTCCCGGAACCGGGCCTGACACAGCCGTTCCGGCGACGTGTACACCAAGCGGATGCCGTGATCGGCGCGGCCCAGAAGCTGGTCGGCGACCTCGGTCTTCCCGGTACGGCTGGAGGACTCCCGGAGCGGCGCGACCAAGGCCCGCACCGCTCCACCAATCGACCGGTTCAGTTCCAGTGCCTGATCGTGCATGAGGGCCACCAGCGGCGAGACAACGATCGTGACTCCGGGCAGCGCGAGTGCCGGCAGCTGGAAGCAGAAGCTCTTGCCGAACCCCGTCGGCAGCAGTCCCAGCACGTTCCGGCCTTCGGCGACCGCGCGGATCACCGCCTCCTGGCTCGGTTTCAGCGCCACCGGCTGGTCGGACAAGCGCAGCAGCCCGGCGATCTGCTCGGCGCGCGCCACGACGATGTCGGCGAGTTCGCCGCTCTCGGCGAGGACACGAGCCTGCTCGGCGTTCAACGCCAGATCCTTGATGGCGCGGGTCTGCGGCAGGAGCGTGTGCTCCTCAAGCGCCTTGGCGCTCGACAGCGCCTCTGCCCGCGCCGGGTCCAGCAGGCCGCAGCCGGCAAGAAACTCCCAGATCCGCCGCCACCCGGCCGTCATCGGCATGACGTTCCCGCCTCCGGGCTCGCCGGTGTCCGGGTCCTCGCGCAGCAGTTTCGGATCCAGTGACCCGAGGAACGCCTGCCGATAGGCACGGCGCAGCGCTGTGGAACCTGCGAGCTTGCGGTCAGAGATGACAATGACGCCGCGGTGTCGCTCGGAGCGGATCAGCCGTCCCACGGCCTGCCGCAGTTGGAGTGCTGCCAGCGGTATGTAGTAGTCCTGCGTGGCCACGGCATCGGGATCCTCAGCGCCTGCCCGCTCGGCGCGCTGTGTCACGGCGGCACGACGTGCTTCGGTGACCGGGGCGGCGAACGGCGCGAACGGCAGTTTGTTGATCCACACCAGGCGAAGCCGCTCGGGGTCTGCGACGTCGACGCCCTGCCAGAGGCCTTTAGTCCCGACCAGAAGCCCACCGCCTGAGTCGGTGTTGGTGAACGCCCGCACCGCTTGGGGGTTGCCCAGTACCAGCGCGGAGCGCACCGGGGTACCGTCGCCGGCGCGGCGGAGTTCTGTGGCGAGGTAGTCGGCGATGCCGCCCGCAGCAGACCGGGACGTGGTCAGCACCATCGCTCCGCCGTCGAAGCCGCCGGTCGCGTCGCCCTTCACGCCTTCGCCATCCACCTCGTCGCGGGCTGGACGAGGATTGACCATTTCAGTGGCGTAGCGGGACAGCTGGTGCGCCACGGTCCGCATCGCGCCGTCCGATTGCTCGGCCCAGGACGGGAAATCGGAGAAGCACACCAACTCGGCCTGAGTAGCCATGTCGAACGGGGTGTCCAACGAGAGGTCGCGCACTGAGTTGTCGAGGCCGAGCCGATCGCGGATGAACGTCCACTGCCCGGCAACGCGGAGCGTCGCCGAGACATAGAACGTGCGGCGGAACCCGGCTAAGAACTGCTGCCATGACGGCTCACGGGGCAGTTCGATCGGCGCCGCGGCGATGCGGAAGCGATAACGGCGAAGCCCAGCGACGGGTAGGTCGGCCTCCTCGGCGAACGCCACACGGTTCGGCATGCTAGTCAGAACACTGTGTCCGACACCTCCGTCATCGGTGTCCTCGTCGTCGGACGCCTCGGCATCAACGACAGTTTCAGCTCCCCGCATGGCGTCTGCATCGGCTGCGGCGGCATCGGCACTGTCTGTACCGGCTTCACCGTCATCGTCATCTTCGCCGTCATCGACGGTCTCACTGTCACGAGCAGTCTGCACATCAGCGGACCCAACATCCTCAGCGTGGGCCGCCGCAGCGCCATCGCGCGGCAGTGAAAGCACAGCGTCGATGTCTTCGACAATCAGTTGAGCCGAGCGCTCAGTCCCGGCACAGCGAGCTATCAATGTACGTATTCGCTCGGTCTGGAAGTAGTCCAGGCCTGTGCCGTTCAAAGCCAGATGCGCCCAAAGGGCACCCGTGACAGCCTGGCACAGCCCGGACAACCGAGTCATCAGCGTGGCAAGGCGCCTGACTTGTGCTACACCGGCCGTACCGGCGTAAGGGCTGGCCAGGGTAACGGTCCGGGCCCCGACGATCGCACCGACGCCACCGGAACGGGCGTCGAAGGCGAGGCTCGCAGCTTTCGGCAACTGTTCGTGGTCCAGCAGGCGACCGAGGTTCCCCACAGCAGCGGCCACCCCGGTCACGCCGCCGTGTTCGACGGACCAGGACGCCAGATCCTCGTACAGATCCTCCAGTGCCCGATAGTCCAACTCCGTGGTCAGCGCCGATGTCGCAGCGTCTTCCAGCTGATGGGCCTCGTCGACGATCAGCAACACCTGGTCGCCGAGCGCGGTGAGATCGTCCAGATGCGCCAGCAGCAGGGCGTGGTTCGCCAGGATGAGACGGTGCGAGGCCAGCGCCTCGGTGACGACACTGGTATGAACAGCGATCGGATGGGACGACGCCGCGTCGTACTCCCCGGACGTTCCCTGCGACAGAGTCTGCAGCCACACCGGTAAGGCCGGGCCCGCATAGTCGGCAAAGAACGCCGGAACGTCCACTGGGTCGACGGACTGGGCCGCCCACGCATCCTGCGGCTCGCCGCCGGCCGCCAATCGCAGCAAAAGGAAAAGCAGCAGCTCGCGGAACACTGGACGGTCCAGGAAGCGGCTGCCCGCCCCCGGGCGCCGGCGCCGCCCGTCAGCGGTGGCGTCAGCGAGGGCGACCAGCAGCGCCCGAAGCGATAGCCTCATCGACGCGCCCTTAACCACGTCCGCGGCTGCGGCCAGACCGGGCACGGCCGCCTCGAGCAGCGCAACGTCCTCGGACAACTGCGCCTGCAGTTGCTTGGTGTAGGTGCTGACGACCGCAATGCGCGCGGGGTCCCCGGCAAGCCAGTCCAGGGCTGCGGCCAGCACCGCGAAGCTCTTCCCGGTACCCGTCGGCGCCTCGATCAAGCCGCTGACCCCGTCGTCGGCCCACCGGTGGAGCGTGGAAGTCATCTGCTGCTGGGCCGGGCGTGGCCGGGCGTCTCCTCCATGCACAATGGCCGCCAGCGCCACCGGATCGACACGGCCGTCGGCGCCAAGTAACGACTCCGGCGCATGCAGCAGGCCGCGACCTGCTCCGGCCGACGGCCCGCGCACCGGGGCGCGACTGGCGAGCATCACCTGGGCGACAGCGGCAACCTGCGCGTGGGAGAACTCCCGGGCCTGGCCCCGTACCGTGCCCGACCCCGCGATCTGCCGGAGCAGCGTCCAACCCGCCGACTCCGGGGCGACAGAGGCCAGCAAGTCGACCTGTTCTTGCGGCCACGCGGCGATACACGCGGCGGCTGCGTCCAGCACCCGCGACAGCTGCACGCAGTCATCGGCGGCGTCGTGCCACCTCAGGTCCGCAGTGGTGGCGCCGACGTAGTCGGCCAGAAGGGCCAGGCGGTGCGACGGAGCTGTGGGCCACAACGCGAGCGCTAGGTAGTAGGCGTCGACGAGCTGCCCGCCGAGCCCGGGCATGTTTTCCCGATCGAAGGCCTGGGCCAACATTGGGAAGTCCGCATCGGTTCCGTTGTAGGCGACCACCGCGTCCGCGTCGTCGACGTACGCCTTCAACGCGGCCAGAGCCGCGGCAGGCGGTAGCGCTCCGGCGGCGTGTTGTCGCCGGACCCGGCCGGAAGCGATGGTCCAGTCTCCGTCGGCGGGTAGCTCCAGCCAGCACGACAGCGGCGGTTGGGCAGCCACCCAGTCGGCGGCGGCTCCGATCCGGACCGCCCCGATCTGGTAGATACGCCGGTCGGTGTAGGGCTCGACGGCGGTAGTGTGCACGACCGACTCCACGTCGACGACAACCGCGCGTAAACGGTCGCGGTCGCGACGGGGCTGTTCGCTATCCTCCTCTTCGGGGTCGGCGTGCGCCGCGTGCAGCCGCCCATCGCGCTCAATCACAGCTTCCGCAGCTGTCGCCTCAGTAAGCAGCCGAGTGATCCGAGCCACGGCCAGCCCGGGGATGCGTGTGCGGGCGGCTTCGGTCAGCTCCGTGACGGTCAGACCTCGCGGGAACTGGGCAAGTACCTCGACAAGCCGACGCACGGGCGTGCTCAACGGAGGCTGATCAGTCAATCGAAGTCGCCCCTTGTCTGCGAACGCAAGTCTCCCCACCGGCGAATGCGGGTCTCCACCTTACGGCGGAATCGCACGTCACGAGGGGTATTCGCTACACACAGTTCCCCCGATTGGCCGCAGCGTCACCAAGTGGGCGTTTCCTGCCAGGATCTTGTCGGCCGCGCCGTCGGGAGTAGCGCTTCGCCGCTCTGGCAGAGCATTGATTCGCCACTTCTCCGCAGTGACTGAGGGAACGCGTAGAGTCATGGCGGATTCACACGAGGTTGGACGTCGGACACGGGGGATACATGGGGCACCGGGACCACGAGATCGGGCGGCAGACCCAGATCCTGCGCTGCTGGCAGGCGTGGAGTACTTCACGCCGTCGAAGGTGGCTGCGATCGACCCGCGGGTGAACATGCGCTCGGTCCGTGAGAGGCGAGCGTTGCCGCGGGAACCCGGAAGCCCACTGGTAGTGCTTTGTTAGGTCAGGTGCTCGTTGCGAGGTCGACAGGGGTGAGAGTTCTGGTGCAGGTGGGGCAGGTGCCGGTCCACATCGCCAGGATGACCTGCGGCTCTCGCAGAACCTGGTAAACGGTCAGGCTGGCGCAGGGGCTCTGGGGTTGCCGCGCAGCAGGGTGCAGAAGGCCTGGGCGGCGGTGGCGGGGGTGACGTGGCGGTGCCAGCCGGTGTAGCTGCGGCCCTCGTTCGGGTCCAGGCCGTGTTTGAGTTCTCTGTAGTCGTTTTCGAAGCGCCAGCGGATTTTCGCCAGGCGTACCAGGTTGGCCAGGTCGGTATCGGCAGGCAGGGCACTGAGCCAGTAGTCGGAGGGCTCCTGGGTGTCGTCGTCCCACTTGACCAGGAGCCACTCACCGCAACCACCGCAGGAACCCCGACCGGACGAGCCATACCCAGACTTACACAATCAGATTGACAACCCCGTCTTGCCCGGCGTAATGGCTGACCTTCGTAGTCCTGCCGGCCTACGCAGCAGACCTGCACCCCATCGAATGGGTCTGAGCCCACCTCAAGTACGGCCTTGGCCAACCTCGCCACAGGCACCCTGGACCGGCTCCACACCTTCATCCGTAGTCGGCTCAAGAGCTTCCAATACAGACCCGACCTCCTCGACGGCTTCATCACCGGGACCGGCCTGAACTCGACCCACCACCGCCCTGACATCCACCCGCCAAAGTCAGTAGGAGCGAACCGCGATTCCGGTGGGCTGGCGGACGACCTGGTTGCGCCCGCGGCGTACCAGATGGTGTCGACCAGCGTCTCGACTGCCCCAAACCCAGGGCACATCAACCGCGCGCCGTGCATCGCTTGCTACGAACTACGGCTGATTTGGTGCTCGCAGCTTCTTTGCTTGTTCGATGTCTTCTGACATCTGCTGGGCGCGAAGGAACGGCATGGCCTTGTCGACGGCTTCGAAGGCTCCGGCCTCGTCGTCGATACCAAGGCGTGCGATGGCCATGTCGATCCACAGGCGGCCGTGAAGGCGGTCGTCCAGATCGCTGACACGCTTGAGCGCCTCTCCGAGAATGGTCACGGCCTCGGCCGCCATGCCGGATCTGACAAGCGCCCGGCCCTTCATCTGCATCATGAGCACGATGCCGCGCTCGTTCTTGATCGCGACGTGTTGCTGATACGCCTGCTCGAAGCATGTCAGTGCAGCTTCGGGGTCGTCCTTGTCGAGGCGGACGAGGCCGATGAACTCGTCGACCGATGCCCTCAATATCTTGTCGGCGCGCTGCTCGTTGTTGTCGGCCGGCGCGGACAAGTTCCCGACGGCTTCGAGGGCCGCATCGACCTGTGCCTGGGCTTCGTCGAGGAGTTCAGCTTCTCGCAGCGCGCGCGACAGCAAGCATCGCATTCTGGCCTCGTAGCGCTTGTTGCCGAGGCGCTGGGCCGAGATAACCGCGCACCGGAGCACGTCGACGGATACCCTGCCTGGGCGCCGGTTGAAGAGGTACGTCTGCAGCGGTTCGGTCACTCGGACGACGACTTCGTCCTCGCCGTCGATGAACGCCTGGTTGATCAGCATCACGACTCGGTCAAGGTGCTGTCCGACCCACATAAGCGCGGTCTACTGCCGGGCAAACGGGTTGGCATCGGCGTCCAGCGCCACTTTGACCACCCGGAACGGCTTGTTGCGGGAGGTCGCCTGGTCGGCGTGCTGAAGCATGGTCGCGCACCAAGCGCGCAGTGCAACGTAGGCCTCCTGCTGCTTGGTCTTCGAGAAATCGTCTGTCTGCTCGAGCAGTTCGCGAGCATGGATGCGGATCATGTAGTTGGCTGAGAGCGTCGTTCCGTCCCCAGGCTGGTCCGTCCCAGCCGTTTCGTTCCAGGATTTGGCGATCAGGTACCGCCCAGTCAGTTCCCGCCGCGCCGCGCGCATCCTTTCGAGCGGAAGCCCCGAGACTTCCACAAGCCACGAGTCGCCGAATGCCGACATCTGGTCGGGCAGCAGTCCAAGTGCCCGGTAGAGCTTGCGGGCATCCGCGGGCAAGCTCGCATACGATTCGTCGAACACTCGCATCGTGCCCGAGCGGTGCGAGCGGAATTCGTCGATCGCGCCACCGCTCCGGGCCAGCCGGTGGTTCATGTCAGTCATGGTGGTGCTGGGCTCCCTGTGCAGAATGC
>NZ_JAACYW010000144.1 GCF_015356825.1 Catenulispora rubra | reverse complement strand
GCCGAAGGCCTCTTCAAGGACGTCGCCATAGCTCTTGCTGTCCGAGTACTCGACCACGGATCCCCGGTGGTCGGCCTGATGGATCATCGTCCCGGCCTGGGCGACCAACGCCACGGGCACCAAATTGACCATCGGGAAAGGCCGCGGCGCGTCCGGCGCCGCACGCTCGATCAACCGGCCGACCTCCTCCAGGCCCGCCTCGTGCAGCAGGGCACTGAAATGGTCGGGCCACCAGCGGTAGGCGGTGTGGACCGTGTGGTCGTAGGGGACCGTCGGCGGCGAGGCGTCGTCGGTGCCCGGGAAGCTGATCAGCGCGTGGCCGCCGGGAGCCAGGACCCTGCGGAACTCGGCGAGGATCGCGGGGACGTCCTCGGGCACCGTGTGGATGATCGAGTACCGGGACACCAGACCGCTCAGCGAGCCGTCGGCGATGTCCAGCGCGGCCATCGACCCGATCTCGAACCGCAGCTCCGGATGCCGGGCCTCGGCCTGCTCGATCATGCCGGAGGAGACATCGACGCCGAACGCGTCCAGCCCCAGCGAGCCCAGGTGCGCGGTGACGTACCCGGGTCCGCAGCCCAGGTCCGCGACCGGACTACCAACCGGACCCTCGACCGCCTTCGCCAGCTCGGCGAACGAGGCGAGCAGACCGCGTTCCAGCGGATAGCTCGACAAACTGTCGCTGAACTTGTCGGCGTAGAGCTCGGCGACTTCGTCATAGGGCTGTTGGGCGCTCATGGCCTTATAGCCTCCAACGCCAGCAGCGCCACGTGCAACGCCAGACACGACTCCACCGAGTCCAGATCGACCGACAGGATCCGCTCGATCCGGTGCAGCCGCTCGTAGAACGACGGCCGCGACAGGTGCGCCGCGTCGGCCGCCGCCGACTTGTTGCGGCCGGAGTCCACGTAGACGCTCAGCATCTTGACCAGATCCGTGCCGCGTTCGGCGTCGTAGGCCAGCAGCGGGCCGAGTTCGCGCTCGACGAAGGTCTGCAGGCGCGCGTCGTCGCGCAGCAGGTGCAGCAGCCCGCGCAGCCGGACGTCGACCAGCCGGTGGTACGGCGCCTGGCCGGCCGGCTGCCGGACGGCCGCGTCCGCGACCTGTACCGCCTCCAGCAGCGAGCGCCGCGCGTCGCGCACCGCGCCGACCGAGGTGCCGACCGCGATGACGTAGCCGTCGGCGGAAGAAGGTGACGTCGGGCGCTCGACCAGGCGCCGGACGCGCTCGGCGAAGCCGTCCAGGGCGGCGTCCTCGCGGTCCTGCGGGCCCAGCGCCAGCAGCAGGCCGACGCTGTGTTCGTCCAGCGTGCCGATCAACGCCGACAGCCGGCGGTCCCGGATCGCCGCCGCGGCCTGGTCGGTGAGCTCGCGCAGCCGGGCCTGGGTCTCCAGCGCCGTGGGATGCGCGGCGGTGCGCAGCCGCATGACCACGCCGACCAGCCGGCGGCCGTCGAGGGTCACGCCGAGCGCCCGGGCCCGGAGCGCCACCTCGGAGGCCGGCTGGCCGTGGGACAGGATCGCGGTCAGCAGCGTCCGGTGCGTCTGCCGCTCCAGCGAGTCCCGGTCCCGCTCGACCAGCCGGTTCAGGGCCAGGGTCGCGGCGGCGCGCTCCAGGAGCATGGACAGGCGCGGCACCGGGACCGGGTCGTTGCAGATCAGGACCAGGCGGCCCCAGTCGTGGCCGCGCGCGCCGACCACCGTGGTCAGCCAGCCGGAGCGCTCGTCGTAGACGGTGCGGCCGGTGGCCGTGCGCACCGAGCGGGAGCGGCCCTCCCAGCCGTCGAGCAGGACCGAGGGGTCGGCGCCGGCCTGGGAGTAGGTGAGGACCTGGTGCGCCAGGTTCTCCAGCACGACCGGGCAGCCGGACATCCGGCCGATCTGCTGGACCACCTCGTCCGGCGAGGCGCCCTCGACGGCGAGTTCGGTGAAGGTCTGGTGCACCTCGTCCGAGGCGCGCAGCTCGGCCAGCTGCGCGTCGATGATCAGGCCGTGCACGGCTTCGGTAATGGTGACGAAACGTGTGTCCAGGGCCAGCGTGATCACCGGCAGGTCGTGCTTCTCGGCGGCGGCCAGCAGCGCCTTGGGCAGGCTGCTGTCGGTGTAGCGGCGCCCCAGCTCCAGCACCAGGCCGGCGGCGCCGAGCTTGGCCAGGTCGGCGACGAAGTCGGCGAGCCGGTCGCGGTCCTCGGGCCAGGCGATGCCGGTGGACAGCACCAGCTCGCCGCCGCGCAGGATGGTGCCGACGTCCACCAGCTCGGTGACGTGCACCCAGCGCACCACCCGGTCCAGCCCGCCCGCGCCGGCCACCACCCGGGGACCGCCCTGCTTGACCGGGCCGAGCTGCAGGACGTCGCCGACGGTCGGGTACTGC
The DNA here is from genome assembly GCF_015356825.1 of Catenulispora rubra. GTDB lineage: Bacteria > Actinomycetota > Actinomycetes > Streptomycetales > Catenulisporaceae > Catenulispora > Catenulispora rubra. The sequence goes on along the minus strand of NZ_JAACYW010000144.1, from coordinate 25,777 downwards.
GTGGAGTACATCGAGGGGGTCGGGAGCGTCCCGCCGTAGGCCGGGGTCGGGGTGTCGGCGGTCGGCTCGGGGCGGTCTGCGCTGCTCACGGTGGCTCCTGGGGACGTGCGGGGCTCATGGTGCGGGTGGTGTCTTCGGGACGCCCGGGGTGCCGCGGGGGTGCGGGGTACTTAACCCGTTGTTCTTTGCACTGTGTTCAGAACGATCGCACTGCCGAGGCACCCTGCCAGGTGCGTCCGGGGCGGCGCAAGGGATTGCGTCGTATCGATGTCACATCGATGCGACGCGGGATCGGTTTCCGCAGGCCAAGGCCAGGTCGCGATTTCGTTGCGAGAATCATTTTCTTCGACGGAATCCCTTGTTTCTCCGCCGGATGTCTGTAACGATCCTCACTCGAACGCGCATGACCGCGCCGCCAACAGGAAGTGACCGGCGAGTGCGTCGGTGTACCCGGTGAGCGTGTCGGGGTTTGCAAGCCGTCAAGGGAGAACGTTGTGCACCAGTACATCGGCGGGGGACTGAGGACCGGATCGTCAGGAGTCGTGCATCAGGTCACGAATCCGGCGGACGGCTCCACCGTCGCCGAGGTCGTACTCGGTGACGAGCACGACGCCGGCCTGGCCGTGGACGCGGCCGAGCGGGCGTACCCCGAATGGAGCAGGGCCACGCCCGCCGAGCGCTCCGCCGCCCTGCACCGGCTCGCGCAGCTGCTCGACGAGCGCGCCCAGGAGTTCGCCGAGACCGAGTCGCGCCAGACCGGCAAGCCGATCCGGCTGTCCACCGGCTTCGACGTCCCCGGCACCGTGGACAACACCGCGTTCTTCGCCGGCGCCGCGCGTCACCTGGAGGGCAAGGCCTCGGCCGAGTACTCCGCCGACCACACCAGCGCGATCCGGCGCGAGCCGATCGGCGTGGTGGCCTCGATCGCGCCGTGGAACTACCCGCTGCAGATGGCCGCGTGGAAGATCCTGCCGGCGATCGCCGCGGGCAACACCATCGTCCTGAAGCCGGCCGAGATCACGCCGCTGACCGCGCTGCTGTTCGCGCAGGCCTGCACCGACGCCGGGATCCCGGACGGCGTGGTCAACGTGGTCGTCGGCACCGGTCCGGTGGCCGGCGAGGCGCTGATGGCGCACCCGGGGGTGCGGATGGTGTCGTTCACCGGCTCCACGCCGGTCGGCAAGCGGGTCATGGAGATCGCCTCCCGCACGGTCAAGCGCGTGCACCTGGAGCTCGGCGGCAAGGCGCCCTTCGTCGTGTTCGACGACGCGGACCTGGAGGCCGCGATCCACGGTGCGGTCGCCGGCTCGCTGATCAACACCGGCCAGGACTGCACCGCGGCGACCCGCGCGTACGTGCACCGCAGCCGCTTCGACGAGTTCGTGGCCGGCGTCGCGGACCTGTACGCCGAGGTCAAGCTCGGCGACCCCTTCGACCCCGCGACCGACCTCGGCCCGCTGGTGTCCTACCGGCAGCGGGACAGCGTGGCCGGCTTCGTGGACCGCGCCCGCGGCTACGGGGCGAAGATCGTGGTCGGCGGCGAGGCGCCCGGCGGGCCCCTGGCGGCCGGCGCGTACTACCGGCCGACGCTGGTCACCGGGGTCGCGCAGGACTCGGAGATCGTCCGCGACGAGGTCTTCGGGCCGGTGCTCACGGCGCTGCCGTTCGACACCGACGACGAGGCCTTCGCGTTGGCCAACGACACCCCCTACGGCCTGGCCGCCTCGGCCTGGACCCGCGACCACCACCGCGCGCTGCGGGCCGTGCGCGAGCTCGCCGCGGGCTGCGTCTGGGTCAACGACCACATCCCGATCATCAGCGAGATGCCGCACGGGGGCTACAAGTCCTCCGGGTTCGGCAAGGACATGTCGTCCTACTCCTTCGAGGAGTACACGCAGGTCAAGCACACCATGCACGACCTCACCGGAGTGGCCCGCAAGCCCTGGCACCGGACTATCTTCGCGCTTTGAGATACCTGCCACCGCGCAGGCCACCGCACCGCCGCCACACTGCCACCCGCACCAACCGCCCCGCTGTTCAGCCCCACAGGTGATAGGACGGACCATCGCATGAACGACATATCCCGGTCCCGCGAGGAGTTCCTCGACTCCGCCGACCGTTTCCCTGAAGCCTTCAAGCGCCAGCTCGGCGGGGGCGCCTCGCGCCGCGGCTTCCTGGCCGCCGGCGCCGGTCTGGGCGCGGCCGGCCTGCTCGGCGCGTGCGCGACGAAGACCAAGAGCGGCTCGGCCGCGGCCCCGGGCTCCGGTTCCGGTGCCGGCTCGGGCTCGTCGTCCTCGGCCGCCCCGTTGGAGGGCAAGGCCGGCACCGACAAGTCGGACACCGAGAAGATCGTCAACTTCTCCAACTGGGTGTCCTACATCGACGTCGACCCGAAAGACAAGAACAAGCGGCCGACGCTGGACACCTTCAAGACCGAGACCGGGATCACGGTCAACTACACCGAGGACGTCAACTCCAACGACGACTTCTTCGCCAAGATCCACCAGCAGCTGGCCGCCGGCCAGGACACCGGCCGGGACCTGATGGTGCTCTCGGACTGGATGATCGGCAAGCTCCGGCAGATGGGCTACCTGGAGCCGCTGAACCTGGCGAACATCCCGAACTCCAAGGACCTGCTGCCCGAGGCGGCCAACCCGGCGTACGACCCGAACCGCAAGCACACCGTGCCGTGGGCGCTGGGCTTCACCCTGGTGGGCGTCAACCTGAAGTCCGCCGGCCTGACCGCGGCCCAGGCGCAGCAGCTGTCCATCAAGGACATGTTGACCGACGCCAAGTACAAGGGGAAGGTCGGCTACTTCGCCGAGATGGAGGACGGCGTCGGCTTCGGCCTGCTGGCCACCGGGGCCGACCCGTCGAAGTTCACCGACGACCAGTTCAGCGCGGCCGTGGCCTACATCCAGAAGGCCCGGGACAACAACCAGATCCGGCAGTTCACCGGCAACGACTACATCAACGACCTGACCAACGGGAACTACGCCATGTGCATGGCGTACTCCGGCGACATCGCGCAGATCGGCGACCCGAACATCGTCTGGGTGGTGCCCTCCGAGGGCATGCTCTGGTTCGCCGACAACATGTGCGTCCCGGCCCTGGCCTCCCACAAGACCAACGCCGAGAAGTTCATGAACTACATGCTGGAGCCGAAGGTCGGCGCCGGGTTGGACGACTTCATCAGCTACATCCCCTCGATGCAGGGCGCGGACACCGCGATGCAGGCGATCGACAAGAACGCGCTGCAGAACCAGCTGATCTTCCCGGACGCGGCCACCAAGGCCAAGGCGCACGAGTTCCAGAACCTGGACCTGAAGACGCTGGACAAGTACGTCTCGCAGTTCAAGGACGTCACCGGCTGATGCCGATCCCCTCCCTTCCCCTTTCCGATCCCCTCCCCGAAGGCAAGACAGGCAGGCAGCGGTAGATGAGTAAGAACACTGAGACCTCGGCCGCGGGTGGCGTCGCCGGCGACCTGAGGCTGGTGAACGTCACCAAGCGCTTCGGCGACTTCGCCGCCGTGAAGGATCTGACGCTGACGATCCCGCAGGGCTCGTTCTTCGCGCTGCTCGGCGCGTCCGGCTGCGGCAAGACCACGACGCTGCGCATGGTCTCCGGTCTGGAGGAGCCGACGAACGGCCGGGTCCTGATCGGGGACCACGACATCACCCGGCTGCGCCCCTACAAGCGACCGGTGAACACCGTCTTCCAGAACTACGCGCTGTTCCCGCACCTGACCATCCAGGACAACATCGCCTTCGGCCTCAAGCGGCGCGGCGTCAAGGACGTCAAGAAGCCGGTCCAGGACATGCTGGACCTGATCGAGCTCTCGAACATCGGCGCGCGCAAGCCCAACCAGCTCTCCGGCGGCCAGCAGCAGCGCGTCGCGCTCGGCCGGGCGCTGATCAACCGGCCGCAGGTGCTGCTGCTGGACGAGCCGCTGGGCGCGCTGGACCTGAAGCTGCGCCGGCAGATGCAGATCGAGCTCAAGCGGATCCAGACCGAGGTGGGCCTGACGTTCGTGCACGTCACGCACGACCAGGAGGAGGCCATGACCATGGCCGACACCATCGCGGTGATGAACCTGGGCCGGATCGAGCAGCTCGGGTCGCCGACCGACCTGTACGAGAACCCGAAGACGACGTTCGTCGCGAACTTCCTCGGGCAGTCGAACCTGTTGCCGGGCAAGGCTTCCGGGACCGTCGGCGAGCACGTACAGGTGACGTTGGAGGACGGCACCAGGGTTCTGATTCCCGCCGCGCGCAACCACGCCTCCGGCGACGACGTCATCGTCGGAGCGCGTCCGGAGAAGATGTCGATCCACGCCTCCGTCGACGAGGTGCCGGAGGGGCGCAACGTGATCACCGGCGGCGTGGTCACCGACACCAGCTTCGTCGGGGTGTCCACGCAGTACGTCGTCAAGGCCGCGGTCTGCGACGAGCTCGGCGTGTTCGTGCAGAACGACGGCGCGCAGATCTTCCGCCCGGGTTCGGACGTCGTCGTGTCGTGGGACCCGTCGCAGGGCTTCGGCCTGGACGGCAAGCAGGACATCGACGCCGGCGCGGAGGCGGACCTGGAGGCCGCCTCGTGAGCGCGCCCTCACTGGCCGACGAGGCGGCCGAGGCGCTGGCCGCCGGGACCACCGTGGCCGAGCTGCGCGCCGACAAGCGCGTGCGGCGGCGCCGGGCGACCCTGCCCTACCTGCTGCTGGCCCCGGGCATCGCCTGGCTGGTGGTGTTCTTCATCGTGCCGATGTGGTCGATCGTCTCGACCTCGGTCGAGACCGGCGACATGGACACCGGGTTCGTGCTCAGCTGGCGCTGGGCCAACTTCGGCGACGTGTGGAGCCAGTGGCACCAGCAGATCGTCCGGTCGCTGGAGTACTCGGTGATGTGCACCGTGTTCTGCCTGATCCTGGCGCTGCCGCTGGCGTACTTCATCGCGTTCAAGGCCGGGCGCTGGAAGAACCTGCTGATGGCGCTGGTCGTCGCGCCGTTCTTCACCAGCTACCTGATCCGCACGCTGGCGTGGAAGACGATCCTGGCCGACGACGGCTGGGTCGTGCACACGATGAACACGCTGCACATCACGCCGCTGTTGAGCGGGATGGGCTGGACGTACTCGGACAACAGCGTGCTGCAGACGCCGTTCTCGGTGGTCTGCGGCATGGTCTACAACTTCCTGCCGTTCACGGTGCTGCCGATCTACACCGCGATGGAGAAGATCGACCCGCGGCTGCACGAGGCCGGCCAGGACCTGTACGCCTCGGCCTGGGCCACCTTCCGCAAGGTCACGTTCCCGCTGGCGCTGCCCGGCATCGTCGGCGGCACGCTGCTGACCTTCATCCCGGCGGTCGGCGACTACACCAACGCGGTGATGCTCGGCGGGCCGAAGACGAAGGTCATCGGCACGGTGATCGAGCAGCAGATGATCGGCACCGGCGGCAACATCCCGTACGGTGCGGCGCTTTCGGTGGTGCTGATGGTCGGCACGCTGGTGATCACCCTCGCCTACATCAAGCGGGCCGGGACGGAGGAGATCGTCTGATGGCTGTCATCAATTGGTTCCGCAAGCACGTCATCGCCATCGTCGCGTTCCTGATCTTCTTCTTCCTGCTGGTGCCGAACTTCGTCGTCGTGTGGATGTCGTTCAACAAGCCGTCGGGCAAGTACAACGTGAAGTGGGAGAAGTTCTCGCTCGACGCGTGGAAGAACCCGCTCGACGACGGCATCCTGCACGACCCGCTGATGCTCTCGCTGGAGATCGCGCTGCTGGCCACGCTGGTCGCCACGATCCTGGGCACGATGATCGCCTTCGCGATCGTGCGGCACAGCTTCAAGGGCCGCGGGTTCGTCAACAGCATGCTGTTCCTGCCGATGGCGGCCCCCGAGATCGTCATGGGCACCACGCTGCTGGCGTTGTTCCTGAACACGTTCGGCGTGGACTTCCTGGGCTTCAAGTCGATCCTCATCGCGCACATCATGTTCTGCGTCAGCTACGTGGTGATCACGGTGAAGTCCCGGCTCAACGGCATGGACCCGATGCTGGAGAAGGCGGCGCAGGACCTGTACGCCACGCCCTGGCAGACCTTCTGGCGGGTGACCTTCCCGCTGGTGGCGCCCGGGATCGGGGCGGCGGCGCTGCTGTCGTTCGCGCTGAGCTTCGACGACTTCATCATCACGGAGATGACCGCGGGCAGCTCGGTGACGTTCCCGTACTGGATCTGGAACGCGGTGCAGAAGGGCATCCCGCCGCAGGTCAACGTGATCGGCTCGCTGATGCTGATCGTCACGCTGGCGGGCATCGCGGTCGCCGAGGTGCCGAAGTGGCTGAAGACGTCGAAGGCCCGCTGAGGGGTCCGCGGCGGACCTGAGGGGCCTTCGACAGCTCAAATCAGTACAATTCAACCTTAGGGGGCGTCGTACCGGCGCCCCCTTCGCTTTCCGAGAGGGTGCCGCTGCACCATGAAGTACGACCATCTGCTGGCCGACGCGTCCCCCACTCCCTACTGGCTCGACACGCACGACCGCCCCGGAGCCCTGGAGGCGTTGGCCGGCCGGACGGTCGCCGATCTCGTCGTCGTCGGTGGCGGCTACTCGGGGCTGTGGACGGCACTGCGCGCGAAGGAGCGTGATCCCGAACGGGACGTGGTGCTGCTGGAGGCGAACCGGATCGGCTGGGCCGCCTCCGGGCGCAACGGCGGGTTCTGCTCGTCGTCGCTGACCCACGGCTATGACAACGGCGAGTCCCGGTGGCCCGACGAGATGGACACCTTGGAGCGGCTCGGGCACGAGAACCTCGACGAGATCGAGGCGACGCTGGAGCGGTACGGCATCGAGTGCGATTTCCGGCGTTCCGGGGAGCTGGCCGTCGCGACCGCCGAATGGCAGGCGGAGGAGCTGGCTTCTGCGGAGACGTCGGAGGACGTCGTGTTCCTCGACCGCGAAGCGGTGCGGGCGCAGGTGGCCTCGCCGACGTACCACGCCGGGCTGTGGGACAAGACCGGCTGCGCGATGGTCGACCCGGCACGGCTGGCGTTCGGGCTGCGGGACGCGTGCCTGCGGCTCGGGGTGCGGATCCACGAGAAGTCGCCGGTCTCCGTGCTGGAGCGCGACGACCTGCTGATGCGCGTCGCGACCGACCACGGCCAGGTGCTGGCGCCGAAGGTGGCGCTGGCGACGAACGCCTTCCCGAGCCTGCTGCGGCGGGTGCGGTCGTTCATCGTCCCGGTCTACGACTACGCGCTGATGACCGAGCCGCTGTCGGCGGCGCAGATGGCGGCGATCGGCTGGGAGAACCGGCAGGGCATCGGCGACTCGGCGAACCACTTCCACTACTACCGGCTGTCCGCGGACAACCGGATCCTGTGGGGCGGCTACGACGCGGTCTACCACTTCGGCTCGAAGATCTCCTCGCGGCTGGACCAGCGGCCGGAGACCTTCGACAAGCTGGCGGGGCATTTCTTCGAGACGTTCCCGCAGCTGGAGGGGCTGAAGTTCACGAACAAGTGGGGCGGCGTCATCGACACCTGCTCGCGGTTCTGCGCGTTCTTCGGCACGGCTCATGGCGGCGCGGTCGCGTATGCGGTCGGGTACACCGGGCTCGGGGTCGGGGCCACGCGGTTCGGGGCGGACGTGATGCTCGACCTGCTGTCGGGTACGGAGACCGAGCGGACCTCGTTGAAGATGGTGCGGAGCAAGCCGGTGCCGTTCCCGCCGGAGCCGTTGAAGTGGTTCGGGATCACGGTGACCAGCAATGCTCTGGGGCATGCCGACCAGAACGGCGGCCGGCGGAACCTGTGGCTGCGGACGTTGGACCGGTTCGGGATGGGGTTCGACTCCTGAGAGCGTGGCGCCCCGGGGAGCCGGGGCGCCACGCAGCGGTTCAGAGGTTTCAGCAGCTCAACGGTTCGCTAGGCGGCCGCGAACACCGGGCTGTTGTGGTACGCCGCGATCAGCCAGCGGCCGTCGCGCTTCTCGAAGACCCAGGTCGCGTTCACCTTGCCGGCGTCCGGGACCTCGGTCTGGCCGCCGAACAGGATGCCGGACTCGCTGACCACGATCGCGGCGTCCTGCCCGAGGAAGCGGAGGCTCAGTTGCTTGTTGTAGGTCGAGGTGTCCTTGAGCGGGCCCTGGAAGGCCAGGGCCATGTTCTCGCGGATCACCTCGCGGCTGCCGCGGAGCGAGCCGGTCATGACGGCGGTGGCGTCCTCGGTGTAGTCGGCGACCATGGCGGCCGCGTCGCCGGCGTCCCAGGCCTTGTAGGAGGCGGTCAGGACCGCCTGGATCGCCGCCGTGTCCGCTTCGCGATTGTCTGACATCGGATTCTCCTTGGTGGTGAGTCGGTCGCAGGTACATACCGGCGGCGTCGCCCGAACTCATCGCGCGGGTGCGGATCCGTCAGGCTGTCAGCCTTTTCGCCGGATCCCCTGACAGCCTGGGCGTTGTCGGACCCGGCCGCCGGTCGCAGACTCATCAGCAGCGTCGGAATTCATCCCAAGCACCCTTTAAGGAACGCCATGACCAAGCACGTCACCCACTGGATCGACGGCCGCGCGTGGGACGGCGTCGCCGCGCGCCACGGCGACCTGCACGACCCGGCGACCGGCGCCGTCACCGGATCGGTGGACTTCGCCGCGGTGAAGGAGGTCGACGACGCGGTGGCGGCGGCCGCGGCGGCGTTCCCGGCGTGGCGGGCGGCGTCGGTGGCCAAGCGGACGACGGTGCTGTTCGCGTTCCGGGAGCTGCTGAACCGGCACCAGGACGAGCTCGCCGCGCTGATCGTCGCCGAGCACGGCAAGGTGCACTCCGACGCGCTCGGCGAGGTGGCGCGCGGGCTGGAGGTCGTGGAGTTCGCCTGCGGGATCGGGAGCATCCTCAAGGGCGCGTTCACCGACTCCGCCTCGACCGGCGTCGAGGTGTACTCGCTGCACCAGCCGCTGGGGCCGGTGGCGGTCATCTCGCCGTTCAACTTCCCGGCGATGGTGCCGATGTGGTTCTTCCCGATCGCGATCGCGGCCGGGAACACGGTGGTGCTCAAGCCGTCGGAGAAGGACCCGTCGGCGTCGGTGTTCCTGGCGGAGCTGTGGCGGCGCGCGGGGCTGCCGGACGGCGTGTTCAACGTCGTGCACGGCGACAAGGTGGCCGTGGACCGGCTGCTGGAGCACCCCGACATCCACGCGGTGTCCTTCGTCGGCTCCACGCCGATCGCCCGCTACGTCTACGAGAACGGCACCCGCTACGGCAAGCGCGTGCAGGCCCTCGGCGGCGCCAAGAACCACATGGTGGTGCTCCCGGATGCGGACCTGGACCTGGCCGCCGACGCCGCGGTGTCGGCCGGCTTCGGCGCCGCCGGCGAGCGCTGCATGGCGGTGTCGGTCCTGGTCGCGGTGGACCCGATCGGCGACGAGCTGGTCGCCAAGATCACCGAGCGCATGGCGAAGCTGAAGGTCGGCCCCGGCTGCCTCCCGGACAGCGAGATGGGCCCCCTGGTCACCGGCGCCCACCGCGACAAGGTCACCTCCTACCTCGACGCGGGCGTCACCGCCGGCGCCGACCTGGTCGTGGACGGCCGCGGGCACACCATCGGCGGCGCCGAGGCCGGCATCGACACCGGCAACGGCTTCTGGCTCGGCCCCACCCTGTTCGACAAGGTCACAGCATCGATGAGCATCTACACCGACGAGATCTTCGGCCCGGTCCTGTCCGTGGTCCGAGCCCCCTCCTACGACGAGGCCCTGGCCCTGGTGAACAGCAACCCCTACGGCAACGGCGTGGCGGTGTTCACCAACGACGGCGGCGCCGCGGCCCGCTTCCGCGACCAGGTCGAGGTCGGCATGGTCGGCGTGAACGTCCCCATCCCGGTCCCGGTGGCGTACCACTCCTTCGGCGGCTGGAAGGCCTCCCTGTTCGGCGACACGCACGCCTACGGCCCGCACGGCGTGCACTTCTTCACCCGCACGAAGGCCGTCACCCAGCGCTGGCTGGACCCGAGCCACGGCGGCGTGAACCTCGGGTTCCCGACGAACGCGTGAGGTGGGGCGTCGGCTTCCGCGCGGGTGGTGCGTGCGGGGGCCGACGCTTTGTGGTGTGGCTCAGCCGGTCGCGGCTTGATCCGCGGAGCCCTTCTGGGGCCGAGCCGGCTGGTGGACCTTGACGGTCGCGGCCTCGGGGACCGCCTTCAGCTCGACCGAGAGGCGCAGGCCCAGTGCGGCCGCGATGCGTTCCAGCACGGGCAGCGTGGGAGTGGTCCCGCCGGCTTCGAACCGAGCGATCGCGGGCTGGCGCATGCCGGCGCGTTCTGCGAGCCGCGTCTGGCTCCAGCCGAGTTCTTCGCGGCGTGCCCGGGCTGCTTCTCCGAGATCGAAGCGGAGCCGGGCCTCGGCGTAGGCGGCTTGGAACTCTGGGTTGGCAGCGTTCTCTTGGCGAAGATCGGAGAGCGTTCTACGACTCGTCACGCGACTTCCTCCTCGTCGGCCGTGTGATTCTCGGTCTGGCACCGGATTATGGCCCGCTTGGCCCGGAGGACTTCGGCGGCCTCATTGCTCCGTGTCTTACGGAACACGGTGAGCAAGATGACGCGTCGATCAGCGGCGATCCAATAAGCGACCCGCTGTTGTACATCTCCACAATGGAAGCGCAGCTCCCAGAACTTCCCGTCGAGCGGACGGGCATACGGCATCCCGAGAGATGTGCCGCGCGCTTCGAGCAGCTCGAAGTGGAAGAACGCCTGCGCTTGCCGTTGCGGGTCGAGCTTGTGGTACCACTCGTCGACCTCCGGTTCCAGCTCCACTCTACCCCATGCCATAACAGCGATGGTATGGACGTGATTGATCGACGGCAGTGGCCACAAACCCGATTTCGCCTGAACGAGCGACAGCATCATCCGCGACCACGCTGTGTCGGAACCTGGGGCCTCGACTCCCCGTCCCGCACGTGAACCCGCAGGAAAGTATCAGCTCTCGAACAATCCGTGTGCCCGAACCCGGGACAATCCAGTCCCCGCACGTCCTTCGTGTCCGACGACGACCGGTTTCGGTGGTTTCAGTGTGATGATCCGCATATAGCAGCCTCTGTGGTGTGAGACTCACAGTGCGGGCCCTGATGGGGGGCTTCACAACAACACGGAGGACTGCATGTCTTTTGTGACCAAGACCCTGGCGACGACCGCGACGGTCGCCGCTCTCATCCTCGCCGGCGCCTCGGCCGCCAGCGCCGACGTCAACTCCAGCGGTACCAACATCGGCACCACCTCGGGTTCCACCTCCGGCAACAGCGGGGTGGGGACCGGGAACGTCGTGCAGGGGACCGGCGGCAACGTGACGCAGGGCGCCGGCAACGTCGTGGGCGACCACGACGTGGTCGGGAACGGCGACGGTGTGGTGGTCAGCGTCATCGGCTGGCAGGGGGGTTGGGACGGCGGCTGGGACGGCGGCTGGCACGGCTTCTGGCACCACAACTGCCACTACGGCCTGGACTAGCGGCGGCCTCGCCTCAGAATTCTGAGCGAGGGTTCTGCTGACAGCAGCGGCTCCGGCGACCGGCCGGGGCCGCTGCTGTCGCGTTCGAAGCGCGAACCACACTGGCGGCGGGCCCCGGGACCGCCGAGTACCCGGCCGTCAAGGTGTGTGAACTCAAAACTCCCCCTGCCGGTCCATCGTCCCTTATCAGTGGCAGAGTCGGAACCCTTTGCCCTACGTTCGACAGGTGACGCAGACGACGACGTACCTCCGTTACCCGCATCTGTCCGGATCGACTCTGACCTTCGTCGCCGATGACGACGTGTGGGTCACCGACTTGCCAGGCTTCGCCGCTTCGGCCCGCGCCTCGCGGGTCACCTCCGACCGCGTTCCGGTCAGAAGGCCGTTGCTGTCGCCGGACGGTTCGCGCCTGGCGTGGACATCCACGCGCGAGGGCGTCGTCGAGGTGTTCGCGCAGCAGGTCGAGGGCCCGGCGGGCCATCGGCTGACCTACTGGGGCCATCCCCGCACCGAGGCGATCGGCTGGGCGTCGCAGGACGAGGTGATCGTGCGCGGCTGGGGCGGCCACGGCCACCGCTTCTACAACTTCGCCCACACCGTGCCCTTCGAGGGCGGCCACCCGACCCGGCTCCCCTTCGGCAACCTGAAGGGTCTGGCCCTCGCCGAGCCCGGCGCGGAAGGCAGCCCCGCGGTCCTGAGCCGGTTCTACGCCGGCAACTCCTACCTGTGGAAGGGCTACCGCGGCGGCGCCACCGGCCAGCTGTGGATCGACCGCGAGGGCGCCGGCGAGTTCGAGCGGTTCCTGGCCGACGTCGAGGGCAACCTCGGCGACCCGATGTGGTTCGACGGCCGCGTGGTCTTCCACTCCGACCACGAGGACGACGTCGCAGAGCTCTACTCCGCCCTGCCCGACGGCACCGACCTGCGCCGCCACACCACCGGCGAGGGCGGCTACTACCTGCGCCACGCCGCCACCGACGGCGTCCGCATCGTCTTCCAGCGCGCCGGCCGGCTCTGGGTCATGGAAGACCTCGAAGACGATCCGCGCCCGCTGGACATCCGCCTCCCCGGCGCGCGCCGCGCCGGCACCCCGCGCCCGATCGACGCCGCGAAGCACCTCGGCGCCGTCAGCCCGGACCACACCGGCCGCGCCAGCGCCGTCGAGGTCCGCGGCACGGTGCACTGGCTGACCCACAAGGACGGCCCGGCGCGCGGCCTCAGCGTCGAGGAGGGCACGCGCAGCCGGCTGCCCGTCGTGCTCGGCCAGACCGGCCAGGCCGCGTGGGTCATCGACGCCGGCGGCGAGTACTCGATCGAGATCGCGGCCGCCGACGGCTCGCAGCGCCGCCGGATCCTGACCGGCGAGTTCGGGTATGTCAACGAACTCGCGGCCTCCCCGGACGGCAAGCACCTGGCCGCCGCCACCCGCGACAACAAGCTGCTCCTCGTCGACGTCGAGGCCGGCACGCTGCGCGTGGTCATCGACGGCGAGGGCAAGTTCCGGGCCATGCCGCGCTGGGGCATGAACTTCGTCACCGAACCGACGTTCTCGCCGGACTCGAAGTGGGTGGCGTGGAGCCAGCGCTCGGACGTGCCGGACGCCTGGCAGATCCGGGTCGCCGACGTCGCGAGCCTGGAGACCATCGACATCACCGAGCCGCGGTTCCGGGATTGGAACCCGGTGTTCACCGCCGACGGCAAGCACCTGGCGTTCCTGTCGGCGCGCACGTTCGACTCCTACGAGGAGGACATGTACTTCGACTACTCGTTCCTCCCCTCGACGCGGCCCTACCTGGTGCCGCTGGCCGAGACCGAGCCCTCGCCGTTCGACCCCGAGCTCGGCGGGCGTCCCGTGGAATCCGACGACGACGGCGATGACAGCGGCAAGAGCGGCAACAGCGGCAACGACAGCGCGGACGGGACGAAGAAGGACTCTGAGATCCCGGCCACGGTGATCGACGCCTTCGGCATCACCACCCGCGCCGTCCCGTTCCCGGTCGCCTCCGGCACCTACGCCGACCTCGCGGCGGTGAAGGGCGGCGTCACCTGGCTGGCCAAGCCGCTCACCGGGGCCCTGGGCACCCAGCTGGCCGGCTCCGGCAAGGACGAGTCCCGGCCGGCCCTGATGCGCTTCGACTTCGGCAAGCGCGAGGAGCAGACGCTGGTCGAGGAGCTGGACGGCTACGCGGTCTCCGGCGACGGCGCGCGCCTGGTCGTCGCCGACCACGGCGCGCTGTCGGCGCGTCCGGCGGACAAGGCCGGCGACGACGCGAAGCCGGAAACCGTGGACCTGTCCCGGATCCGGCTGCAGGTCGTCCCCGAGGCCGAGCGCGTCCAGGCCTTCACCGAGGCCTGGCGCCTGCAGGTCGAGAACTACATCAAGCCGGCCATGGACGGCATCGACTGGGAGGCGGCTCGCACCCGCTATCTGCCGCTGGTCCCGGCCACTTCGACGGACGACGACTTCGTGGACCTGCTGTGGGAGCTCCAGGGCGAGCTGCGCACCTCGCACGCCTACGTCGACGCCCCGAAGACGTCCCGCGACGAGGCCCGGCAGCAGGGTCTGCTCGGCGCCGACCTCGCCCCGGACGAGGACGGCCGCTGGCGGATCGTCAGGATCCTGCCGGGCGACAACTCGGTGCCGGCGGCCCGCTCGCCGCTGGCCGCGCCGGGCGTGGCGGCCCGGGCCGGTGACGCGATCACCGCCGTGGACGGCGTCGCGGTCCCGGAACGCATCGGTCCGGCCGCGCTGCTGGCGGGCAAGGCCGGCCAGCCGACCGAGCTGACGCTGGAGAACACGGCCGGGACCCGGCGCGCCGTGGTCGTGGTGCCGATCGCCGAAGAGGTGGCGCTGCGCTACCGGGCCTGGGTCGCCGACCGGCGCGCCTACGTGCTGGAGAAGTCCGAGGGCCGCCTGGGCTACGTGCACCTGCCCGACCAGGCCGAACCGGGCTGGGCCGAGTTCCACCGCGACCTGCCGGCGCAGATCGTCAAGGACGGCCTGGTCGTCGACACCCGGGGCAACCGCGGCGGCATCACCTCCTCGCTGGTGGTGGAGCGGCTGCTGCGCAAGCCGATCGGCTGGGAGTTCGCCCGCGGCGAGCTGCCCGACACCTATCCGCCGTACGCGCCGATCGGGCCGCTGGTCTCGGTCTGCGACGAGGAGGCCGGCAGCGACGGCGACATCATCAACCAGGCGTTCAAGGACAACGGCGTGACCGTGGTCGGGGCCCGCACCTGGGGCGGCGTCATCGGCATGGACGACTGCTACTACCTGGTGGACGGCACGTTCGTGACGCAGCCGCGCTACGCGCTGGCCTTCGACTCGGTCGGGCTGTACGGCCTGGAGAACCACGGCTGCGAGCCGACCGTCCCGGTCGCCTTCCGGCCGCAGGACTTCGTCGCCGGGCTCGACCCGCAGCTGGACAAGGCGATCGAGATCGCCCTGGACGCGCTGGCGAAGGAGCCGCCGGCCGCTCCTTCGCCGGTGCCGGGAGTGTACGAGCACTGATGTCGCAGACCTCGTATCTGCGGTTCCCGCACCTTTCGGGGGACCTGCTGACGTTCGTCGCGGAGGACGACGTCTGGCTCGCCGAGCTGCCCGCCGGTGCGGGCGGCCCGGTGCGGGCCGCGCGGTTCACGTCGGACTGGCAGCCGGCGCGCAGCCCCCGGCTGTCCCCGGACGGCGTGCGGGTGGCGTGGGCGCGGCAGCGCGACGGGGCGCCGGAGGCGTACGTGGCCCCGGTCGACGGCGGCGCGGCGACGCGGCTGACGTACTGGGCCGACGACCGGACCGACGTGCTCGGCTGGGCGTCGGCCGACGAGGTGGTGGTGGCCGGGGGCCGGCTGCCGCTGCGCGGGGACGTGCGGGCGCACGCCGTCCCCTTCGGCGGCGGCGTCCCGGTGCCGCTGCCCTACGGGACGCTGCAGGGACTTGCGTTGCACGGTCCCGGCGGCGCGGTCATGACGCGGCGCGGGATCGCGCACGACGCCTCGTGGTGGAAGCGCTATCGGGGCGGCCGCGCGGGCAAGCTGTGGGTCGACGCGGACGGCTCCGGGGACTTCCGCCGGATCCTGCGCGAGCACGAGGGCAACATCGACGCGCCGATGTGGGTGGGGGACCGGGCCGCGTTCCTGTCGGACGCCGGGGGAGTCTCAGAGCTCTACTCGTGCCGGCCGGACGGGTCCGATCTCCGTCAGCACACCGACGAGCCGTCCGGGTTCTTCGCTCGGCACGCCGGAACCGACGGCGTGCGCGTGGTGTTCATGCGGGGCGGTCGGTTGTGGCTGCTGGAGGAGTTGGAGGGGGAGGCGCGGCCGCTGGAGGTGCGGCTGGCCGGAACCCGAATAGGCCGGACGGAGTATCCGGTCGCGGCGTCGAAGAACCTCGGCGGGTTCGCGGCGGACCGGACCGGCCGCGCCGTGGCGGTCACCGTGCGCGGCACCATCCACTGGCTCGCGGCCAAGGACGGCCCGGCGCGGGCGCTCGCGGTGGCGCAGGGGGTTCGGGCGCGGCTGCCGGTGGTGCTCGGGGAGACCGGGTCCGCCGCGTGGGTGACCGACGCCGGCGGGGAGTGGTCGATCGAGATCGGGCCGGTCGACGCCGAGCACGAGGTCGCGGACAGCGAGGTTGTGGATCGCGAGGTTGTGGTCCACGAGGTTGTGGATCGCGCTGTTATGGTCCGCGAGGCTGTGGTCCGCAGGATCCTGACCGGCGAGGTCACGCGGGTCGCGGGCTTGTCGGCCTCGCCGGACGGCGCGCACCTGGCCGTCTCGACCGAGGACAACCGGCTGCTGGTGGTCGACGTCGGGAGCGGCACGGCGCGCGTCGTGGCCAGCGGGCCGCACCACGCCTGGGGTACTCTCGCCGAGGACCCCGCGTTCTCCCCGGATTCGCGGTGGCTGGCCTGGGCCGAGGGGACGCAGGCCGACGGCCCGCGCAAGATCCGGCTGGCGGACGTGGCGACTCTGACCCCGGTCGACGTCACCGACGGCCGGTTTCTCGACTGGAGCCCGGCGTTCACGCATGACGGCAAGCATCTGGCCTTCCTGTCCAACCGCACCTACGACCCCTACTACGCGGACGAGGTGTTCGACCTCTTCTTCGTACCCGGGGCCCGGCCGTACCTTGTGCCGTTGTCCGCCGAGGAGCCTTCGCCCTTCGCGCCTTCGCTTCGGGGGCGGCTGATCGGGGAGGAGGTGAAGCCGGGTGCTGATGGCGATGAGGATGACTCCGGCAGCTCCGACGAGACACGCACGCGGGTGGATGTCGAGGGCATCGCGGGCCGGGTCGTGCCCTTCCCGGTCCCGACCGGGGACTACTCGCGGCTGCGCGCGGCCAAGGGCGGCGTGCTGTGGCTGGAGAGCTTCAAGCACGGCGCGCTCGGCGACAGCATGTCGGATCCGTCGAACGAGGCGGACAAGCCCCGGCTGCGGCGCTACGACTTCGGCAAGCGGGACGTGCTGACGCTCACCGACGAGGCGCACTCGTTCGAGGTCAGCGGCGACGGCTGCCGGGTGCTGGTCCGCGACGGCGGGGTGCTGCGGTCGCAGCCCTCCGACGCGCGTCCGGACAACGGCGACCGGGAGCCGCTGGACCTGGAGCGGATCCGGGTGACCGTGGACCCGGTGGCCGAGCGGCGGCAGAGCCTGCGGGAGGCGTGGCTGTTGCAGCGCGACTTCTTCTGGCGGGACGACCTCGGCGGCGTGGACTGGCCGGGGGTCTGGGAGCGGTACGCGCCGCTGGCCGAGGCGCTGGCTACCCACGACGACCTGGTGGACCTGCTCTGGGAGGTCCAGGGGGAGCTTGGAACGTCCCATGCCTATGTGCGCGAGACCGGTTACGCCGTCGATCCCGCGCGCTGTCAGGGACGGCTCGGTGCGGACTTGGAACGCGACCCGGAGGGACGCTGGCGGATCACGCGGATCCTGCCCGGTGATGCCTCGGTACCGCAGGCGCGGTCGCCGTTCGAGGCGCCCGGGGTCGGCGCGCGGGTCGGCGACGTGGTGGCGGCGGTCGACGGTCGGCCGGTGGATTCCGGCGTCGGGCCGGGGCCGCTGCTGGCAGGGAAGGCCGGGAAGCCGACGGAGGTGGTGTTGGTGCGGGACGGGGGAGCCGAGGGTGACGCTTCGCCGCGGCCGCGTCGCGTCGTCATCGTGCCGCTCGACGATGAACGGCTTCTGCGTTATCAGGCCTGGGTCGCCGAGCGGCGGGCTTATGTGCGGGAGCGCTCAGGCGGGCGCCTGGGCTACGTCCACCTGCCCGACCAGGGGTCGCGCGGTTGGGCGGAGTTCCACCGCGACCTGGCCACCCAGACCGCGTGCGAGGGCTTGGTCGTCGACACCCGCGACAACCGCGGCGGCAACACCTCGCCGTTGGTGGCCGAGCAGCTGTTGCGGCGGGTCGCCGGGTGGAAGCTGGTGCGCGGCAAGGTGCCCCGCACGTATCCGCCGGCGGCGGTGCGCGGGCCGCTGGTGTCGGTCTGCGACGAGTACTCCGCTTCCGATGGAGACATCATCAATCAGTACCTGAAGGACCGGGGTGTCCCCATTGTGGGGATGCGGACGTGGGGCGGCGTGGTCGGGATCGACGCCCGCTTCCGGCTGCTGGACGGCACCGCGGTGATGCAGCCCAAGTACATGAACTGGTTCGACTCCGTCGGCTACGGCCTGGAGAACCACGGCTGCGACCCGACTGTCGAGGTCGAATTCACTCCCGCGGACGCCAACGCGGGCCGGGATCCGCAGCTCGACGCGGCCGTCGACCTGGCGTTGGACGAACTCGCGGAGCATCCCGCGGCCCGGCCCCCGGAGCGGCCCTGGATGTGACCGGCACGGTGGCGGCCGACTGTCGGCCGCCACCGTGTTCGTCACAACGTTCGTGACAACCGTGGCTATCCCGTCCCGTATGTCGGATGCCCGCGCTATGGTGGGCCGGTGGTTCCGAGCGGTCTAGTCCACCGGCGGACCTCACTTCGCCTGCGGCACGACACTGTCGCGGGACTCGGCAAGACACGGCCACGGGGGCCACGTTCATGAGGTGGGATTGGTCAGTGGTGGTGCAGTTCGGGCTGCTCGGACCGGTCCGCGCGCTGCGAGTGGGCGTCGCGGGAGAACCAGCCGAAGAGCTCAAAGTAGGGTCCCCGCAGCAGCAGGCGGTGCTTGCGCTGCTCGCGTCCCGGGCCGGTCGGGTGGCGACAGCCGACGAACTCATCGAGGGACTGTGGGGTGACGAGCCTCCGGAGGGTGCCCTGGGGACGGTGCGCACTTATGCGTTCCGACTCCGTAAGGTCTTCGGCGCGGAGGCCATTGCGTCTATAGCCGGCGGCTATGCGTTGCGCGCAGAGCGTTCGGACGTGGACCTGTTCACGTTCGAAGACCATGTCGCCAGCGCGGAGCAGCGCCGGATGTCCGGCGACGTGGCCGGTGCGCGGGGAGAACTCGCCAGTGCGTTGGCGCTGTGGCGGGGTACTCCGTTGGCCGGGATACCGGGCCCCTATGCGGAGTCTCTGCGCGCGACCCTTCTGGAGCGGCGTACGGCGGCTCAGGAGAGCCGCATCGCCTTGGACTTGGCGTTGGGCCGGGTCGGGGACGCCGTCTCCGAACTGACGGTTCTCACAGCTGAGCACCCTCTGCGCGAGGGACTGCGTGCGCAGCTCATGCTGGCGCTCTACCAGACCGGTAGGCAGGCCGAGGCGCTGGGCGTCTATGCGGACACCCGACGGCTGCTGCGCAAGGAGTTGGGAGTCGACCCGGGCGCCGAACTCGGCGAGCTGCACCAGAGGATTCTGCGCGCTGATCCCTCTCTGTCGCGCCATACTGCGGACAGTGCCGAAATAGCCCCTAGAGCGGCAGAAGCGCCTTCTGGTGTCGCTCTGGAGAAGCCGCCGAAGGTCCCCGCGCAGCTTCCCGCTGACACGGCCGACTTCACCGGACGCGAGAACCTGACCCGCGTGCTCGCCGCGCGGATCGCCTCCACGGTCGGGCAGTCGGTCGCGGTGTGTGCGCTGTCGGGGTTGGGCGGGGTCGGCAAGACGGCGCTCGCGATCCATCTGGCGCACTTGGTGCGGGAGGACTTCCCGGACGGACAGCTCTATGTGGACCTGCGCGGAGGCGATCCGGTACCTGCCGACCCCGCGCCGGTGCTCGCCGCGTTCCTGCGCGGTCTGGGGATATCGGAGGGGGAGACGGCTCAGGGGCTGGAGGAGCGCGCTGCGGCGTACCGCTCGGCGCTGGCCGGCCGTCGGGTCCTGATCGTGCTGGACAACGCCAGGGACGCCGCGCAGGTGCGTCCTCTGCTTCCCGGGGCTCCGGGGTGCGCGGTGGTCGTCACGAGCCGCCCGAAGCTGACCGGGCTGGCCGGGGCCACGTTCGCGGACCTCGACGTGCTGGACCCCGGCGAGGCGATGAACATGTTCACGCGGATCGTCGGCGAGGAACGGCTCGGCGTGGAGCACGAAGCGGCGATAGACGTGGTGTCGCTGTGCGGCTATCTGCCTCTGGCGGTGCGTATCGCGGCCGCTCGGCTCGCGTCGCGTCCCCGGTGGCGTATCGGGTCGTTGGCGGCCCGGCTGTCCGACGAGCGGCGCCGGCTGGCCGAGCTGTCGGTGGGCGACCTTGCGGTGCGCGCGGCGTTCGAGCTCGGCTATCACCAGTTGTCGCCGGCGCAGGCGGACGTCTTCCGGCGGCTGTCGTCGCTGGACAGCGCCGACGTCTCGGCCGCCGCGGCCGCCGCATTGCTCGGGCAGGACGAGGCTGATACCGAGGAAGTGCTGGAGTCTCTGGTGGACGCCGCGATGCTGGAGTCCTCCTCTCCGGGCCGCTACCGGTACCACGACCTGTTGCGCCTCTATGCGCGCGAACAGTACGAGGCCGAGGGCGGCGACCCAGACTTCGGCTTCGTGAGCCTGCTCGACTTCTACCTCGCCTCGATGCGGCGGCTGCGACGTATCCCGGTGGAAGAACTCGGCCTTTCTCCTACGCGGTCCTCCGGTAGAGAGTTCGACTCTGTAGAGGCCGGGGTGCGCTGGATCGCGGACGAGGGCAGCTCCGTGGACGCGGTGTTCAATCGGCGGGTTCTGACCCGGTCGGCGTGCGAAGCCGGGGTGGCGCCTTTGACGCTCGCGGTGGAACTGCTCGACCACCTGGTTTCGCTGCCTGGTATCGAACGCTATGCGGATGAGCTCTCTGCTGCGGCGCGTAATGCTGCTGCGGCTGCTGTGGAGAGTGGGGACGTGCGGAGTGAGGCGCGCGTACGGCACTCTCTGGCGCGGGTCCTCTATGCGACGTATCAGATAGAGGCTGCCGCAGAGGAGGCGGAGCGGTCGCACCGTGCCGCCGAGGCTGTGGGTGGCGACGAGACGCAGGCCGATGCGGTCAACCTGCTCGCCATGACCTATGCGGACCTCGGACGGGACGGGGAGGCGATCGCGCTGTACGAGCGCGCGGTGAGCGTCAGCCGGGAGTTCGGGGATGTGGCGTCGGAGGCTGCCGCGCGGCAGAACATGGCGCGCTCTCTGCTTGTTCTGGGTCGGACAGAGAAGGCTCTGGAGAGCACTATGGCGGGGCTCGCCCTGTGTCGCGCTCTGGGGGACGACGTCCCGACCGGGTACGCGCTCTTCCAGACCGGGTCCATCTACCTGCAGACGCTGGCCTATAGGGAGTCTCTGACGTACTTCGCAGAGGCGGCCCAGTACTTCTCCGAAGTCCATCCGTCGATGGAGGGCGCCGCGCACGCCTCCAGCGCGCGGGCGCTGTTGGGGCTCGGCGAGCCCAGCGGGGCCCTGGAACACGCGGAGCGTGCGGTGAGTGTGCTGCGCGGGACGGCCGACACCTGGCAGCACGCGACCGCCCTGGCGGTGCTGGCGGACGTGCTGGACGTCGCCGGCCAGCCGGAGCGGGCCCGGGGCTGCCGGGAGGAGGCGCTGGCCATGTTCGTGGTCATCGGCGCCCCGGAGGCGGGCCGTATCAGGGGCATGCTCGCCGACCCCGAGGCAACCTCGGCGCCCGTTCGAACGTCGCGCTAAGGAAACGGTTGGAGCGCACGGGAGGATGACAAGGTGATGAGGGATACGGTGTCGCGTGCGCAGGAGGCTTCGGCTTCGGGTTCGCATCGGTCGCACGGCGGTCCCGCGGGGCCTTCCGCTGTGGCCGCTCCGCACGAGGACGGCCGGGACGCGGACGTGTTCCGCGCGACGGTCCAGCCCGCGCACCGGGTGCGCGGGTGGCTCGCGGCGGCGCCCCGCTAGGTTCGGGAATTCTCGGATCTTCGCGGGAATGCGCAATCCACGGCTGATCCGGCAGTGAGCAGGTGCCCCACCGCTGCGGCGTCCGGCTTTCGTCTGAGGCTTGTCTGAGGCTTGTGAGATCAGTGAGACTCATGGCGAAGGCTGCCCGAAGGGCTCCGCAGCGTGCAACTGCCCGGTCGAGTGTGACCGGGGCTGCTGGATCAGCCGCGCTGCGCCGTCTTCCAGCCGTCTTCCAACCGTCTCCCGCCATGCCGTCGTTCGGCACGCTGTCGTTCGCCACGGTGCCGCCGTGCCGCCGTTAGGGGCACCTTGGCTCAAACGCTGTTGCGGTGCGTTCCGGGGTGTTCCGATACCGTCGACCTGGAATAGCGATGTGCGTGAGGCGGTTGTGACGTCTGATGCACCGAGATCACCGATCCGCCCCCGGCCGCTCACTCCCGGTACTCTGAACGGGTGTTCGATTTTGTCCGATGGGCGGCCATCACCCGACGCTTGTTGGCGGCTCGGGATACGGTGGCAGTCAGGTGGTTGCCCTCCTCGTGGCGGCCGGTTCACGGCGGGTTCACAACGGGACTGCAACTTCTTGGAATGGAAACCCCGTCCTAACCGTTGAGAACCATTGAACGGGGAATAACAACAAGCAAAGCAGGAGAGTAATCCGGCAACAGCCGGGGTACGGTGGCTCCACAGGCTCATGATTCTCACAGATAAACCAGCAGGCCAGCGGAAACGATGAGGGAGGGGAAGCCGAGATGATCTTGGTTCGCCGCCTACTCGGCGACGTGCTGCGCGGCCGGAGGCAGCGCAGCGGACGGACGCTCCGTCAGCTCGCCGCGACGGCGCGGGTGTCCCCCGGCTACCTCTCCGAGGTGGAGCGGGGCCAGAAAGAGCCGTCGAGCGAATTGTTGTCCGCCATCTGCGACGCGTTGGAGGTCAAGCTCTCCGACGTGCTGCTCGAACTGTCCACCGAACTCGCCGCGGCCGAGCTGGCCGCCGAGATCGAGGCCGCGGAGCTGGGCAACCTGGTCCCGGCTGACCGCCGCGCACCGCAACGGGTCGCGATGCCCCCGGCCCGCAGTGGCCAGGCCGACACCGCAGGCCAGAGCTCGACCGGCAACGGCCAGCGCTCCGGCGTCGTGGTCGGCGTGGGCGCCGGCGCCCCGCGCGGGGCCCGTACGCTGCCGACCGCCAAGATCCCGACCGCGGTGATCAACTCCCGGACCGCCGCCAACCGGCCCGGCAACACCCGACCGTCCTCCGGGTCGCCCCGGGTGGCGCCGAAGTCCGGCGCGGTACCCCAGGCGGCGCTCGGGACGTCCGGCATGACCGCCTCCGGCCTCGGCCCGGCCCTGGGACCGCAGCCCCCGATGGGTGCGCTGCCCTACGTCCCCGGCTCGCCGCTGCCCGGCCCGGAGAACCCCTACACGTTCGGCACGCCTCGGCTGCCCTCACCGACCGGCCGGTGATGCTGTGCCGGATGGAAATCTGGTGTCGGTGATCGGCGAGCACGTGTCACCATCGAGGCGGGGAGAGCGATTCTCCCCGCCTCGCGGCGTTCCCACGCCGCTCATGTCAACACTGATGAACCACAGATGAAGAGGAATCACATGACGGAATCCCACAAGGACGCTGCCCGCGACGAGGTCTATGCACTGAACGACCACGACACGCCGGAAGCCGAGTGGGACACCGAGGACGCCTTCGACGCGCCGGCCCCGCTCTACCGCAACCGGTGGGCCGAATCCCGGCACGACGGCGAGCAGTTCGACCTGGAAGAGCGCGCTTCGCTGCGCCGCGTGGCCGGACTGTCCACCGAGCTCGAGGACGTCACCGAAGTCGAGTACCGGCAGCTGCGCCTGGAGCGCGTGGTGCTGGTGGGCGTGTGGACCGACGGCAGCGCCGCGGACGCCGAGATGTCGCTGCGCGAACTGGCCGCGCTGGCCGAGACGGCCGGCTCGGAGGTGCTCGAGGGCGTCGTCCAGCGCCGTGACAAGCCGGACCCGGCGACCTACATCGGCAGCGGCAAGGCCGCCGAACTGCGCGACATCGTGGTCGCCACCGGCGCCGACACCGTGATCTGCGACGGAGAGCTGAGCCCCGGCCAGCTGATCCACCTGGAAGACGTGGTCAAGGTCAAGGTCATCGACCGCACGGCCCTGATCCTGGACATCTTCGCCCAGCACGCCAAGTCCCGAGAGGGCAAGGCACAGGTCGCGCTGGCGCAGATGCAGTACATGCTCCCCAGGCTCCGAGGCTGGGGCCAGTCCCTGTCCCGCCAGATGGGTGGCGGCCGCGGCGGCCTGGCCACCCGCGGCCCCGGTGAGACCAAGATCGAGACCGACCGCCGCCGCATCCGCGAGCGCATGGCCAAGCTCCGCCGCGAAATCGGCGACATGAGCAAGGGACGCCAGACCAAGCGCGCCGAAAGGCGCCGAGGCTCCGTCCCCTCGGTGGTCCTCGCCGGCTACACCAACGCCGGCAAGTCCTCCATCCTCAACCGCCTCACCGGAGCCGGCGTCCTGGTGGAGAACGCCCTGTTCGCCACCCTGGACCCGACCGTCCGCCGCACGGAGACCGCCACCGGCCGCACCTACACGCTGTCGGACACAGTGGGCTTCGTCAGGCACCTGCCGCACCAGCTGGTGGAGGCCTTCCGCTCAACGCTGGAGGAGGTCGGCGAAAGCGACCTGGTCCTGCACGTGGTGGACGCCAGCGACGAGGACCCCGAAGGCCAGATCTCCGCAGTCCGCGCCGTCTTCGCCGACATGGGCGCCGGCGACGTGAAGGAACTCCTGGTCTTCAACAAGGCCGACCTCGCCGACCCCGAAGTCCTGTCCCGCCTCCTGCGCCGCGAACCCCACAGCATCGTGGTCTCCGCCCGCACCGGCGAAGGCATCGACAACCTCCTGACGGCGATCGAGCGCGACCTCCCGCGCCCGGGCGTGGAACTGGAGGCGCTGGTGCCCTACGACCGCGGCGACCTGGTCGCCCGGATCCACGCGGAGGGCGAGATGCTGAAGGAGGAGCACACGGACCACGGGACGCTGGTACGGGCGCTGATCCATCAGGATCTGGCGGCCCAGCTGGAGCCTTTCCGGACGGTGGGGGCGGTTTAGGGGTTGGGTTTGGGTTGACGCCGGGCTGCTCGGGTTCGGCTTGTGTGAGTTCTGCTAGCCGGAGTTCGGACCGCGCGAGTTCGCTCGGCCCGGCTCCGGCTGGCTTTGCCTAAGTTCGGCCCGGCGCAACTCCCCTCGGATCCGCTCGGACCTTGTTTCGCTCAGCTCAGCTCGGCTCGGCTCGCTCCGACTCTGCTCCAATTCGGCCATCCCGGTGTGGCTCGGGGCGATCCAGCTTCGCTTGACTTGGCTTCACTCGGCCTGGCTTCGCCCGACTTGGTTTCGCTCGGCTTGGCTGAACTTCGCTTCGCCGCGGCCCACATCCCTCAGCTTGGCTTGCTCGACAGGCGGCCGTCTCTCTCCCCGAGAGACGGCCGCCTTTTGCCTGCTCCCGTCTTCCCCGCCTGAATCTGTGCTGTGATCCCGCTGACAGCTAGGCCGAAAGGGTGACCCGTGCCCACCCGCACGGCGAGTTATCCACAGCCTCCAACCCGCGACTGGTATGCGCACTTTGCGAAGATCTACCGTCGCAGACATGGAACGAACCACACCGGGAACCGCACCGAACGGCAGCGCCCAACCCCGCAGCCCGCAGCCATCGGCGCGCGACCGACTGGCGTCGCTCCAGGGGGACCCACCGCGGTATTGGTCGCCTGCCGCACAGGGCCCCATGCCTCTCTCCGAGGCGCTGGCCGCCCGGCACCACGCAAACCGCCCCTGGTGGCGCCGGGCGGCCCAGTCCATCGAGCACCGCATCCCGTCAACCCTCCACGGCCGCTGGGCCCTCAGCCTCCCAGCAGCCACAGCGGTGGCACTACTAGCCATCGCCGGCGCAGCCGCCGGCGGCTGGTACCTGACGCGCTCGCAGGGGACGGTCGTCGATGTAGCGGGGGCAGCAGCGGGATCGGGTGGGGGAAGGGGAG
>NZ_JAACYW010000143.1 GCF_015356825.1 Catenulispora rubra | reverse complement strand
GATGAGCATGGTCTCCATGCCCGAGCTAGCAGGCGGGGCCTGCGGCGGCACAGCATCCTGCGCGCCAGTGCCCCAAGCCGACTGGGGAGCCTGAACCAGCATGGTCTCCATGCCCGAGCTGGCAGCCGGAGCCTGCGGCGGAACCGCATCCTGCGCACCGGTACCCCAGGCCGGAGCCTGCGGGGACACAGCAGGCTGCGGAGCCTGGATCAGCATGGTCTCCATGCCGCCTGCGGGCGGAGTCTGCGGGGGCACGGCAGGCTGTGCGCCAGTGGCCGGAGCAGGTTGGGGTGCCTGAACCAGCATGGTCTCCATGCCCGAGCTGCCAGCGGCCGGAGCCTGCGCGGCGGTGCCCCAGGCCGGAGCTTGCGGCGGAACAGCATCCTGCGCACCGGTCGCCGAAGCAGGCTGCGGGGCCGGAATCATCATGGTCTCCATGCCCGAGCTCGCGGCCGGAGCCTGCGCTCCAGCGCCAGCGCCAGAACCCCAAGCCGGAGCCGGAGCCTGCGCCGCCGCCTGCCCCGTGCCCCAAGCCGGAGCCTGCGCCTGCCCGCCAGCAATCTGCGCACCGGTCGCACCCCCCGGCGCACCCGTCACCGCCGCCGGCGCCACCGCGCCCACGATGCCCGCCACGTGCGCCTGGCTCATCCCGAGGCCGGCGCCGACGGTGTCGATCACCGCGCGCTCGGCGGGCTGCAGCGGGCCGTCGGCGGCCGCCACCCGGGTCGCGCCGGTGACCAGGGCTTCGCGGCCAGCGTCGGGGAGTTGGCCGGCCAGGCCGGCGAGCAGCTGCGAGAGGTCGGCGGGGACCACCTGCATGTCCTGGGCCAGGACCGCTTCGGTGTAGCCGATGGCGCCGGCGTTGGCGATCTCCTGCACGGCCGCCGCGCGGGCCGCCGGGTGGTCCCAGCCGCCGCGGCGCAGGACGTTGACCATCACCGCTCGGACCGTGTTCTGCAGCAGGTCCGTGAACTGGGCTGCGGTGGGGCGGGAGAGCACCGTGTCGCGGAAGTCGTTCTTGCAGTACGTGCAGCGGATGAACTCGCCGACGGTCTTCAGCGGGATCAGGGGGATGAAGAACAGCGTGAAGAAACGCTGGGCTTTGCGACGTTCGTAGTTGCGGTCCGCGCCACAGGTCGGGCAGGAGAACACTCCGCTGCCGATGACCCGGAAGACGGTTTTCCAGCCCCAGATGATCATTGGTACTAGTCCCCTCCGTTCCGCGCGTTACGGAACAGAGGGAATCCTTCCACAACCACCCCGGTCGTTGGAAAGGCCGGGTCAGCGGAAACGTCGGCCGGAACGTCAGCCGAATCGTCAGCGGAAAGCGCGGTTCACCGCAGAGATGATCGCCTTCAGCGACGCCGTCACGATGTTGGCGTCGATGCCCACACCCCACAGCACCCGGCTGCCGATCGCGCACTCCACGTACGACGCCGCCTTCGCGTCCTCGCCGGAGGTCAGCGCGTGCTCCACGTAGTCCAGCACCCGCACGTCGATCCCGACGCCGGACAGCAGGTTCGTGAACGCGTCGATCGGCCCGTTGCCGACGCCCTCCAGCTGCGTGGTGTCCCCGTCCACCGCCAGGTCCACGGTGAGCTGGTCCTTCTCCTCGATCGCCGAGGAGGCGTGGTGTCCCAGCAGCCGGATCCGGCCCCACGGCGCCGAGGGGTTCGGCAGGTACTCGTCCACGAAGACGTTCCAGATCTCCTCCGGCGTGACCTCGCCGCCCTCGGCGTCCGTCTTCGCCTGGATCACCTGCGAGAACTCGATCTGCGCGCGCCGCGGCAGGTCCAGCTGGTGCTCGGTCTTCAGGATGTACGCCACGCCGCCCTTGCCGGACTGCGAGTTGACCCGGATCACGGCCTCGTACGAGCGGCCCACGTCCTTGGGGTCGATCGGCAGGTACGGCACGGCCCAGACGATCTCGTCCACGGTCTTGCCGGCCGCCGCGGCGTCCCGCTCCAGGTGCTCGAAGCCCTTCTTGATCGCGTCCTGGTGCGAGCCGGAGAAGGCGGTGTACACCAGGTCGCCGCCGTAGGGGTGGCGCGGGTGCACGGGCAGCTGGTTGCAGTACTCGACGGTGCGGCGCACCTCGTCGATGTCGGAGAAGTCGATCTGCGGGTCCACGCCCTGGGAGAACAGGTTCAGGCCCAGCGTCACCAGGCACACGTTGCCGGTGCGCTCGCCGTTGCCGAACAGGCAGCCCTCGATGCGGTCGGCGCCGGCCTGGTAGCCCAGCTCGGCGGCGGCCACCGCGGTGCCGCGGTCGTTGTGCGGGTGCAGCGACAGCACGATGGAGTCGCGGCGCTCCAGGTTGCGGTGCATCCACTCGATGGAGTCGGCGTAGACGTTGGGTGTGGCCATCTCGACCGTGGCCGGCAGGTTGATGATCACCTTGCGGTCCGGGGTGGGCTGCCAGACCGCGGTCACCGCGTCGCAGACCTCGACGGCGTACTCCAGCTCGGTGCCGGTGTAGGACTCCGGCGAGTACTCGAAGTAGATCTCGGTGCGGGTGCCGTCGGCGCGCGGCGGCATCGCCTCGTAGAACTTCTGGCACAGCTTGGCGCCGTTCACCGCGATCTGCGTGATGCCGGCGGTGTCCTGGCCGAAGACCACCCGGCGCTGGAGCGTCGAAGTGGAGTTGTACAGGTGCACGATGGCCTGCTCGGCGCCGCGCACGGACTCGAAGGTCCGCTCGATCAGCTCCTCGCGGGCCTGGGTCAGGACCTGGATCACCACGTCGTCGGGGATCCGGTTCTCCTCGATGATCTGCCGGACGAAGTCGAAGTCGGTCTGCGAGGCGGCCGGGAAGCCGACCTCGATCTCCTTGTAGCCCATGGCGACCAGCAGCTCGAACATCTTCAGCTTGCGGGCCGGGGACATCGGGTCGATCAGCGCCTGGTTGCCGTCGCGCAGGTCCACGGCGCACCAGCGCGGGGCCTTGTCGATGACCTTCGTCGGCCAGTCGCGGTCACGCATCTCGACGGGAGCGCTCTGCCCAATATTCGCGAAGCGAAAAGGGACGTACTTGTGGATCGGCATACCGGAGGGCTGCTGCTGTACTCGCATCGTGCTCGAACTCCCTGGGTGGTCACCAACGGATGGGGACGGCCGACGGCGGAAACACAAACTGCCGCGACGAGGGAGCCGGCCTGTGTCGGTGCTTACAGGCCCCCGTCGCGGCTGCTAAGAAGGAGCAGGCCGCACTGGCAGGAGGTGCACATAGCGTTGCCACGTTATCCCGACCGTCTCACCGGTCGCACTCCCCGTCCGTGATCCGAGACACAAGGGCCCCTCAGCTGCGGTGCGGCCGCCGGGCTTCACTCGATCAGCGTAATCGCCGCGCGCAGCCCGCGCACAATCGTGACCGAAGTGACGAATGCGGCCATAGTTACGGCTATGACGAGGGCTACGACGAGGACTCCCTTCTGCGGCATCGTCCCGCCGCACCTGCTGTCCCGCCTGGCGGACTCCGACCTCCACGTGGCGGACGCGGCGCGCCGCACGCTGACCGCCGACGCCCGGCACCGCCTCACCCGCGGCGCCGTCCCCTGGGTCGGCGAGCGGCACCTGGCGGCGCCGACGACCGTGGAGCGCAGCGACGACCGCTCGATCTTCGACGACCGCGACACCGAGAACCTGCCCGGCTCGGAGGTGCGCGCCGAAGGGGGACCGGCGACCGGGGACCCGAGCGCCGACGAGGCCTACGACGGGCTCGGCGCGACGTTCGACTTCTATCTGAAGGTGTACAACCGGTGGTCCGTGGACGGTCAGGGACTGCCGCTGAAGGGGACCGTCCACTACGGCGTGCAGTACGACAACGCCTTCTGGAACGGCTCGCAGATGGTGTTCGGCGACGGCGACGGTGCGGTGTTCGGCCGGTTCACCGGCGCGGTGGACGTCATCGGGCACGAGCTCACGCACGGCGTGACGCAGTACACGGCGAACCTCGTCTACCGCGGGCAGTCCGGCGCGCTGAACGAGTCGGTGTCGGACTGCTTCGGGTCGATGGTCAAGCAGTACCAGCTCGCTCAGGACGCCGCGGATGCGGACTGGCTGATCGGGGCGGGGCTGTTCCTGCCTTCGGTACAGGGGGTCGCGCTGCGGTCCATGAAGGATCCGGGGACGGCTTACGACGATCCGCATCTTGGCCGGGATCCGCAGCCTGCGGCGATGTCAGGGTACGTCGACACCAGGGGGGACGACGGCGGGGTGCATATCAACTCCGGGATTCCCAATCGCGCGTTCTATCTGGCGGCTGTCGGTATCGGCGGCAGGTCGTGGGAAGGCGCGGGGGCGGTTTGGTACGACGTGCTGACGTCGCCCACGCTGCCGGCCGCCGCGACGTTCGCCACGTTCGGCACCGCGACCGTGCACGCTGCCGAGGCGCGCTTCGGGCGTCGGTCGGCGGAGGCGCATGCGGTGGCGGCGGCTTGGCGGGAGGTCGGGGTTTCGGTTCACAGCTGAGGGCCTCGGGGCGGAAATTCGATCGCCGCCGACCCGGGCCGTGCCTAGCATCGGCCGTGATGACTATCACGATCCGGGAAATCGACCTCGCCGGCACGGACGCGATGTCCACGCTGCTTCCGCTGTTCCGGGCTGCGTCGGCGGTCGACGAACCGCGCGCGCCGGAGCCCTCCGAGTCGTACCTCAGGCTGCAGATCGGGCGGCGTGCGGCTCGGCACATCTCGTGCCTGGTCGCCTATGACGGCGAGCGTCCGGCCGGGTTCGCGCGGATGAACCACGGCAAGGTCGCGAACCGGAACCTGGTCTACGGCGAGTTGTGGATCCCGGGCGGGAAGCGCGCCGAGTCGGCCGGGCCGCTGCTGGAGGCGTGCCGGGACTACGCGCGTGCGCGAGGTGCCACTCGGCTCGTGATCGACACCAGCGAGTTTTCCGGCTACGAGGCGGCCTGTAGTGCCGGCGGCGGCCGGGTACTGGCCGAGGAGTGGCGTCGTCAGCTGGATCTGACGGCGATCGACCGCGAGCGGTACGCCGCCTGGGCCGCGCCGACGGAGAAGAACGCGCACTACCGCGTCGAGATCTGGCGGACTCCGACGCCGGAGCACCTGCTGGAGCCGCTGGTCGCGGCGTACGACGTCATGCGCGACGCCCCGACCGGAGAGCTCGTGATCGAGACTCCGCCGCCGGACTTGGATCGGCGGCGGCAGACTGAGGCTGACAATCTGGCGGCCGGGATGCAGATGTACGTGGCAGCGGCGTTCGCCGCAGGCGGCGACGGCGAAAGCCAAATAGAAATCGCCGGCTTCCATGAGGTGTTCGTCTTCCCGGACTACCGGATGGCCGAGATCGGCAACACCGGAGTGCCGGCGAAGTTCCGCGGGCACGGTCTGGGACTGCGGCTGAAAGCGGCAATGACGCTGTACCTGCTGGAACATGAGCCGCATGTCGACGTGCTCTCGACTTTGAACGACGCGGACAATGCGCCGATGGTGCGGGTGAATGACGCCATGGGCTATATCGCTGCTGAGGCTTGGCAGGCTTGGCAGTTCGAGGTCTGACAGAGGTCTGACAGAGGTCTGACAGCCTGCACAGCAAGGTGCCCGAACCGAAACGGTCCGGGCACCGGGGAAAGCCTGAACCTCAGAACCCGAGCTTGGCCAGCTGCTTCGGGTCGCGCTGCCAGTCCTTGGCCACCTTCACATGCAGGTCGAGGAACACCGGCGTGCCCAGCAGCGCCTCGATCTGGCGGCGGGCCTGGGAGCCGACCTCGCGCAGCCGCTCGCCGCCGTGGCCGATGACGATCGCCTTCTGGCTGGGGCGCTCCACGTAGAGCGTCGCGTGGATGTCCAGCAGCGGGCGGTCGGCCGGGCGGTCCTCGCGCAGCGTCATCTCCTCGACCGTGACGGCCAGGGAGTGCGGCAGCTCGTCGCGCACGCCCTCCAGCGCGGCCTCGCGGACCAGCTCGCCGACCATGATCTCTTCCGGCTCGTCGGTCAGCTCGCCGCCCGGGTACAGCGGCGGGGACTCCGGGAGCTGCTTCACCAGCAGGTCCTCCAGCAGCTGGATCTGCTCGTCGCGGACGGCGGAGACCGGGATCACCTCGGCCCACTCGACGCCGACCTCGCGGCCCAGCTCGACCAGGGCCAGCAGCTGCTCGGCGATCTGCTCCTTGGAGGCCTTGTCGGTCTTGGTCAGGATGGCGATCTTCGGGGTGCGCCGGACGCCGGCCAGCTCGGTGGCGATGAAGCGGTCGCCGGGGCCGATCTTCTCGTCGGCCGGGACGCAGAACCCGATGACGTCCACCTCGGCCCAGGTGGCGCGCACCTCGTCGTTCAGGCGCGCGCCGAGCAGGGTGCGCGGCTTGTGCAGCCCGGGGGTGTCGACCAGGACCAGCTGGGCGTCCTCGCGGTGCACGATGCCGCGCACCGTGTGCCGGGTGGTCTGCGGGCGCCCGGAGGTGATCGCCACCTTCGCGCCGACCACCGCGTTGGTCAGCGTGGACTTGCCGGCGTTGGGGCGGCCGACGAAGCAGGCGAAGCCCGCGCGGAAGTCGTCCGGGAACTCGTGGCGCGGCGGGGAGTCGTCCCGGACGCCGCGGCCGTAGGCGGTCGGCGCGGGCTCGGAGTCGCGGACGCGGTCGGTGGTGACGCGCTTCTCGGCGAGCTTCTGGCTGCGCTTGACGCGCTCCGCCTTCTTCTTGGCCGCCTCGGCGTTCGCCGCCTGGCGGGACCGGGATCGTCCACTCGCGCTGCTCGTCATGCAGACCATTCTCCCTTACTCGGGAGGGTCCGCCGCTCAGAGCTCCGGATCAGCGCTTCGGATCGGCCAGGAACAGCCGCGGCGCGGTGCCGGAACCCTTGAGATCGGCGACCACGTCCAGGTCCTCCTGCCGGAACTTCTTCTCCTCGCTGACCAGCACGGCGGCCTCCAGCACCGTCGCCCCGCCGACGACCGCCATCGCGACCGCGGTCTGCAGCGCGGACAGCTTCAGCGCCGGCAGTTCGACGGTGGTCGCCACGTAGGTGCGGCCGGTTTCGTCACGGACCGCCGCGCCCTCGGCCGCGCCGTTGCGGGCCCGCTGGGCCTTGGCGAGGATGTGGAGCTTGGCGTTCTCGGGGTCCAGCTGAGTGTCGGTCATGGGATAACGCTATCGAAAACGAAGAAGGCTCTGGAGATTGTGAATGAACACAGACTCCAGAGCCTTCTTCGCCGAACCTTCTTCACTGAGCGGATGACGAGATTCGAACTCGCGACCCTCACCTTGGCAAGGTGATGCTCTACCAGCTGAGCCACATCCGCATTCGCCTGCCGGGTTTCCCCGGCGACGAGGAAAACTATAGCCCATGTGCGGGGTGGGTTTGCCACCTGGTTACCGGGACGTGTCAGGCGTCGTCCTGCGGAACGCGCTTCACCAACACCGTGCCGATGCGCCGGCGCCGGCCCTCCGGGGACTCCGCGGTCAGGCGCAGCCCCTCCACCTCGATCTGCGCGCCGGGGATCGGGACGCGGCCCAGGCGCTTGGCCATCAGGCCGCCGACGGTCTCCACGTCGTCGTCCTCCAGGTCCACGCCGAACAGGTCGCCGAGCTCGTCCACGCCGAGGCGCGCGGTGACCCGCGCCGCGTCCGGGGACAAGCGTTCCACCGAGGGCCGCTCCACGTCGTACTCGTCGGCGATCTCCCCGACGATCTCCTCCAGGATGTCCTCGATGGTGACCAGGCCGGCGGTGCCGCCGTACTCGTCGATCACCACGGCCAGGTGGATGTGCCCGGCCTGCATGTCCCGCAGCAGCTCGTCGGCGGGCTTGCTGTCCGGGATGCAGACCGGGACCCGCATCGCGGACTCCACCAGCTCGGTGGTCTCCCCGCTGGGGTGCTCGTGGATGCGGCGCACCAGGTCCTTGAGATACACGATGCCGACCACGTCGTCGGCGTTCTCGCCGACCACCGGGATGCGGGAGAAGCCGCTGCGCAGCGCCAGCGACAGCGCCTGCCGCAGGGTCTTGTGGCGCTCGATGAAGACCATGTCGGTGCGCGGCACCATCACCTCGCGCACCAGCGTGTCGCCGAGCTCGAAGACCGAGTGCACCATGCGGCGCTCCTGGTCCTCGATGACGCTGTTCGCCTCGGCCAGGTCGACCAGCGCCCGCAGCTCGGCCTCGGAGGCGAACGGGCCCTCGCGGAAGCCGCGGCCCGGCGTGACCGCGTTGCCGATGACGATCAGCAGCTGCGCCAGCGGCCCCAGGACCGAGGTGAGCAGCGCCAGCGGGCCGGCGAAGCGCAGGGCCACCCGCACCGAGTGCTGGCGGCCGATGGTGCGCGGCATCACGCCGATGAAGATGTAGGAGACCGCGATCATCACGCCGATCGCGGCGAACCCGGCACCCCAGGCGTCGTCGATCCGGCGCATGAACAGCACGGTGACCAGCACCGTCGCCGCGATCTCGCAGGCCACGCGCAGTAAGAGGACCAGGTTCAGGACCCGGGCCGGGTCGTCGACCAGCTGCTTGAGGCGCGCCGCGCGCGGCACGCCCTCCTCGACCAGCTCCGCGGCCCGCACCCGTGACACGCGGGACAGCGCGGCGTCCGCGCAGGCGGAGAACCCCGCCACCGCGACCAGGACCACGACGGCGACGATCTCCCAGAAGAGCAGGACACTCATGCGGCGCCCCCGGCGACCGAACGAGTGCCCTGCCGATGTCTATGACCGCTCATCGAGCGTCTGACCTGGCCTTCCATCCTCGGAGCAGCTGTTTTTGGAGGCCGAACATCTCGGCCTCCTCCTCGGGCTCGGCATGGTCGTAGCCGAGCAGGTGCAAGATCCCGTGCGTGGTGAGCAGCCGCAGCTCCTCGGCGGTGGAGTGGCCGGCGTCCTTCGCCTGCTTCTCGGCCACCTCCGGACACAGCACGACGTCCCCGAGCAGGCCGGGCACCGGCTCGTTGTCGTCCTCGGCCCGGGCCGGCCGCAGCTCGTCCATCGGGAAGGAGAGCACGTCGGTCGGGCCCGGCTCGTCCATCCACTGGATGTGCAGCTGCTCCATCGCGGCGGTGTCGACCAGCAGGATGGACAGCTCGGCCATCGGATGGATGCCCATCTCACCCAGCACGTACCGGGCCACCCCGACCAGTTCCTCGGCGTCCACACCCTGCTCGGTGCCGTAGTCGGTCTCGTTGGCGATGTCGATCGACATGGGGTCAGTGCCTCTTCCTCTTGGCGTCCCCACCACGGGCGTCAAAACGCCCGTACGCGTCGACGATGTCCCCCACCAACCGGTGCCGCACGACATCGGCACTGGTCAGCTCGGCGAAATGGATGTCCTCCACATCGCCCAGGATATTGCGCACGACCCGCAGCCCGGACTCAGTACCCCCGGGCAGGTCGACCTGCGTGACGTCGCCGGTGACCACGATCTTGGAACCGAAGCCGAGGCGGGTGAGGAACATCTTCATCTGCTCGGGGGAGGTGTTCTGGGCCTCGTCGAGGATGATGAATGCGTCATTAAGCGTTCTTCCACGCATATATGCCAGCGGAGCCACCTCAATGACCCCAGCCGCCATCAATCGAGGAATACCGTCCGGATCGATCATGTCGTGCAGCGCGTCATACAACGGCCGCAGGTACGGGTCGATCTTCTCGTACAGCGTTCCGGGCAGGAAGCCGAGCTTCTCCCCGGCCTCGACCGCGGGGCGGGTCAGGATGATGCGGTTGACCTGCTTGCTCTGCAGGGACTGCACCGCCTTGGCCATCGCCAGGTAGGTCTTGCCGGAACCGGCCGGGCCGATGCCGAACACGATCGTGTTGCGGTCGATGGCGTCGACGTAGTTCTTCTGGTTGAGGGTCTTGGGTCGGATGGTGCGGCCGCGGTTGCTCAGGATGTTCTGCGTCAGCACCTCGGCGGGGCGTTGCCCGTCGACGTCTGCCTCGCCGCTGCGGAGCATCTGGATCGAGCGTTCGACGCCGTCCTCGGTGAGCGGGGCGCCGGTGCGGAGCATCAGGAGCATCTCCTCGAAGAGGCGCTCCACGAGCCCCACCTCGCCTTGGCTGCCGGCGATGGTCACCTGGTTGCCGCGGGCGTGGATGTCGACGCCGGGGAAGGCCTTCTCGATCACCCTCAGCAGGCCGTCGCCGGCCCCGAAGACGGAGACCAGGGGGTGCCCGGACGGTATCTCGATCTTGGCCTGGACGACGCCCGGGGCGACCTCTTCGGCACGGGTGGCGCGGGTCCCGGAGACGGGCTTGGAAGGCCCCGAGGACGCGTTCGCCCCGTTCGCCCCCGCGCGGCCGGTTCCGGCCGCCCTCCCGTTGCGGTCCGCGGCGGAGGACTGGCGGCCCTTGCCCGAACGCGGTGCGGTGTTGTCTGCCATAGGAACGGCCGTACGGCCTTTGATCACTCTCCTGTCTTCGTGATGCCTCCATGCTAGCCCGCACCCCCGCGACCAGGGCGGGAGATTTTGCCCGCCACCCCTTTTCGTCATCTTGACGCTATGCTACTCTCGAACCGTTATCGTCAGATGGACGATAACGGGCGACGACTTTGAGAAGGCGATGGCGATGGGCAGCGGACGCTGGGACTACAACGCATACGAGGCGGCGGAGGCCTACCGCAGAGCGAACGGCCGCAGCGCCTTCGACTACAACGACCGGGTGCTCAGCAGCACCCCGCGCAACCAGTGGCGCGCGCACCCCGACCTTGAGCCGTACGGCGTGGCGGTCCGCGAGAGCCGGGACAGCGCCGAGCACCCGGCCTCCCTGGCCATCTCGGTCCTGTTCGACGTCACCGGCTCCATGGGCGGGGTCCCCCGGGTGCTCCAGACCAAGCTCGCCGACCTGCACGGCCTGCTGCTGCGCAAGGGCTACGTCGACCACCCGCAGATCATGTTCGGCGCGATCGGCGACGCCTACTCCGACCGGGTGCCCCTGCAGGTCGGGCAGTTCGAGTCCGACAACCGCATGGACGAGCAGCTCGGCGAGATCGTCCTGGAGGGCGGCGGCGGGGGCCAGATGCGGGAGTCCTACGAGCTCGCGATGTACTTCATGGCCCACCACACCTCGCTGGACTGCCACGAGAAGCGCGGCAAGCGCGGCTACCTGTTCATCATCGGCGACGAGATGCCCTACCCGAACGTCAACCCGCAGCACGTCTCGCGGATCCTCGGCCACGGCATCGGCCACGGCATCAGCGGCGGCCATGGCGCCGGCCGCAGCTCCGGCGGCGGCGGCCGCCCCGGCGAGTGGCCCGGCGAGCGCCCCGGCCGCGGCGGCCTGTCGGCCGCCCCGATCGAGGACGTGGTCCGCGACCTGACCCGCAAGTTCGACGTCTACTACATCCTCCCCGAGGGCTCCTCCTACGTCGGCAACGACGAGGTCCTCGGCGCCTGGCGAGCCCTGCTCGGGCAGAACGTCGTCCAGCTCGACGACCTGGACGCGGTCTGCGAGACCATCGCGCTGACCATCGGCCTGGCCGAGGACCGGATCGACCTGGACGCCGGCCTGAACGACCTGCGCAACGTCGGGTCCCGCGCCGGCAAGTCCGTGGAGCGCGCGCTGGGCGACCTGGACGCGCACCGCGGCAACCACCGCCACGACCGGCGCCACGCTTCGGCGGACTCGGCCGTCAGGTTCCTGCGGACCCAGGGCGCCAACTACACCTACGACTCCGGATACGACAACCGTCCCGAAAGCCGCTGGTAGGTACTGGTAGGCGCTGGTAGACGCGAGTAAGAAAGCACTCTGCAATGGACTTGATCGGTATGAAGCACGCGATCGTGGTGGACCTCGGCTACGGCGACGCCGGCAAAGGCTCGACCGTCGACTGGCTCTGCTCCCCCGGGCACGCCGAGCGCTCCTGGCACGCCGACCCCTCCGGACCCGACGGACCGGCCGCATCCGCCGGCGGCCGCAGCGCATCACGGTTTCACCGACAAACACAGATCCGCGCCGTCATCCGCTTCAACGGCGGCGCGCAGGCCGGCCACAACGTCGTCACCCCCGACGGCCGCCACCACACCTTCGCGCAGTTCGGCGCCGGCACCTTCCACGGCGTGCCGACCCACCTGTCCCGCTTCATGCTCGTCGAGCCCTTCGCGCTGGCCGCCGAGGCCGCGCACCTGGCCGAGCTCGGCATCCCGAACCCGTTCGCCCTGCTCTCGGCGGACTCCCGCGCGCTCATCACCACCCCTTACCACCGTGCCGCGAACCGCGTGCGCGAGTCTGCCCGGGACCGCACCCCCGGGTCGACCCGCCACGGGACCTGCGGCATGGGGATCGGCGAGACGGTCTCCTTCTCCCTGGCCGTCTCGCCAGATAAGCCACCGCGCGTGGGGGACTGCCGGGACCGCGCCACGCTGGTCAGGAAGCTGACGGCGCTGCGCGACCGGATAGCCGCCGATCTGGAGCTGTCCGGGCTGCACCTGCCCGCGGACCTGCCGGGCCCGGAGTTCTGCGCGGACGTCTACCAGGCGTTCGCGCAGCGCGTGCGGATCGTGGACGAGGAGTGCGGCGGGTATCTCGCCGCGCTCCTGGAATCCGGGCCCTGCGTCTTCGAGGGCGCGCAGGGCGTGCTGCTGGACGAGTGGTACGGCTTCCACCCGCACACGACGTGGTCGACGACCACGTTCGCCAACGCCGAGGAGCTGCTGAAGGAGTCCGGCCAGGGCCCCGACAGCACCGTGCGCCTCGGCGTGGTCCGCACCTACAGCACCCGGCACGGCGCCGGACCGTTCGTCTCCGAGGACGCGTCCCTGGCCCCGATGCTGCCGGAGCCGCACAACGAGGCCGGAACGTGGCAGGGGGCGTTCCGGATCGGGCACTTCGACGCGGTGGCGCATCGCTACGCGCTCGACGTGTGCGGCGGCGCCGACGCGTTGGTGGTCACGCACGCGGACGTCCGGGCGGACGGCCGGCGCCTGTGCCGGGCCTACCAGGCCTCCGCGGACGTGCCCGCGATGGAGAAGCTGCCACGGAGCCTGATGCCCGACCTGGACTACCAGCGGCTGCTCACCAAGACGGTGACGTCGTGTACGCCGGTGTACGAGGACGGCCCGCGCGACCAGCGCGACTGGCCGGACGTGATCGGGGAGGCGCTGGGGACGCCGGTCGGCCTGGTGTCCTCGGGGCCGACCTGGCGGGAGAAGGCC
Source organism: Catenulispora rubra (assembly GCF_015356825.1). GTDB lineage: Bacteria > Actinomycetota > Actinomycetes > Streptomycetales > Catenulisporaceae > Catenulispora > Catenulispora rubra. The sequence continues at coordinate 15,069 of NZ_JAACYW010000143.1, read as the reverse complement.
GCGCGGCTGCCCTGCGCGAAGTAGTGCGCGTGCAGGGCGGGCGCGCGGCCGGGGTGCGCTGGCAGCGCGGGCCCGAGTGCACCGACAGCACGAGCCCGAATACGCCGTCAACGCATCCGGGCTCGTGCGCTGTCAGCGCTGTGCGCCTCAGGTGTGCAGGGTCACGCAGGCGGGGTCGCCGAGGGACTTGTAGCTGCCGTCGTTCATCTTCTGCCAGCCCTGGACGCAGGCCAGGGTCTGATCCGGCCACTGCTGGTCGGGCGGCGTGACCTTCGCGACGGCCTCCTGCGGCCACGGCTGGTCGGAGGTGTTGTAGCTCCAGTCCTTCACCCAGAAGTGGAAGTGCCCGTAGAAGCCGTTGATCAGCAACGAGGACCCGCTCATCTGGTCGATGTGCAGGCCCGAGCCGTCGAGCCAGAGGCAGTTCGACCCGTTGCAGTTGCCGTCGCTGGCCACCGCGGGCGCCGCGGGACCGATCAGCGCGGTGGCTGCGGCTGCGGCGCAGACGGCGGCGAAACAGGCCGCCGACCTTCGACTGATCCGGTTCACTTCGAGCCCTTCGTCGTCACCGTTGGTGTTCGTGATCTTACTCCATGGAACGATTCCCATGATCACGACACCGGCGCGACTCAGCTCCCGAACGTGCTCAAGAACTCGCCGCCGAGCACGTGCGCGTGAACGTGGAACACGGTCTGCCCGGCGTGCGCGTCGGTGTTGAACACCACGCGGTAGCCGCCGTCCGCGATCCCCTCGGCCTCGGCCACCTCGGCGGCCTCGGCCAACAGCGCGGCCGCCAGCTCCGGTGCGTTCGCCGCCAGCTCGACCGCGTTGCGGTAGTGCGCACGCGGCACGACCAGGTCGTGGACCGGAGCCTGCGGGTTGATGTCCTTGAACGCGAACGTGGTCTCCGTCTCGCGGACCACCGTCGCCGGGATCTCGCCGGCCACGATCTTGCAGAAGAGACAGTCGGGTTGCGGTCGGCCGTCGGCCATCGTGTCCTCCTCGGGCGCCCGTCGGTCGGGGCTTTCCCGGCGATAGGCTACGGCACCATGCGCCTCCTCGACGGTTTCGCCCCGACCGCGGCCGCGATCGGTACCTCCCCCGACGTCCCGGAGCTGGGCGACGACGCCCAGGCCGCCGTCAAGGGCTTCGCCTCGGCCACCGCCGTGGCTCCGGGAGAGTCCATCGACTTCCACCTCGATGTGGCCGAGCCGCGGGACGTCACCGTCGAGATCTACCGCGTCGGCGCGTACAAGGACCACCGCTCGGCGCTGCTCGGCAGCAGCGAGCCGGTCGCCGTGGTGCCGCAGCCCGAGCCGGTGACGGATCCGGACACCGGGATGGTCGTCTGCCTGTGGGAGGCGGCCTGGCGGCTCACCGTGCCGGCGGACTGGAAGTCGGGAGCGTACCTCGCGGTGCTGCGTGCCGGGGACGGCGCCAACTACGTGCCCTTCGTCGTCCGCGATCTGCGGCGCCGCGCGAGCTGGCTGGTGGTCGTCCCCTTCGCCTGCTACCAGGCGTACAACATGTACCCCTTCGACAACGCCCGCGGGAAGAACCTCTACTACGGGTTCGACGAGAACGGCGAGCAGAGCAGCAAGCTGCGCGCGTCCTCGGTCTCCTTCCAGCGGCCCTACGAGCTGACCGGCATGCCGCGCGAGGCCGAGCGGGTCCACGACTTCATCGTGTGGGCCGAGCGTCAGAGCTATGACATGGAGTACGCGTCGAGCGCCGACCTCAACGAGGGCCGCGTCGATCCGCTGAACTACAAGGGCCTGATCTTCGCCGGGCACGACGAGTACTGGTCGGCCGGGATGCGCAAGTCGCTGGTGAAGGCGCTGGATTCGGGCGTCTCGGCGGTGTTCCTGCAGGCGAACAACGTCTACTGGCACATCCGCTACGAGGGCTCGACGATCACCTGCTTCAAGTCGCGCCAGGATCCGGTCAAGACCAAGCGGCCGGGCCAGACCGTCATGTGGCGCGACCTGAAGCTGCCCGAGCAGGAACTGCTGGGAGCGCAGTACGTCAGCCTCGTCAAGGGCGACGCCCCGCTCGTGGTCACGAACGCCGACCACTGGTTCTGGCAGGCGGCCGGCGTGAGCGACGGCGACACCTTCCCGGGCTTGGTCGGCGGCGAGGCGGACGCGGTCCACGAGAAGTATCAGGAAGCTGACTCAACGGAGTTCACCGTCCTGGCCCGCTCCCCCTACACCGACGGTGCCGACGGCACCCGCGAGCAGCAGACGGTGTTGCACCGCAAGGCCAGCGGCGCCTGGGTCTTCGACGCCGGAACCTTCTTCTGGCCGATGGCGCTGGGCCGCGAGGGCTTCGCCGACGCGCGGATCGAGGCCGCGACCGCCGCGCTGCTGGCGCGCATCGCGGCCGGGGACGGTCTGGCCTCCCGGTCGTCACGCCGCCGCGCGGCACTCACCGCGGTCATGAAGCGTGAGGCCAGCCCGTCGGCGGTGTCCGCGAAGGCGAAACCGGTGGTGAAGCGCGTGGGCCGCAAGGTGAAGCACACGCTGAGGAGGTCTTCATGACGACGAAACCCACCAGGAACGTACGCCTGGACCCGATGACGCCGGACGAATACCAGCCGTGGCGCGCGAAGGCCATGTCCAGCTACGCGACGGCCCAAGTCGACGAGGGCCACTGGGCCATTGAGACGGCGCAGAAACAGGCCTGGGACGTCATGGAGGGCCTGCTGCCCTTAGGCCCCGCGACGCCCTGCCAGCACCTGTGGATCGCCCGCGACCCGGACACCGGGCAGCGGGTCGGCGCGCTCTGGATCGCCATGCGGACGGCCGGCATCGGCATAGAGGCCTTCATCTACGACATCTACGTCGAGGACGAGTTCCAAGGCGGCGGCTACGGCCGAGCGATCATGGTGGCCGCAGCCGCCGCGTCACGAGCGCTCGGCGCGAAAACCGTCGCTCTGAACGTGCACGGAACCAACGAGCGTGCCTTCCAGCTCTACAAGAGCCTCGGCTACGGAGTGACCAACCTGCACATGCGGCTGGGGCTGTAGCCGGCGGCGCAGCGCGACGCGCGAGGGCTCGGCTTCACGGCCGCCGGATCAGGATCAGGCGCCCCACCCGTAAGCGTCGTCGGTCTTGAGTTCCTGCCAGAACGCCGGTTCCGGCTGCCCCGTCGCGTGGACGGCCTCCATCATCGGCCGGATCTCAGCCTCCTGCTCGGTGAAGAAGGCCTCGAAGCTCTGCCGGTCGGGCCACTCGTCGAGCACCATCATGCTGGATCCGTCCTCGGAGCCGTAGAAGCGGTGCGCGATGAGGCCGTGGCGCTTCGCCGCCTCGACGACGCCGTTCAGCCGATCGTGGTTGTCCTTCGCGTACTGCTCCATCGCCTGCGCGTTCCCAGGGATCCTGAGCGTCAAGAACACGGACATGGCTGCTCCTCTCACGGCGCGCTCGTGGTACGCCAGAATGTTCGAGCCATTCCAGTCGATCCCCTAGCGGTTCCCGCGGGGCTGCTCAATGCGCCATCCGGAGGACGGTCCGCGCCCTACCCCCAGCGTCCCGACTTCGCCAGCACCACTGTCGCCGCAGCAGTCCCGGCGGTAGACGTGCGCAACACCGTGGGACCCATCTTGTAAGCCTGCGCGCCGGCCGCTTCGAAGGCGGCCAGTTCCTGCCGCGAGATCGACCCCTCGGGTCCGATCACCAGCACCACCGACCCCTCGCCGACCACGTCCAGACCGGCCAGGGGCGTCTCAGCATCCTCATGCAGCACCAGCGCCTGATCGGCGTCCGCGAGCAGCTTGGCCACCTCGGCGGTCGAGTGCAGCGCCGACACCGTCGGCCACCACGCGCGCCGCGACTGCTTCGCTGCCTCGCGCGCCGTCGAGCGCCACTTGTTCAGCGCCTTCTCGCCGCGCTCGCCCTTCCACTGCACGATGGAGCGGCTCGCCGCCCACGGCACCACCGCGTCGACGCCGATCTCCGTCATCGTCTCCACCGCGGTCTCGCCGCGGTCGCCCTTGGGCAGCGCCTGGACGACGGTGATCCGCGGCGTCGGGGCGGGCGTGCGCACCAGTTCCCGGACGTCCAGCTCCAGCCAGTCCTTGTGCGCCACCGCCACCACGCACTCGGCGACCGTGCCCTCGCCGCCGGCGAGGTCCACGCGCTCCCCCGCCGTCAGCCGGCGGACGAGGGCCGCGTGGCGTCCCTCGGGGCCGTCCAGGCGGACGCGAGCACCGCGGCCGGTCGTCTCAGTGTCCTGCCAGAAGAAGACCGGTGCGGTGCTCACGTGGTTCCCTTGTGTCCTTCGTGCCTTATGTCGTGCTCGCTGCGTACCGTCCTGCGTGCGGCAGTCAACGGGCGTTGAAGGCGTCCCGCAGCCGCGAGAACAGCTTCTGCTGGCCCGGCGCGAACTCCCCGGAGGGACGCTCCTCGCCGCGCAGCTTGGCCAGCCGGCGCAGCAGCTCCTCCTGCTCGGCGTCCAGCTTCGACGGCGTCTTCACCTCGACGTGCACGATGAGGTCGCCGCGGCCGGTGCCGCGCAGGTGCTGGATGCCGCGGCCGCGCAGGGTGATCGCGTGCCCGGACTGGGTGCCCGGGCGGACGTCGATCTCGGCCGGGCCGTCCAGGGTCTCCAGCGGCAGCTTGGTGCCCAGCGAGGCGGCCGTCATCGGCAGCGTCACGGTGCAGTGCAGGTCGTCGCCGCGGCGCTGGAATATCGGGTGCGGCAGCTCGACGATCTCGATGAACAGGTCGCCGGCCGGACCGCCGCCGGGGCCGACCTCGCCCTCGCCGGCCAGCTGGATCCGGGTGCCGTTGTCCACGCCCGGCGGGATCTTCACGGTCAGCTTGCGCCGGGTGCGGACCCGGCCCTCGCCGCTGCACTCCGGGCACGGCGAGGGGACCACCGTGCCGAAGCCCTGGCACTGCGGGCACGGCCGGGAGGTCATGACCTGGCCCAGGAACGAGCGCGTGACCTGCGAGACCTCGCCGCGGCCGTTGCACATGTCGCAGGTGACCGGGTGGGTCCCGGGGGCCGAGCCCTCGCCGGAGCAGGCGACGCAGATCACCGCGGTGTCCACGCTGATCTCGCGCGCCGAGCCGAAGGCGGCGTCGGCGAGCTCGATCTCGATCCGGATCAGCGCGTCGTTGCCCTTGCGGACCCGCGAGCGCGGCCCGCGCGAGGTCTGGCCGCCGAAGAAGGCGTCCATGATGTCGGTGAACCCGAAGCCCGCGAAGCCGCCCGCGGCACCGCCGGCACCTCGGGGGTCGCCGCCGAGGTCGTACATCTGGCGCTTCTGCGGGTCCGAGAGGACCTCGTACGCCATGCCTATCTCTTTGAACCGTTCCTGCGTCCCGGGATCCGGGTTGACGTCCGGATGCAGTTCACGGGCCAGGCGCCGGTACGCCTTCTTGATCTCGTCCTGCGTGGCGTCTCGCCGCACACCCAAGACGCCGTAGTAATCAGTCGACACCGACATGCCCTCGCTAGACTCCGCCCAGAAAAACTTGCATCCATTACACGCTACGTGGCCCCACCCGTCACGCGACCTCCACCCCTCATCGAGGCGCCGCGCGCCGCAGCGTCAGATTCAAGGTTAGGTCTCAGCCAGTATGCGCCCCACATAGGCGGCTACGGCGGTGACCGCGCCCATCATGCCGGGGTAATCCATCCGGGTGGGCCCGAGCACGCCGAGGTGGGCGACCACTTCCTTCTCCCCCCGACCGTATCCCGTGGCCACGACGGACGTGCCGACTAGACCTTCGTGCGCGTTCTCGTGTCCGATCCGCACGGTGAGTCCGGACTGCGCCTCGCCGAACAAGCGCAGCAGCACCACTTGTTCCTCCAACGCCTCCAGAACCGGGTAGACCGTGTCGGGGAAATCATGGCGGAAACGAGCCAGGTTGGCGGTACCGGCCATGACAAGCCGCTCCTCGCGCTGCTCGACGACGGCGTCCAGCAGCGTCGCGATCAGCACCCCGATCCAGGTGCGGTCCTCGGCGGCGAAGCGCTCGGCGAATCCGTCCAACAGCGTCGGGACGTCGTTCAGGCGCCGCGCGCCGACCTCGGCGTTCAGCCGGGCCCGCACGTCGGCCAGGGTGGCCTCGGGCACCGCGCCGCCGCAGTCCACGATCCGCTGCTCGACCCGGCCGGTGTCGGTGATCAGCACCAGCATGATCCGGGACGGGGTCAGCGGCACCAGCTCCACGTGCCGGACCGCCGAGCGGCTCAGCGAGGGGTACTGGACCACCGCGACCTGCTGCGTTATCTGGGCCAGCAGCCGCACGGTGCGGGCCACCACGTCGTCGAGGTCGACCGCGCCGTCCAGAAAGGAGTGGATGGCCCGCTTCTCGGCCCCGGACAACGGCTTGACCTGCGAGAGCCGGTCCACGAACAGCCGGTAGCCCTTGTCGGTGGGCACCCGGCCGGCGCTGGTGTGCGGCTGGTGGATGTAGCCCTCGTCCTCCAGGGCGGCCATCTCGTTGCGTATCGTGGCCGGCGACACGCCGATGTTGTGCCGCTCGACCAGGGCCTTGGAACCGACCGGCTCCCTGGTGGCGACGTAGTCCTGCACGATGGCGCGGAGCACGTCGAGCTTGCGCTCGTCGAGCCTGCTCTCGGTCGTCACACCCGCCTCCGCATCTCCCGGCCCGGCTCTCCCTTCCCTGGCACTCACCGAGGTGGAGTGCCAAGGCATTCCTTTCAGTGTAACGGCGTGTAGCCGGGAATGGTCCTTCCCCCTGTGCCTTGTCAGCTGCGGCCCAGGTCGAAGCCGCCGGTCAGGACGCGGGACGCGGCCGGGCGCCGGACGGCCGCCGATCGGCCGCCCGCTGATCTGTACCCGCTCCGCCGCCGCGCAGACGCGCTGTGATCCGACTGGAACCGACAGGGGCTGACAGGATCGGGACATGAGTGCCTGGACCGAGACCGCCGAGGCCGTCTTCACCCGCCGCTTCGAGCCCGTGAACATCACCGTGACCGCCGTGCTCGGCGGCGACGGCGTCCTGGTCGCCGACACCCGGTGCAGCGTGCAGGAGGGCCGGGAACTGCGCGCGGAGTTGACGAAGCTCACACCGCTGCCGGTGCGCTGGGTGGTCAACACGCACACGCATTTCGACCACATGTGGGGCAACGCGGCCTTCGACGCGCCGCACCAGATCCCGCCGGCGGACTTCTGGGGCCACGAGAACATGCCGGACTTCGACCCCGAAGACCCGGAGTTCCTGGAACTGCGCGACTACATCCTGCGCGAGGGCGGCCCGGAGTGGCAGCCCAAGCTGGACGAGCTGGTGGTGCGCAAGCCGGACCACCTCGTCGCGCGCGAGCACGTCCTCGATCTCGGCGGCCGGGTCGCCGAACTGCGGCACGTCGGCCGCGGGCACACCGACAACGATCTCGTGGTCTGGCTGCCGGACGCCGCGGTCGCGATCAGCGGGGACCTGGTCGAGCAGTCCGGGCCGGTGGCGTTCGGCAAGGACTCGTTCCCGCTCGACTGGCCGGAGACGCTGACCGTGCTGGCGGCACTGACCACGCAGGACACCACCTACGTCTCAGGGCACGGCGACCCCGCCGATCGGGGATTCCTTCAGGGGCAACAGGAATTCGTCACGTCTGTAGCTCAGCAGATCAAGAACCTGCACGCGGACGGCGTCCCGGTCGAGCGTGCGGTCGAGGTCGGCTCGTGGCCGTACGAAGACGCGTCGTGGTTCGACAACGCGGTCAAGCGCGGCTACGCCCAGCTCGCCGGCGAGCTTTTGTAGGCTGGCAGGCGTGCCAGAGCCCGACTTCCGCAGCAAGCAGTATTCCGGCGACCTGACCCACGCCCGGCGCCGTCCGGTCTCCACGGAGGTGGAGGCGGTCCGCGATCTGGTGGTCGAGGACGTCGAGACCGGCTTCTGCGGCGCGGTGATCCGCATCGAGAAGACCCCCGGCGGCCCGACGGTCACGCTGGAGGACCGCCTCGGGAAGCACCGTGTCTTCCCGCTGGGGCCCGGATTCTGGATCGACGGCCGTCCGGTGACCCTGGTGGCTCCGCGGGCCTCCCAGGGCCCTGCCACGCCGCAGCGGACGGCCTCGGGCTCCATCGCGGTCCCGGGCGCACGGGCCCGCGTGGCGCGCGCCGGCCGGATCTATGTCGAGGGCCGGCACGACGCCGAGCTGGTCGAGAAGGTCTGGGGCGACGATCTGCGGGTCGAGGGCGTCGTAGTGGAGTACCTGGAGGGTGTGGACGACCTGGCGGCGATCGTGGACGGCTTCCGCCCGGGCCCGGACGCGCGTCTGGGCGTGCTGGTCGACCACCTGGTGCCCGGCACGAAGGAGGCACGCATCGTCGACGCGGCGATGCGTTCCCCGCACGCCGAGTACCTGCTGGTGGTCGGCCACCCGTATGTCGACGTCTGGGAGGCGGTCAAGCCCTCCGCGCTGGGCATCGAGGCCTGGCCCCGGGTCCCGCGCGGCCGGCCGTGGAAGGAAGGGGTCTGCGAAGCCCTGGGGTGGCCGGTGGACACCCCGGCGGCGTGGAAGCGGATCCTGCGCTCGGTGCGCGATTTCCGGGACCTGGAGCCCGAGTTGCTGGGGCGGGTCGAGGAGCTGATCGACTTCGTGACCGGGGTGTAGTAGCCCACGGATCAGTGGGGCGCGGCGTAGGAGCCGGTGGCCGCGGCGCCATGCAGCGGCACGATCTCGGCCGTCAGCGCGGAGCAGGAGCGAACGGGGTGCTCGGCGCCGGTCTCCGTCCCGGTCCTCGCCCCGGAGTCGGCCGCGGTCAGCGTACTGATAGCGGCCACAGCCGTCAGCGCCCCGGCGGCCCCAGAAATCCGATGCATAGTTCCTCCTGACAGGGATCCCCCTTGCACCGCATGCCTTTCGGCCTTCTCAGCCGCCTTCTTCTTCGAGCCCGAGCCGCTTGCGCGCCCACAGCTTCAGCGGCGGCGCGAGTTCATCGACCTCCAGCAGCCGCGCGGCCTCGGCGCGGTCGCGGTGGAAGATCCGGGAGGCGTCGGCGACGGTGAAGCCGTGCTCGGGCCGGGACAGCACCTCGACGGTGTCGCCGGCTCCGACGTCGCCCTCGGCGACCACCCGCAGATACGCGCCGGGCCGCAGGGCCAGCTCGAACCGTCGGGTCATGCTCTTGTCCCCGGCCCGGACGCCGAGCTTCCAGCACGGGATCCGCGGCTGCGCCACCTCGAACTCGACGCCGCCGACCCGCCAGTGCTCGCCGACCACGGCGTGGCTGACGTCGTAGCCGGTGATGGTGAGGTTCTCGCCGACGAATCCGTCCTCGATCTCGCGGCCGAGCTCGGCGGCCCAGAAGTCGAGGTCTTCGCGGGCGTAGGCGTAGACCGCCTTGTGCACGCCCGCGTGGTTCACCTGGTCGGCCTGCCGGTCGCCGTCGACGTGGTGGTCGACGACCTTCACCCGGCCGGCGACCGGGTCCTTGAAGATGGCGGTCTGCTTGATCTCGCCGTTCAGCTCCACATCGCGGGGCTGCCCGACGTTGACGGAAATCAGGCGCGCAGCGGTCATGGCGCCATCCTCTCAGTCGACGAGATCCCGGACAACCGCGTCTGCCAGCAGTCTTCCCTTGAGGGTAAGGACTGCAAACCCCTCGGCCAGTGACTGCCGATCGAGCAGCCCCTCAGCCGCCGCACCGATCGCGGCCTTGCGTCCGGCGGGATTGAGGATGCTGATATCGCAGCCGGAGTCCAGCCGCAGTTCCAACAGGATCCGCTCGACGCGGCGGTCCTCGGCGTCCAGCACTTCGCGGGCGTGCGCCGGGGAGTGGCCGGCGGCGATCCGCTGCGAATAGGCGCTCGGATGCTTGACGTTCCACCAGCGCGTGCCGCCGACGTGGCTGTGCGCGCCGGGGCCGACGCCCCACCAGTTGGCGCCGGTCCAGTAGAGCAGGTTGTGGCGCGAGCGGCCCTGCGGCGTGGCGGCCCAGTTGGAGACCTCGTACCAGCCGTATCCGGCGGCGGCCAGGGTCTGGTCGGCGATCAGGTAGCGGTCGGCGTGGACGTCGTCGTCGATCATCGGCAGCTCGCCGCGCTTCACGCGGGCCGCCAGGCGGGTGCCGTCCTCGACGATCAGCGAGTACGCCGAGACGTGGTCGGGGGCGGCGCCGATCGCGGCGTCCAGGGACGCGCGCCAGTCGTCGTCGCTCTCGCCGGGCGTGCCGTAGATCAGGTCGAGGTTGACGTGCTCGAACCCGGCCGCGCGCGCCTCGCGGACGCACGCCTCGGGACGTCCGGGGGTGTGCCGGCGGTCCAGGATCTGCAACACGTGCTCGCGGGCGCTCTGCATGCCGAACGAGATCCGATTGAACCCGCCGGCGCGCAGCTCCGCCAGGTACGCCGGATCCACCGACTCGGGGTTGGCCTCGGTGGTGATCTCGGCGTCCGGGGCCAGCCCGAACTCGTCTCGGACCGCGCCGAGCAGCGCGACGAGGTCGGCGGCCGGGAGCATGGTCGGCGTTCCGCCGCCGAAGAACACCGTCTGCACCGGCAGGTCCGCGGCGCCGAGCACCTTGCGCGCCAGGCGGATCTCCTCGATCGCGGTGGCGCCGTAGGTGGCCTGGGAGGCGCCGCCGCCGAGCTCGGAGGCGGTGTAGGTGTTGAAGTCGCAGTAGCCGCAGCGGGTCGCGCAGTACGGGACGTGGATGTAGAACGCGAGGGGCGTGCGGGACAGGTCGGGCTCGGCGAGGGCCTGCGGCGGCAGCGATCCGTCGGTGGGGACGGGTTCACCGTCGAGAGGGACACCTGGCATGCCTTTATTGTCCCTTACCTATCAGGCCCGGCCGACCCACCGCGCCATCACGGTCTGCACGGCCGAACCGGTCAAGCCGACCCGACCCACTGCGCCATCGTCGCCTGCACCGCGGAGCCGTCGACGTCGGCCAGCTTGCTCCCGACGAATCCGCGGGCCCATTCCGAGGTCTGGACGCGGAACGGCGGCTCCTCGGCCTGCAGCACGTCGACGATCGTCGCGGCGGCCTCCTCGGCGCTCTGCGCGTTGCCGAAGGACTGGCGTGCGCGGTCGATGTAGGCCTGGAGCGCGGGTCCGTACGGACCGGCCGCGGCGACGAGCGTGGGCACGTCCAGGCGCTGGCTGGCGACGAACTCGCTGGCCACCGCGCCGGGCTCGACCACGCTCACCCGCACCCCGACCGTCGCGGCGACCGACGCCAGCGCCTCCATGAAGCCCTCGACGGCGAACTTCGCGGCGCAGTACGCCTCGTTGAACGGCTGCCCGACCACGCCGCCGACGCTGGTGACCGTGACCAGGCGGCCCTTGGACTCCCGCAGGTGCGGCATCGTCGCGCGGGTCACCTCGACCACGCCGAAGTAGTTGACCTCCATGGCGGCCCGGACCGGGTCCATGCCGGCGACCTCGACGGTCCCGACCACACCGGCCCCGGCGTTGTTCACGACGGCGTCCAGGCCGTCGTGCGCGGCGGCGGCGCGGGCCACCGTCGACTGGATGCCGGCCGCGTCGGTGACGTCCAGGTGCTCGACGTGGATCCGGCCCCCGACGCCGACCGCGCCGGCCTCGGCCAGCAGGTGGCCGGCCTTGCCGGGGTCGCGCATCGTGGCCACGACGTCCCAGCCGGCGCGCGCGGCGCCCACCGCCGCGGCCAGGCCGATGCCGGAGGAGGTGCCGGTGATCAGGACGGTCTTCGACGCGGTCATACAGACTCCTACCGTCTCCTGCTGCGAGGTGTGGTCTGGGCATCATCGCACCGGACCGGCGGGCCGTCCGCAAGCAGACGGCGCCCGCCCGCTCGACCGTGCCGGATCAACCGTGCTGGATCGACGGTGCTGGATCGAACGCGCCGGTTCGGCCGCGCGGGATCAACCGCGCTAGGCGGTGGCCACCGCGACCTGGCCCGGCTCCTCGGCGGCGGCCAGCAACGCCGGCGGCCGGATCCGCACCGCCAGCGGCATCGCGCACCCGGCGGCCGCGAACACCGCCCCGACCGCGAACCACCCGGCCGGCGCCCAGTCCACGCAGGCCAGCGAGTAGATCCCGGGCGCCAGCGACATCGCGGCTCCCGTGATCATCCCGAGCAGGCCCTGGTACTGGCCCTGCGCGTGCTCGGCGGCCAGCTCGTACCCGAGCTCGAACACCCCGGCCTGCTGCACGATCTCGCCGATCGAGTGCACCGCGGCGGCTATCAGGAGCAGCACCACCGCCGCCCACGCCGGCACCCACCCGATCGACCCGAACAGCACCGCGGCCCCGGCGAAGATCCACCCGGACCGCACCGTCGCCCGCACCCCCTTGGCGACCGAGTCCACGCCCCGGCTCATGCGCACCTGCAACCCCGCGACCAGCACCGTGTTGATCACCAGGACCGCGCCGACGGTCCAGCGCGGCGCGTGCCCCAGCTTGGCGATCCACAGCGGCGCCGCGAACAGCAGCACCTCGAACTGCATGCTCATCACGCCGATCAGCGCCGCGCAGGCCAGGAACCGCCGGTCCCCCAAGGCGATCCACCGGTTGGCCCCCGGCGGCACCGGCAGCGGGTCCATGCGCGGCACCCGCAGCGCGATCGCCGAGGACACCAGGTACGTCACGGCGTTGAACCCGATCAGCCCGACGTACCAGGCGCGCGTGTCGAAGACCAGGCCGAGCCCGCCGGCCACGCCGCCCAGCGCGATCCCGACGTTGGTGACCGAGCGCAGATACGCCCGGAACACCGCCTTCTCCTCGCCCCCGAACCGCGCGATCATCGCCCCGCGCGCGGCCCGGTTGCTGGAGGCGACCAGGTTCTCGACGACTGCCACCCCGAGAAACTGCCAGAACCCGTGGACCATGGTGAACGCCACCATCACCAGCCCGGACAGCACCCCGAGCAGGACGCTCACCTCGCGTGGCCCGCGCCGGTCCGCGAGGTGCCCGACCGGGACGCCCGCGAAGAGGCCGAACAGGCCCGCGACGGTCAGCCCCAGGCCGACCTGCGAGGCCGGCAGGCCGACCGAGCGCGTGAAGTACATGACCATGACGGTCATGTACATGCCGTTGCCGATCGTGTTGACGAACGTGGCCACGGCCATGGTTCTCTGGACGCGATCCGTTGGCAGCAAACGCAAAACACCCTCCCCAGCGGCGATCTCCCCAACGCCTTGACGCCCCGACCCTACCGTCACACCCCATAGCCCGGAAAGACCATTACAGGTGCGGGCGGCAGACTTCGTCATCCAGCGGCGGGACGGCGCCGAACGTGTGGGTCGTTATTCCGTAGAGGCGCGCGGAAGAGGTCCCTACAGTGGCGGAATGCGAGTCCACTATCCCCGCACTCCCCATCTGCCCTGGTCGCCTGGCGCCACGGCGGACGATGTGCGTGCCCGGGATCTGACAGGGCTGGTGGGCCGCCACGTCATCGTCACCGAGAAGATGGACGGAGAGAACACCACCCTCTACCGGGACGGGTTGCACGCACGGTCTCTGGACTCCGCGCACCATCCGTCGCGCACGTGGGTGAAGGCGTTACACAGTCGGGTCGCCGCGCAGATACCCGAGGGATGGCGGATCTGCGGGGAGAACCTGTTCGCTGCGCATTCGATCCCTTATGACGCTCTGGATGGGTACTTCTACGGGTTCTCCGTGTGGGACGGCGAGAGGTGTCTCGACTGGTCGTCCACAGTGAGCTTTTTGCAGGGGTTGGGGATCCCGACACCGCGCGTCCTGTGGGCTGGAATCTTCGACGAGAAGGCCATTCAGAAGCACCTGCAGCTGGATCTGAGCCGGCAGGAGGGGTACGTAATACGGGCTGCGGAGGAGTTCTCCTATACGGAGTTCGCGGAGCGGGTCGCCAAGTGGGTTCGGCCGTCGCATGTGCAGACAGATACGCACTGGATGCACGCTGAGGTGGTGCCGAACAGGCTCGGGACTCAGGCTCCGTTCTGGGCTGTACGGAGTGGCGTGGATGTCGACGCCGAGGAGCTTTCTGCGGCGCTCTCCATAAGGGCTCCTAAGAAGGACAACGTGCTGGCCGATGCCTATGCCCGTCTCGACTCCGCAGGTTGTCACGGGAACGCGCGCCTGGTCGGCACCGTCGCCTCACTGGCGCATCGCGAACCGCGCGCAATGCTTATGGCGAGCCTCGCAGAGTCTCTGGAGATGCCGACCGTGCGACGCATCGCTGATGTCGTCGGGCTCGCTCCGCGCCTGCATATGTCCTTCGACGACGAACACCGCCGGGCAGGACTCGCGCGGATGTCGTTCGGTACGGACTTGGCGGTGCTTCACGCTGTCGCCGCCGCTACAGCTGCGGACAAGGCGGCTTCGGAGAACGTCGCGTGGTCGGTCTTGTTCGCCGAGGACTCAGGGCTCTTGCCGGAATCCCCTATAGAGGGGCTACGTATAGCGTGCCGCGAAGCCTTCGCCGAGCTTTCTGCGCGCGCCGCTGATCGCTGCTGGGGCGAGGCGCGTCAGCTCTTCGCGGAGGGGCGCCTCGCGTCGCCTGAAGAGGCGGTGGCGGCGACATGGAGATGGCGGGACGGCGAGTTCCCCAAGGTGCTCCATATGGTCGGGGTATCCGGCAGCGGAAAGAGCTCTACGGCGACAGCGCTCGCCGGTCGCGAGAACACGGTGCTCGTCAGCCTTGACGATCTGCGCACGAAGCGTGGGTCGCGGTCTGACCAGTCGGCGAACCAAGAGGTGCTGACGGAGGGGCTGCGGTTGCTCGACGAGGCGCTGTCGCAGGGGACGGATGTGGTCTGGGACGCGACTTCTCTGACTCGGCAGCAGCGGAGCTTGGTGGGTGGCGTCGCGCGCCGCCGCAATGCTCTGACGGAGTACGTGGTGCATCTGGCGCCGGGCCCGGTGCTGGAGAAGCGGAACGCGGGGCGTGCGCATTCTGTGCCGGCGAAGGTGCTGGCCGCTCAGGTGCGGCGCTTCGACCCGCCGTATCCCGGCGAGGCGCATCGTGCGGTCTATGTCGACACGGTGGGAGAGGACAGTGCGTTCGACGTCCTCGGCCCCTCGGTGTGGGAGGGGTGAGCGGGGATGCGGACCAGTCAGGAGATCTACCACCGGGTGCGGTGGGACGCTCGGTTCGACGCGTCACGGTTCGTGGTGGGGGTGGAG